>PXDB01000127.1 GCA_003565155.1 Nitriliruptoraceae bacterium | reverse complement strand
GGCCATGCGCAGCAGCTCGTTCAGTGACACCTTGGCCCGGGTCCCGGCATCCACGCGTTGCCGCGCCGCCGCTGCCTCGGCGCCGGCGTCGGCGTCACGCACCTCGCGTAGCTGCAGCCCCCCGAGCCACAGCAGCAGCAGACCCGCACCGATCGCCGCCGCGTAGAGCACGAGGTGCACCGCGACGAAGGCGGCGGAGAAGCTCTCCGACGCACCCAGCAGGTTCACGACCCGGGTACCCCACAGCCACAGCTGGAAGAGCCCGAGCGCCACCAGGACCAGTCCCCGTCGATGGTGGGTGCGGCCGGGGATGGTGACACGCAGCGGCGCGGAGGGCGGACGGAGCACGCGGGAGGGCCCTTGGACGGGGGCTCAGAGGGTACGCAACGGTGCCGGGTGGGCACGACCCGACCATCGCGCGGCGGTGCGCAGCGCACACCCCGCACCCGGTGCTGCTCCGGGCCTGCCCACCGGTACCCTTCCGCCATGCTGGCCACCCTGTTCCGCACCCTGCGACACCCGTCGCGCGAGGCGCTGCGCGGCGCCGCCCTCGCGGCGCTGATCGCGAACATGGTGATCGTGTTCACCGGTGGCATCGTCCGGGTGACGGGCTCCGGCCTCGGATGCACCGACTGGCCCACCTGTGACGGCAGCAACATCACGCCGCTGGCGGGCGGAGGCGGCCATGAGGTGTGGCAGGGCTACGTGGAGTTCGGCAACCGGCTCCTGAGCGCGCCGGTCCTGCTCACCGCCGTGCTGGTGTGGTGGTTCGTGCGCCGCACCGGGCCACACCCCCGCGTCGTGCGGCGCCTTGCGCTGCTGCTGCCCCTGGGGGTCATCGGCCAGATCGTCCTCGGTGGGGTGACGGTACTCACCGGGTTGTCGCCCTACACCGTCGCGGGTCACTTCCTCGCCTCGATGGTGCTCATCGCCGCTGCGGCCGGGGTGTACGAGCTCGTGCGCGCACCCGACGGTGCACCACCGGCCAGCCGCGGGGTGCAAAGGGCCATGACGGCGGTGCTCGTGGTCGCACTGGTGGTGCTGGTGCTGGGTACCGTCGTGACCGGGACGGGGCCGCACGGCGGCGACGTGAACGCGCCGCGCTTCCCCCTTGATCTCCGGGTGATGGCCATCGCCCACGCGGATGCGGTGTGGTTGCTGCTGGGCCTCACCGGCGCGACCGTCGCCGTGACCTGGCGCAGCGGCCCGACGCGCTTCCAGAGGACGGTGCGTCTGCTGTTCGCCGTGCAACTCGCGCAGGGCGGGCTCGGCTACCTGCAGTACTGGCTCGGCGTGCCCCCGACGCTGGTGTCGTTCCACATCATGGGGGCCACCATCATGTGGGCGGTCGCCGTGTTGGCATGGGCGCGTGCCCGCGAGCACCGCTCGCTGGTGGAGGGTGCTGACTCGGATGTCGCTCCCGACGACGTGGTCGGTACGGGCACCGCAGCCGACGTCACGTCCCCGAAGGCCCTGCAGACGGCCGGTGGTGACGCGGCCGCGTCACCACGAGCCGATCGAACGGACACGGGTGCGGACGACGCCGACGACCAGGCCGGAGCTCCTGCGGGCAGACCGTGACCGGTGCCCTGCGCGTCCTGGTACTCGGTGACTCCCTCGCTTTCACCGACGCGCAGGGGCCGCAGCTGCCCGATGCCGCGCACCTGTATCCGCAGGTGATGCGGGCGCGGCTGGAGGCCGCGCTCGAGCGCGCCGTCGAGGTCGTGGTCGTCGCCCAGCCGGGCGCCACCGTCCGCGAAGCGGTGCGGGCCGTGACCAAGGACCGCCACGTGCAGTTCGACCTGCTGGCCCACGCGGACGCGGTGGTGGTCGCCATCGGCAGCTTCGATCACGCACCGGCCGGGGTACCGCCCTCGGTGCAGGCGCTCGTGCCGTTCCTGCGTCCAACCGGGCTCCGACGACGCGTCCGCAGCAGCCTGCACGACCTCTATCCGCGGCTGGTCAGGCTACGGCGAGGGCGCGGGAGCCGGACCCCGCCCGCCGACTTCGCGCGGCTGTACGGCGAACTCCTCGACCACGTCCGCAGCATCACGTGGGGTCGTGCCGCGGGTACGGCGCTGGGGCCCACCAGCCATCGCAGTGCCTACTACGGCCACCGCCACCCGGGGCACCGACGGGCGCAGGCGCGCCAGTTGGCCCAGGCACGCGCCCACGGCTTCTCCACGGTGGCGACCTGGCCGTTGGTGGCGCCCCACCTCGACGCGCTCAACGCCGACGGCATCCACTGGCCCGAGGCGGTGCACGCCGCCGTCGGCCGCGCGGTCGCTGCGGCGCTGCTCCCGCAACTCACGGGCGCGGCTGCGACCCCGGGGCTGCCGGATGCAGCGGCCCGTGCCCTGGCCGCCCACGCCGCCGCGGCCGATGAGCGGGTGCCACCGGACCGGTGACCCGCAGCCGCGCGCGCACCACCGGACGCGCGGCTCGGGCGCGCCGAGGGCCACCGCGGGAGCACCACCGCGGCGCGCCGTCGCGTGCGAAGGTGTGCAGCGCTACGACCGCCCAGCGGTCACATCGCTGCAAACCCTGCAGCCGGGAACCGCCCAGGCACCGCCGCGCGAGCAGCGATGCAGCGATACGACCACCCCGCGGTCACACCGCTGCAAACCCTTGAGCCGGGAACCGCCCAGCCACCGCCGCGGGAGCAGCGATGCAGCGATACGACCACCCCGCGGTCACATCGCTGCAAACCCTTGAGCCGGGAACCGCCCAGGCACCGCCACGGGAGCAGCGATGCAGCGATACGACCACCCAGCGGTCACATCGCTGCAAACCCTGCACCAGGCAGCCGCCGGACGCGCGAAGGAGCCGTGGCCTGCCGTGCGTGCCGTCAGGCTTCCTCGCCCTCGAGCACGGTGCCCCAACCGTTCATGTTGGGGTGGATGGCGCAGTAGAAGTACCAATCCTCCGGCAGGTCATCCCAGGTCAGCTCTTCGGAGACGTAGTAGTCGGTGGCGATCCCGGTGATGATCTCGGAGTTGACGAACTCCTCGTCACCTCGGGCCGGGTCGTCACGATCACCGTCGAGGGTGGTGATGACCACGTTGTGGGGGACGCCCGCCTCGTCGTTCTGGTAGACGAAGGAGAGCATCTCCTCCTCAGGATCCGGGACGACCTCCCAGCTGTCGGTGGTCTGACACTCGTCGGCGTCGTCGTAGAGGCAGAAGTCCTGGGAGTTGACCGATCCGATCACCGGTGCCGCCTCGGGGATCACGAACAGCGGCTCCACGTTGATCATGCGGTCATCATCGTCGATGCCGGGGATGACCCCCGCCGACAGCAGCGCGCCCACCACCAGTGGCAGCGCGGCGGCGAACACGACCACCCCGCGCCGCGCCGGGTCGAGCTTGTCCTGGCTGGAGGCCAGGCTGACGGTGAACAGGATCCCCGCGGCGGCCACCGCCGCCAGCATCAGCGCACCGGACTTGGTGTTGAACAGCAGGATCGCCGCCACGGCACCGACGAAGCCGGCGATCGCCGCGAGCACGGCGATCGGCAGCAGGATCGGCATGATCACACGGCTTCGGAAGTCGTCGTTCACATCCGCCTCACTGGAGGTCGTCGGCCCGCGGTTCCCGCGGGCGGTGGCGTCGGATCAGCAACGTCGGGGTGTCGCAGGGCACCCGGTCAGATCATGGGTGCGTGGTCGAACAGGGTCACCACGGCCATGACGGCGTACAACACCAGAGCGAAGGCCAGCCCGGTGTACATCAGCCGGCTGTAGATCGGGGAGTCGAACTTCAGGTGCATGAACCAGCCGGCCACGTACAGGAACTTCACCACCATCAACACCACCAGCAGCGGGATGGCGATCGCCCCGAACTCGAAGAAGTAGGTGGAGACCTCGAGCGCCGTCAGCACCGCCAAGACCAGGGCGATGTTGACGTACTGCCGCGGGGTCGGGTGGTTGTCGTGCCCCTGGTCGGCCTGCTGCTCCGGGGTCTGGGTGCTGCTCATCTCGGCCTCCTCCGCATGGACCGTGGTCGTGGCGCCCGCAACTGGGCTGGCGTTTTCAGTCCAGGACCGCGATCTCGGGGATCAGGTAGACGACGGTGAAGATCACGACCCAGATGATGTCCACGAAGTGCCAGTACAGGCCGATCATCTCGGTCTTCACGTCCTGGTTCGCCTTGATCTTGCCCGTGAGCGACAGGACGTACAGGCTGCCGAGCAGCAGGATCCCGACGAACACGTGCAGGCCGTGGAAGCCGGTCAGGATGTAGAAGGAGGTCGCGAAGGGCGAGGTCGACAGCTCGAGGCCTTCACGGAAGAAGACGTTGAACTCGAAGACCTGCCCACCGAGGAACACCGCGCCCTGCCCGGCGGTGGCCAGGATCCACAGCCGCATCCGGCGGAGATCACCCTTGGTGTGGGCGTGGTGGGCCAGCACCATCGTCAGTGAGCTCATCAGCAGCACGAAGGAGCTGATGGAGGTGAAGGGGATGTCGAAGATCTCCACCCCGGGGCCACCGGCGGTGGTGTCGAGGTAGAGCAGGTACGCGGACACGAAGGCCCCGAAGAACAGGAACTCCGAGCCGAGGAAGGTCCACATCCCGAGCTTGCGGTGATCGATCCCGAGCGTGGTGGTCGCTACGTCGGTTGCCATCGGGCTCTCCTGGTGGGCGCCGCCCCGTCCGGGGCGTGCAGCCGGTCGATCCCAACCGGCGGCGGTCTCGGACGGTCAGTGGGCACCAGCGGTGGCCGTAGGCGCCACCTGCTCTGCATCGTCGGGCTCGTCGTCGTCGCCCTCGGCGACGGGTTCGATGATCCAGCCGTACATCCCGATCACCAGCCAGGCGAGGCCGAGGCCGATCAGCAGGAAGTTGCCGTACACCAGGCCGTAGCCGAAGGGGAAGAACCCCAGCGTCTGTACCAGCGGCCAGTAGGAGGGGTCCGGCATGTGGATGTGCTCATCGTGTTCCGCGCCTGCGTCGGGGTCCTCCGCGGCACCCGCCGGCACCGGGATGGCACGACCGGCCTCATCCTCGGCGTACTTGCGGTGCCAGAACTCGTCGCGGTGGGTGATGGTCGGGACCACGTGGAAGTTCTCGAAGGGCGTCGGTGAAGGGGTGATCCACTCCAGCGTGCGCGCGTCCCAGGGGTCGTCACCGGACGCCTCGCCGTTGCGGGTGGAGTCGATGAGGTTGTAGAGGAACACCAGCGCGGAGCCGAACAGCACCACGAAACCCAGCGAGGACAGCAGGTTGTACAGCTCCACGGTGCTGCCGAGCTCACCCGGGAGCACCGCGGTCCGACGCGGCTGCCCGAGGAGGCCCGACATGTGCATCGGGCCGAAGGTGAGGTTGAAGCCCGCCAGCCAGGTCCAGAAGTGCCACTTACCGAGCTTCTCGTCCATCATCTTGCCGGTGACCTTCGGGAACCAGAAGTAGATCCCGGCGATCAGGCCGAAGAGGGCACCACCGAACAGCACGTAGTGGAAGTGGGCGACGACGTAGTAGGTGTCGTGCTGCTGGGCGTTGTGGGGCACGATCGCGTGGGTGACGCCGGACAGCCCACCGATGGTGAACATCGATACGAAGCCGATGGAGAACAGCATCGGGGTGTTGAAGCGCAGCTTTCCACCCCACATGGTGAAGACCCAGTTGAAGATCTTGATGCCGGTGGGCACGGCGATGAACATCGTCGACAGCGCGAAGGCCGAGCGGGCGACGGGGCCGATGGCCGAGGTGAACATGTGGTGCGCCCACACTCCGAAACCGATGAACCCGATGGCGGCACCGGCGAAGACCACCGCCGCGTAGCCGAACAGCGGCTTGCGGGAGTTGACCGGCAGGATCTCCGAGATGATCCCCATGGCGGGCAGGATCATGATGTAGACCTCGGGGTGCCCGAACAACCAGAACAGGTGCTGGTAGAGGATCGGGTCCCCGCCGGTGGCCGGCTCGAAGAACTGTCCGCCGAACACCGCGTCCACGTTGAGCATGAACAGTGCGACGGCGATGATGGGCAGGGCGAACAGCAGCAGGAAGTTGGTGACCAGCGCCATCCAGACGAACACCGGCATGCGCATGAAGGTCATGCCGGGGGCGCGCATGTTGAGGATCGTCACGATGAAGTTGACGGCCGCCGCCAGCGAAGAGACACCGAGGATGTTGAGTCCGACGGCGTAGAAGGCCATGTTGGACACCGCGTCGGTGGACAGCGGCGCGTAGCCGACCCAGCTGCCGTTGGGCGCCCCGCCGAGCGCGAAGGAGCTGTAGAGGAAGATGCCACCGAACAGATAGACCCAGTAGCTGAAGGCGTTCAGGCGCGGGAAGGCGACGTCGCGCGCGCCGATCATCAGCGGGATGAGGTAGTTGAAGAACGCGGCCGACAGCGGCATGACCACCAGGAACACCATGGTGATGCCGTGCATGGTGAAGAACTGGTTGTAGATCTCCTCGGTGAGCACGTTCTGCTCGGCCTGCGCCAGCTGCCACCGGATGAAGCCCGACTCGATGCCGCCGAGGGCGAAGAACACCAGGACGGTGATGAAGTACATGACCCCGATCTTCTTGTGATCGGTGGTGGTGATCCAGCCGACGAAGCCGTCACGCTGGCGTGGACGCCCGGCGTAACCCGTCTGCTCGGTGGTGCTCGACATCAGCGTGTCTCCTCGCTGTCGCGGGGGGTGGGCCCCGGCGGCGTCGTCGGACCTTCTCAGTCGAGGCTGAGCATGTACGCCACGAGGGCGTCGAGCTCATCGTCGGTCAGGTCGAGGTTCGGCATGCCGATCCCGTTGACCTCGTACTGCATGGGCTTCATGGAGTCGGGGTCGCGGAGCCACTCGCGGAGGTTCTCCTCCGTCATGTCGTGGATCGCGCCAGCGAACTCCTCACGGCTCAGCAGGTGGGTGAGGTCCGGGCCCTGCTGCGGAGCGCGGTCGCCGTCACCCTCCCACACCTGGTGACAGGAGGCGCAGGCCAGCCGACCATCCCCGAGCTCGAGGAACAGGTCGCGACCCTCGGCCTCAACCGTCCCGTCGGCGGGGACCGCGGCAGGCTGGGTCTGTGCCTCGACCCACGCGTCGAAGTCCGCCTCCTCGTACGCCTCGACGCGGATGCGCATGTTCGCGTGGCTGACCCCGCAGTACTCGGCGCACTGCCCGAGGTAGCGGCCCGGCTCGTCCGCCTGGATGTTCAGGAAGGTCGTCTGGCCGGGGACCAGGTCCTGCTTGCCAGCGAGCCGCGGCACCCAGAAGGAGTGGATGACGCCCAGATCGGGTGAGCGCGCGAGGTCCGCTGCGGTCATCTCGAGCCGCACGGGTCGGTCCGTGGGGATCGCGAACTCGTTCGCGGTGTAGATGTCGTAGTCCGGGTAGTAGTACTCGAACCACCAGCGGTGCCCGATCACCTCGACGGTGAGGTAGTCCTCGGGCTCCTCCATCACCTCGAAGATGCCCTGCACCGTGGGCACGGCGATCACCGCGAGGATGACCGCGGGGATGACGGTCCAGATCACCTCGAGCCGCGTGTTGCCGTGGATCTGCTTGGGCAGCGAGCCGTCATCGTCCTTGCGCGTGCGGAACCTGACCACCGAGAGGATGATCAGGCCCTGCACGAAGATGAAGACCGCGAGCGCGATCCAGGCCACGGGGATGATGAGGTCGTGGGGCGCCTGGGCGAAGGGGCCGGCGGGGTCGAGGGCGTTCTGCTCCGCGTCCCCGCACGCGGCCAGGATCACCGCCGCCGCGGCGAACACCCCGAGGTAGACGGGGGTGCGGCGCCTGCGACGTGTGTGCGACTGCTCGCGCAACGTGTCGTCTCCTGGTCGTACGGGCGCTAGCCGCGCCTCACGGCTCTCGGCGACCGACCGCCGTTGGTCGGGACCGGTGTGTCCACGCCTCCGCCGCGTGACCAGAACGGCCCGGTGGCGCGTGGTGCCCGGCGGTCTGGCGCGACGGGCCGGCTGCGGCCCACCTGGAGCGGGGATGGTAGCCCTTCGGACGGGCCCCCTCCCAACCGACGGCCCTATGCCGCGGGCCGTGGGGCCCCACTAGGGACTTAGGGCTCCCAACGGAAGGTGCGCGCCCCCACCGCGACCGCTGCGATCCCCCAGGCGGCGAGGGTGAGGGTCGGCAGGACCGCGAAGCCGTCTCCCGCCAGCGCGGACGTCAGGGCGCTCCCGAGCGCACCCATCGGCAGGTAGGCGCCGGTCACGGCCAGGGGGTCGGGGAGCGCCGTGGCGTCGAAGGTCACGCCGCTGATCAGCAGCAGGAACAGGAACAGGCCGTTGGTCACCGCGATGGTGGCCTCCGCCCGCAGCGTCCCGGCCAGCAGCAGCCCGAGCGCGGTCGCGGTCAGCGCACCGAGGAGCACCAGCGCCGGCACGAGCAGCCACCCACCTTCCGCCCGCCACCCGAGGCCGAGCGCCGCCACGAGCAGCACCACGCCGGCCTGGACCAGCAGCAGCCCGGCGACCGACAGCCCCTTCGCGACCAGGAAGTCCCCCCGGGTCAGGGGTGTGGCACCGAGGCGCTTCAGCACGGCGTACTTCCGCTCGAAGGCGGTCTGTATGGCCACGGCGACGAGCCCCGTGGCGACCACGGAGATCGCGAGCACGCCCGGGACCAGGAAGGTCACCGGGTCCGTGCCCGCGGTGGGCAGCACGTCCACCAGGGAGAAGAACACGAGCACCCCGAGGGGGATCCCCAGGGTCACCAGGAGGCTCTCGCCCGAGCGCACCAGGAGGCGGAGCTCCATCCCGGCCTGCGCCAACACGGCGCGCAACCGTGGCGTACGCCGGTCCACCTCGGTGGTCTCCGTGGCGGTCACGCCACGGCACCGGCGTCGCGCACGGTGGGAGGGCGCCGACCGGCCGGCTCCTGCCCGGCGGCATCCTCGGTGAGCCGGAGGAACACCTCCTCCAGGCTGGAGCGCCCGGCACGCAACTGCTCGATACGGACGTCCCGATCCGCCATCCACGAGGTCAGTGCCACCAGCAGGTCAGGGTGGTTCTCCGCGTCCACCTCGTAGACGCCGGGTTCGCACTCGCGGACCTCGACCCGCAACGCGGCGGCCAGCGCGCCCGTGTCGAGGCCGGTTCGCGCCTCGAAGCGCAGGCTCGGTCGCTCCTGCGCGGTGAGCTCGTCGGGGGAACCGGCGGCGATCAGTCGCCCTCGATCGATGATGGCCACCCGGTCGGCCAGGGCCTCGGCCTCGTGCAACAGGTGCGTCGTGAGGACGATGGTCACCCCGTCCTCCCGCAGTCCGGCGATCAGCTCCCAGGTGCGACGCCTGGCCGCGACGTCCAGCCCGGTGGTCGGTTCGTCGAGGTAGAGCAGCTCGGGCCGGCCGATCAACGCCAACGCGAGGTTGAGACGTTGCTGCTGCCCGCCGGACAGGTCCCGGAACCGCGTCCGCCGCGCGCCCTGCAATCCGACCTGTTCGAGCAGCGCCTCAGGGGGGAGGGGATCGCGGTAGTAGGCCGCGAACAGCCGGAGCACCTCGTCAGGGTAGGCGTGGGGGTACACGCCTCCCTCCTGCAGCATGACCCCGACGCGCGGGGTGAGCCGCGCCCGGTCACGTCGCGGGTCGAGACCCAGCACGCGCACCGAGCCTTCGTCGGGGACCCGGTAACCGGTGCAGCACTCCACGGTCGTGGTCTTGCCGGCGCCGTTGGGACCGAGGAGGGCGAGGGTCTCCCCGACCCCGATGTCGAGGTGGAGCCCGGCGACCGCGGTCGTGCCCCCGTACCGCTTGGTGAGACCGCGGACCGCGATCGCGGCGTTCGACCGTGACGTCGGCGCGGCGTGGTCATCGGGCACGATGGGCTCGGTCCCCCTCGCAGAGGTACGGGCGTGCGGGCGGGCACGGTACGGGATCGCGACCCGGCCGCCGGTTCGGCGGTGGCGAGGGTAGCGATACCGATCATGGAGACGGAGGTGGGCGCCCGGCGCGGCGGGCGCGGCGGCGGGCGCGGCTCCGGGCTCGACGGCGGGCGCGGCGGCGGGCGCGGCGCCGGACGCCGATGTGCGCCTGTGCGTGACCGGGGTGGACACCGTCGTTGGCGTGGAGCTAACCTACGGGGGCAGCCTTGAGCTGCAGCGGCCCCGTGTGTCCCCCCGTCGCACGGGGCCGCACCATGTCCGCAGCCGGGTGGCGGGTCCCGAAGAGGCATCGCTGGAGCAGAGGTGGCCGAGGACACGCACCGTCTCGAGGTGCCGGTCCGCCCCGATCGACGGGAGGCGGTGGCCGCCGCGCTGTGGGCGCTGGGGGCCGAGGGGTTGTGGGAGCAGGGTGAACGTACGGTGGCCTGGTTCCGGGCGGCTCCCGATGACGACCACCTGGCTGCCCACGGCGCGCTGATCCCCGAACTCCTCGCCAACGAGGTCCGCCGCAGCACCGAGCACGATCAGGACTGGCAGGCTGCCTGGAAAGCGACGATCGCACCCATCCGCGCCGGTCGCACCACCGTCGTCCCGACCTGGCTGGCTGCGGATCACCCGGCCATCGATGGTGGCCTCACCCTGGTGCTGGATCCGGGTCGGGCGTTCGGCACCGGTCACCACGCCACGACGGCCTTGTGCCTGGAGCTGCTCGACGAACTGGACCTCGACGGCGGCCTGTCCGGACACACCCTCGCCGACATCGGGTGCGGCAGCGGCATCCTCGGCATCGCCGCGGCCGCCCGTGGTGCGCGTGTGCAGGCCGTGGACATCGACCCCGATGCGGTTGCGGTGACCGAGGAGAACGCCGCCAGCAACCGGGTGGCGCTCACCACCCGGGTTGGGAGCACCGGAGCGATCGCGGGACCGGTCGACGTGGTCGTCGCCAACCTGATCAGCGACGTGGTCCGCGACCAGGCCGCGGCGCTGGTCCACCTGACCCGCCGGGAGCTACTGGTCAGCGGGATCACCGTCGAGCGGTGCCGGGACGTCCTGGACGCCCTGACCACCGCGGGGTGCGCGGTGGTGGAGGTCCGTACACGCGACGGCTGGATCGCCGCACGGCTGCGACCCGCACCGGAGCGGAGCGACGACGACCAGCCGGCGCGCGCGCGGCACCGCCGCGCCACGGGCGGGGCGACGGCGGCCCTGGTCGCGGTGGCCGTGGCCGCCGGTGTGCTGGCGGGCTGCACCACACCGGAGGTGGCCGTCCCTGGCGAGGAGGGTGACACTGAGGAGGGCGCACAACCCGCACCGGAGCTCGACGAGGACGCGCAGGCGCTCGCCGCGGATGTCGAGGAGATGGTCGCCCTGGTCGAGGAGATCCGGGGCGAGCTGGCCGCCGCCCGCACCGCCGACACCGTGGAGGAGGCCACGGCCGCCCTGACCCGGGCCGACGCGCTGCTGGTCGCCGACGCCGAGGCCGGGGATACCGCGTTGCTGCCGATCGAGCCCGCCGAGCGCACCGAGGCCCGCGCCAGCCGCGACGCCCTCACCGAGCTGTTGACCCAGGCACGCGAGACGGGGGGCAGCCTCGGTCGCAGCGTGGTCGAGGCGCTCCGCGACCCGGTGGTCGGTGACCTCGGTGCATGGGAGCTGGACGCGCCGGGTGTGGTCACCGGCGCGCGCACGACCGGGATGCAGGCCCCGGACGTGGAGGCGGCCCTCGACCGCATCCTCGACCTCGATGGGGAGGCCACGAAGGCGATCGCGTGGATCGCTCTCGGCTCGTCCCGCACCGATCTCGAGCAGATCCAGGCCGCAGCGGGGTTCGCGGACGGCCACCTGGAAGTGGTGAGCCTGGTCCTCAGCGATCTCGTCACCGCCGAGGAGGTGGCCGAGGACGACGGGACCGAGGAGCTCGGACCGGTCCTCGAGGACCCGGAGGACCCGGAGGCGGACGGGTGAGCCCTCGGGCACGCGACAGGGCACCGCTGCCGCGCACGCCGGTGACCGTCACCGTCGACGGGTTCACCCACGGCGGCGAGGGCGTGGCGCGCATCGAGGGAAAGGCGGTGTTCGTCGCCGGCGCGCTGCCCGGCGAACGGGTCCGGATCGAGGTGACCGACGATCGCGCCCGGTGGGCACGCGCCGCCCTGCTGGAGGTCATCGACGCCAGCCCCGACCGGGTCGTGCCGCCGTGTCCGTACGAGGCGGAGTGCGGGGGCTGCGACCTCCAGCACGCCGCGCCAGCGGCGGGGCGCGCGCTGAAGACCCGGGTGGTGCGTGAGCAGCTCAGCCGGCTCGGAGGGGTGGAGGACCCACCGGTCGTGGCCTGCCGGGCCGTCGGACCGGACACCGGGTACCGGGTGCAGGCCCGGATGCACGCCGACGCGGACGGCCGACTGGGATTCCACCGCGCCGGCAGCGCCGAGGTGGTCGCGATCGACCGGTGCCTGGTACTGCACCCGGGTGCGCAGGCGCTGCGTGAGGAGATCGGCGACGCCACGGGCGCCGAGGCGGTCGCGTTCCGCCGGTTCGAGGTGGACGGTCCCGCCTCCGCGGTCCTGCACCCGGGGCCGGGACCCCTTCACCTGCCCGCCGGCGAGGTCGACCTGCTGCTGGCCCAGCCCGACGGCACCACGGCAGCGATGCGCGGGGACGGTGAGGTCGAGGTCGCCGTGGAGGGCATCTCCTACCTCGTCCCTGCCACCAGCTTCTTCCAGCCGAGCGTGCCGGCCGCCGCCGCGCTGCGGCAGGAGGCGGTGACCGCAGCCGGGAACCTGACGGGGGCGCTGACCTGGGATCTGTACGCCGGCGTGGGCCTGCTCTCCCTCGGCCTCGCACAGGCCGGTGCCCAGGTCATCGCGGTGGAAGGGGACGAGGTCGCGGCTGATGCCGCGGCGCGCAACGCGGCACGCAACGGGTTGGACCTCGAGGTGATCGCCGAGGCCGTGGGACCGGTGGTGCGCCGGGCCGCACGCACCATGGAACCCCCGGACGTCGTGGTGCTCGACCCGCCGCGCAGCGGCGCGGGGGAACGCGTGATCGGCGACCTCACCGCGCTCGGGCCCGCGGCCATCGTCTACGTCGCCTGCGACGTGGCGGCGCTGGCCCGCGACACCCGCCACCTCGCTGCCGGCGGCTTCACGCTGCGGCGCGCGGCGCCTCTCGATCTGTTCCCCATGACCCACCACGTCGAGGTGGTCGCGACCTTCACCCCGGCACGCTGACCGTCCCTGCCTGGGCCGGCGCGGCGGCCGCCAAGGGATCGGTACCGACGACCCTGGTCCCGCGCCCGCCCACCGCCTAGCGTTCCAGGCGGCCGGTCCACCCATGGAGCCGGGGCGACAGCATGCCGGGCCGCGCCACCCACTGGCAGGAGGCCGGTTGTGGGACGCGAACTGCACGTCTACGCCTACGTCGAAGCGCCCTTCGACCTGTGTGCCCGTCTGCTCGCCGAGAACGCAACACGGGTGTTCCAGCACGCCACGGACGAGTCGGCCGAGCAGGCCAGGGTCCTGTCCCGCACCCTCGAGGTGGAGGTGGGTGGCTTCTCGGTCAGCCGGGACGTGGTGATCGAGGTGGGCGAGTTCCAACCGCGGCAGCTCACCGCGTCGGTCGTCCCCCTGCGCTGGCACGCGGAGACCGGGCGGCTGCTCTTCCCGGAGATGACCGCGGAGCTCGAGGTCGCCGCCCTGGTGTTCGACCCGCCGCTGACCCAGCTCACCATACGCGGTGAGTACGAGCCGCCTCTCGGGGCACTGGGAGCGGGGGCTGACCGCCTCGCCCTCGGTCGCGTGGCCGAGGCCACGGTCCACCTCTTCGTCCACGACGTGGCGGACCAGCTCCGGCGGCTGGTGGAGGCGATCCCCGAGGACGAGCGGCTCTGATCAGCCGGCGCTGATCAGCCGGCGCTGGTCGGCGGGTCGCCGGCCGGAGCGCGACGGCCGGCCCGGACCGCGCTCGCGCTGCCGTGGAGTTGCAACCAAGCGGCGGGGATGAGTGGTCTTGGCCTGCAGCGCTACGGCGCTTCTGCCAGCCTGCGGGCGCCCGCTCGCCGCGGTCCGCGCCTCCGCAGGCTGCGGGATCGCCGGTGGCGCCTGGCCCGCTGACCCATGACCGACGTCCACGGGACACCGCATGCTGCAACGGCTCTCGCACCTCACCAACACCATCCAGACGAACTGGTCCGAGGATCCGGCCGCGCGGGCCGCCGCCAAACAGGCGACCGGTGCGGTCCTGGTCGCCGAGGGCGCCACCGGCACGATCCGCCGCGGCGCAGGCAACCTCGGTCGCCGTGCCCGCGGGCGGGACACCAACCGTGGTCGCGGCGGCCTCATCGGCGGCATCATGGGGATCGTCATCGGCGTGGTCTTCATGGTGGTGAGCACCTTCATCAGCCCGCCCGACGACCTCATCGAGGTGCCCGGGGAGGTCGCCGGGGTCATCGAGACCACCGACAGCGACGGCGACCGTGCCTACCGGTCCGAGTTCGTCTACGAGGTGGACGGACGCACCTACGAGGCCACCTCGAACGTGACCTCCTCCACCCGACCGACGGTCGGATCCTCGGTCACCATCGGCTATCCGGAACAGGATCCGGCGGCCGGTCGGCGTGTCGACGGGCTCGAGGGCTCGTTCCACCGGATCTTCTTCTGGGCGGGAGCCTTCGTGGTCGTGACCAGCGTGGGCTCGCTGCTGGTCTCCATCGCCCTGATCGTGGTCGGCATCAAGCTGTTCCGTGACGGTCGGCGGGAACGGCGTGAAGCCGGCTCCGAGCAGGGGTTGTTCGCCGACCTGATGGCCATCGTGCGCCAACGCGACGAGCTGGATCCGGAGCGCACCGCAGCAGGCGTGTCCGGGGCCAGCCAGGGCGCCGTCGCCGGCAGTGGTGGCGCCCCGGGCGTCGCCGGAGGTGGGCCGCCGACGCCGGGCGCCCCACCACCCGCGCCGACGCAGTCGGCGCCGACCACGCCACCCCCATCCGCGCACCCCACCGGTCCAGCACCCGGCTGGTACCAGGACCCGCAGGGTGTCGCACCACACCGGTGGTGGGATGGCCGGCAGTGGACCGATCACACCGGCTGAGGCACGACCACGCCGGGAGGCCTGCCGGCGCCGGCCGGGCGGGGTACACCCGCTCTGCCGGAGCGCGCGACGTTAGGCTGCCCAGAAGGTCCCCGACCTCGGTGGGTGGTGAGGCGGATCGCGAGCGGCGCAGCTGGAGCGCTCCTGGAGCGTGAGATCCCCCTCCGCGCACTGCACGGTGGCCTGGATGCGGCGGCCGCGGGTCGCGGCTGCGTCGCCGTGATCAGCGGCGAGCCCGGCATCGGCAAGACCGCGCTGCTGGACCGGTTCGTGACGGAGGTGCAGCCTCGCGCGCAGGTGCTCGTCGGCGTCTGCGACGACCTGGTCACGCCACGTCCCCTCGGGCCGTTCCGCGACATGAGCACCGACCTGCCGGCCCCCCTGGCGGAGCTGCTGATGCAGGAGGAGGGTGCCGACCGCTACGGGACACGGCTGCTCCAGGAACTCCGGTACGTGCCGGGGCCCGTGGTGCTCGCGGTCGAGGACGTCCACTGGGCGGATCAGGCGACCGTCGACGTGCTGACGATGCTCGGACGCAGGGTCCCGCAGCTGTCCGTGCTCCTCGTGCTGACGCTGCGGGCCGAGGAGCTCGAGCCCGGGGACCCGTTGCGCGCCACCCTGGAGTCCTTGCGCAGGGGCACCCTGCTGCACCTCGCCCTCGAGCCGCTCTCCCCCGCGGCCATCGCACGACTCGCCGGCCGTGACGCACAGGAGTTGCACGCGGTGACGGCGGGCAACCCCTTCTTCGTCACCGAACTGCTGGCCCACGGTGCGGACACCCTGCCGCCGTCCCTCGCGCACGCGGTGCTGGGGCGGGTGGCACGACTCGACGCCGGCCCGCGGGAGCTGCTGGAGCTGGTGTCGGTGGTGCCGACGCGGGTCCGCACCGACCTCCTCGATGTGGTGGCGCCGGAGTGGGCGAGCGACGTGGTCCCAGCCGAACGCCGCAGGCTCCTACGGGTCGAGCGCGGCCGGGTGGCCTTCGTGCACGAGCTGGCCCGCACGGCCGTCGTCCGGCACCTGACCGCGGGACGCCGACGTGCGCTGCACGGCAGGGTCCTTGAGGGGCTGCAGCAGCTGGGGGCGGACCCGGCGGAGGTGGTCCATCACGCGGACCACGCCGGCCGCGCGGACGTCGCCGCCGCCTACGCGCTGCAGGCGGGTCGTCAGGCCGCCGCCAGCGGTGCGCACCGGGAGGCGTACAGCCACCTGGCGCGGGCCGCGCGGACCGCCACCGACACGCGCGAGCCGGCGGCACGCGCCCGAGTGCTCGAGGAACTCGCGATCACCGCCTGGTTCGCTGGCCGGGTGCCGGAGGCGGTCGCAGCCGCGGGTGATGCCCTCCAGCTCGCGGAGGACCGCGAGGACCGTGAGCGACAGGGCAGGCTGCTGACCCTGCGTGCCCGCCTCCAGTGGTTCGCGGGCGATGGTGGACGTGCCGCGCGGGATGCCCACGAGGCCGTACGCCGGCTGGAGCCGACCGGCCCCTCCGCGGCGCTCACCCATGCGACAGCCCAGATGGCCGAGCTGTCGATGCTGGTCAGCGATATCGACGCGGCGGTGCGGTGGGGTCGCCGTGCCATCGGTCGGTCGACCACCGGGGACCCCAGCCATCTGCGGGCCCTGACCGCGATCGGCGGCGCCCGGATCCAGCGCGACCGGAGCGACCGGCGCGAACTCGAGGCGGCCGTGGAGGGTGCGGTCGCCGCAGGGGACGCGGAGCAACTGGTCTTCGCCCTGGTGACCCGAGCGGTCATCGACCTCATGTGGGTCGCACCGGCCGACGCCCGCCAGGACGCGCTGCGCGCACGTGCCTGCGCCGAGGAGCACCGGTTCGAGGGCCTGGTCGCCTTCATCGACGCGCTGCTGGCCTGGTTGCAGCTCCGCGAAGGACGCTTCGAGGGGGTGGCGCGGCTCGCGCGCACGACGGGGACCGGACCACGGGACGGGGTCAGCAGCCTCGCGGAACAGATGACGCAACTGGTGCTCGCGGAGCACGCGGTCCGCAGCGGCGCGGACGATGCAGCAGAGCGCTTGCAGGTCGCCATGGACAGCGCGCTGCGCACCCGCAAGCTGGTGCACATCGTCCCGGCGCTGGAACTGGAGATCGAACGCGCGCTGCTCCACGACCACCCGCTCCCGACGGCACGGTTCCCGGGGATCGCCCGAGCTGTGGACACCGCAGCGCTGGCATCCGGGGTGTGTGCCGCGCGCCTCGCGGCCTGGAGCCGGGTGTGCGGGAGCGACCCCGCCTGGTCGAGCCAGGCGCCATCACCCCACGCGGCGATGATCGAGGGACGCTGGCGGGAGGCCGCCGATCGCATGGGTGCGGTGGGGTGGAGCTACGACCGCGCGCTGTTGCTGTCGCTGCTGGATGAGCGGGAGGCGCTGACCGAAGCCGTCGCGATCGCCCGTGACCTCGACGCCCGACCGTTGCTGACACGCGCGAGCGGTCGCCTCCGTGCGCTCGGGGAGGCCGTCCCCCACGGACCGCGACGCTCCACACGCCGGAACCCGGCGCAGCTCACCGACCGGCAGCTGGAGGTGCTCCTCCACCTGCGCGAGGGGCGGACCAACCGCGAGATCGCCGACCGCCTCCACGTCTCAACGAGGACCGTGGAGCACCATGTCGCGGCGATCCTCACCAAACTGGGCGTGTCGTCCCGGACGCAGGCCGTCAGCCGTTGCCAGGATCTCGGCGTCCCCTAGGTGGCCGGCACGCTCACGTAGGTGGTTCCGCCCTCGGAACTGGGCACCAGCCCCGATGTCCGCATCGGCGCCCCTTCGTAGCGTCGCCTGCGGCGGCGACCACATCGGCGGACCACGTCGACGGGCCGCCCACGTGTGGGTCTCCGCCGGCCAGCTGCGTGCACCGCTACCCCGAGGAGGAAGAGGATGACCGCCACCGGACCCGCCCCCATCGATACCGACGAGCTCCTCCGGCAGGTCACGGAGATGTACCGCGCCGTGGCGGAGACCCCGCACCAGGGCTTCCACTTCGAGACGGGCCGCGACCTCGCGGAGCGGCTCGGCTACCCACCGGACCAGCTCGACCACATCCCACCGGAGGCGGTCGACTCCTTCGCCGGCGTCGGCTACTTCTTCGACCTCGCCGACCTCCAGCCCGGTGAGCAGGTCCTGGACCTCGGCTCGGGGTCGGGGATGGACGCCTTCTTCGCGGCGCTGGCCGTGGGGCCTGAGGGCCAGGTGGACGGTCTCGACATGACCCAGGCGCAGCTCGACAAGGCCGAGTCGCTCCGGGCGCAACGCGAGCTCGACCACGTCCGTTTCCACAACGGCCGGATCGAGCAGCTGCCCTTCGAGCCGGCCAGCTTCGACGTGGTCATCTCCAACGGTGTCATCAACCTCGCGCCCGACAAGGCCGCGGTGTTCGCGGAGGCGGCGCGGGTGTTGCGTCCTGGCGGCCGACTGGCGATCGCGGACATCGTCACCGACGAGCCCCTGACCGAGGCCATCGTGTGCGACGTCGACCTGTGGGCGTCCTGCATCGGCGGCGCACCGCAGGAGCGCACCTATCGCGAAGCCATCACCACGAGCGGGTTCCGGGTGGAGGTCACCAAGACCAACCCCTACCGCTTCCTCTCCGACCAGGCCATCAGCGCCAGCGAAGCCTTCGGGGTCCACAGCGTGTCGCTGCTGGCCACCAAGGAGGAGGCCGCCTGACGCCAGCAGCACCGGGTCCGATCGCGACGGGCCGAGGTGACCCCGGGCTCGGTCGGGCCCCTCAGGAACCGACCGGTATCCTTTAGCTTACAACTAAGCTATTCTCTCGGGCATGTCGTTCGCCACAGAGACGATGCCGCACCCGGCCGGGCGCCCCCTGGGGCCGTCACCCTTCGCCTCGGCGGCACCGAGCATCCTGGTCGCCCTCGCCTCGCTGGTCGCCGCCGGGGTGTGGGTCGCCGCCGGAGCCGCCCTGCCGGGCGGCCGGGTCATGGCGGTGCACCTGCTGACCCTCGGTGCGGTCACGACCCTGATCCTGACCTTCAGCGAGCACTTCGGTCGGACCCTGACGCGCGCCCCGAGCGACCGCCACATCGCGTGGCCGATCGTGACCACCGCCAGCATCGCACTGCTGCTCGCGGGGCTCGCCACCGGACGGCTCCCGCTGCTGGCGGTCGGTGCGACCGCCACCCTGGCGGTGGTCGCCGCTGCCGCGGTGCGGCTGCGTCGGCTCCGCCGCCGGGCGATCGGTGCCCGCTTCCTCTGGGTGGTCCGCACCTACGAGGCGGCCCACGGCCTGTTCCTCGTGGCCGGGGTGCTCGGCGCCGCCCTGGGCCTGGGGCTGGTGACCGGCGGGTGGTTCACCGGGCTGCGCCTCGCCCACCTCCACGCCAACATCCTCGGCTGGGGTGGGCTCACGCTGCTGGCCACGCTGGTGTTCTTCGGCCCGACCATGGTGCGGACCCGGATCGAGCCGGGTGCCGACATCGACGCCGCCCGCCTCCTGCCCGCCGCCACGATCGCGCTCACCATCGCCGTCGGGCTGCTGGCCACCGTCGGTCTTGACAGCGCATGGAGCATCCTCGCCCGGGTCGCCGCCGGGGGTGTGCTGGCGGTGGTCGCCACCACCGGCACGGCCGTCCTGCTGCCGGTGATCCGGGCCGTCGGCCGTGCGAAGCCGACGGGGCCCCGCCCGGCGGTACTGGCCAGCTGCGTGTGGTTCGTGACCCTGCTGTGGGCCGACGTGGCGGTGGTCACCACCGGCGCATGGCGGTTGCTGGACCCGCTGGGTGCCGCCGTGCTCCTCGGCGTCCTCGCGCAGGCGGTGGCGGCAACCCTCATCTACCTCGCCCCGATGCTGCTCGGCCGCAGCACCACGGCCCGGGAGGCGATCCGCCGCCGGCTGGAGGAGGGCGCGACGCGCCGGACCGTGGCCCTCAACCTCGGCGTCCTCCTGGTGGTGGTCGGCGCGGCCGGCGTCCTACCCGCGCTCCCGTTGGTGGGAGTAGGGCTGGGCGTGGCCGCCGCAGCGCTCCTCGCGGCAGCGCTGCGCCTCCTCACGCTCCTCATCCGGACGAGGCCGAGTGCCGCCGAACCCAGCCACCGACGACAGGAAGCACCGTGAGCACCTCCCCTTCGAGCCCCTCCCAGGTCGTCGCCGGGGTCCACGGCGACCTGCCGATCCCCCACCGGGCCACCACCTCGCGGGCGCTGCTGGACACCGACGCAGCGCGCGTCGTGGTCTTCGCCTTCGACACCGGCGAGCGACTCACCGAGCACACCGCGGCCCGACCCGTGGTGGTCCAGCTCCTGGAGGGACGCGTGCGCTTCGAGCTCGCGGGAGCCGACCACGAGCTCACCGCCGGCGACGTCGTCTACCTGGCACCTGGCGCGCCCCACGGCCTCGAGGCCCTGGAGCCCACGCGGTTGTCGCTGGTGCTGATCGGACGGTGACGCCGTCAGGCACTGCGCAGTTCGGCCAGGCTCGCCAGGGCCTGCTCGACCGCGGTGGCGAGGTCGTCGCGGGCGCCGGCGGCGATCAGCGCCTGCCCCTCGGCACCGAGGTGGTGGAGCACCGTGTCGCGCGCTGCTGCGAGCCGTTGTTCCTCCGCGCCGAAGGTGGGCCGGGGGGCGACGCTCACCGCGCCGAGGAGCCGCGCCGCCGGCGGGTAGGCCTGAAGGCGGATGAACAGGTCCACGAGGTTGCGCAGCGTCGTCCACTGGTGGGTGTCGTCACCGTGGTGCGCCCAGTGGCGGATCAGGGCGTCGAAGCCGGGGATCGCATCGGAAGGGTCCGCCGTGCGGGCGCGCAGCGAGCTCGCCGTCAGGCGGACCACCCCCGCCAGCATCCGCCAGCCTGCGCGGTCAGCCACCGCAGCGGTGTGATCCACGAGCTCCAGGGCCCGCTGCGGATCCGTGTCCGCGATCAGCTCCGCCTCGCAGAAGTCGCACCAGGCGGCCACGAGGCCCAGCCCGGCGGCGTTCGCCCCGCTCCGCACCCGTGCGAGCAGCGACAGCGCCGCAGCGAGCTCGCCCTGGTACCCCAGAGCCATCGCCTCGCTCATCGTGGCGTGCAGGACCGTGAAGTGGTCGCCCGCACGCTGCGCCAACCGTTGGGCTGCGCGGAACCGATCGATGCTCGCGTCGAGGTGGCCCCGGTAGATGTGGAGGTCGCCGAGCACCTCGTGGGCATGTCGGGCGGCGGGATCATCGGGCAGGTCGACGAGCAGTGCCTCGACAGCGTCGAGCTCGCCTGCGTGGAGACGGTTGACCGCGACCACGGTGGCCACCTCCACCCGTCCCGGGTGTCGGGCCCGACGGGCCAGCGGCAGGGTGGACTCCGCCCAGGCACCGATGTCCGCACGCAGCCGGTGGTAGACCGCCAGGTACAGCGAGCTGGCCAGGCGCACCGCCGCGTCGACGTCCTCCCGCCGTAACGCGTGCTGGTGCGCCGCATCCAGGTTCGCCAGCGCACGCTCGAGGACGGCGGCCCACTCCTGCTCGTCCGGCCCCGTGAGACCGGCCCCGATGCGTGCGGCCAGCTCCGCGTGGAAGTCAACGAAGCGCTCGATCGTGCCGTCCGCTGCACCAGAGGCGGCGAGCTTCTCGGCGGCGAAGGCCCGCACGGTCTCGAGGAGCTGGTAGCGGGCGCGTCCCGGCGCCTCCAACCGCTGCACCAACGACCGGTCGACGAGGTCCGCCACCGTGCCGGCGACGTCGGCTGCCTCCCCGACCGCCTCAGCCGCGGCCAGATCGAAGTCGCCGGCAAAGACCGACAGCTGCGCCAACAGGGACCTGGCATCGGCGTCCAGCAGGTCGTAGGACCACCCGAAGACGGCAGCCAGCGTCGCGTGCCGACCGTCGGCGGAGGAGCCAAGGAGCTGCACCTCCAGCATGCCCGCACGGTAGTGACGCCGGCACGACCACGGAGGTGGTAGCTGCGTGCCTGGACGGAGGCCGCGTCCACCACGTGGCGGTCACCGGGCTGACACCGGTCTGACACCGGCGCTGCGATGGTCATCCCGATCGCACGTCACCTGACGGAGGGAGCCGGCCATGAGCGGCGTCGCTGCACCGACCGCGGACACCGCGCCCGACCTCGAGACCGGGTGGGAGGCGACCACCCCCATCGGCGACACGATCCACCGCCACGGCACGCTGGCGACGGCAGCGGCGCTCGCCGCCGTCGTCGAGGCCAGCGGGGGACGGGTCCACCGTTCGCCCGACCACGTGCGTGCCGACCTCGGCCGGCCGGCCGGGATCCTCAACGGCGCCACGCTGCTCCAGCCGCACCAGGACACCGAGCTGCGGGCGACCGTGGACCGGATCGCACGGTGGTACGACCAACACGGCCGCGGCGCCGCGTTGCTGTGGAGCCCGTGGCCCACACCCGACCTGTCGGAACGCGGCTGGCAGCTCCAGGGCCACCCGCCGCTGTTCTACCGACCGGCGCGGCCACTGCTCACACGACGGCGGCCGAGCGACCTCGAGCTGGCGGAGGTGCACGCAGCCGAGCAGCTCGCAGAGTGGTGCCGTGTGGCCGTCACCTCGTTCCCCTTCACGGCTGTGGAGCGACCCGAGGACCTGCTCGATCCAGCCATCCTCGATGACGACCGCTTCCGGTTCGTCCTGGCGCGTGCCGACGGCCGCAGCGTGGGGGTCGGCAGCCAGGTCGTGGTGCGCGGGGCCAACGTGCTGCTGCTGTCCACGGTCGATCCTGGCCACCGCGGTCGCGGCGCCTACGCCGCCCTGGTGGCGGACCGTCTCGCGCGCCAACCGGACCTGCCCAGCGTGACGGTCGTCAGCGACGACAGCCGACCGGTCCTGGTCGAGCGCTTCGGCTTCCTGCCGGTCTGCCGCTGGACGCTGTGGGAACGCCCGCGGCCCTGAGCCCTGTCTCCCGGGCGAACAGCGAGGTGGGGCGATCACGGCGGAGGCGCCGCCGTACATGCGTACTGAAACCGCGAGACCTCGCATCCGAGAGGCCACGGCTTCGCACGCCAGGCTCGGTCATGTGAGGAAGCTCGCCACCCTGCTGCGCTACTCGTCTGCGAGAGGGTCTTCGCCCTCGAGAGTCCAGACAGCCCACGCCGCGACGTACTGCGACGCGGGGACACGGTCCAGGCTCGTTGCGTGCACGTTCAGGGCGTAGCCGGAACCGGCGGGCAAACGCTTCGCGAGGTCGTCCCGCAGCTGCTTGGTCGCGGCTTCGATCCGTTGCGTGTGCCAGGTGCCCTTCTTGTTGTCCCACAGGCCCGCGGTGTTCGCAGAGGCTTCCGTGAGGACGGCGTGCAGCTGCACGTTCCGGTCCGTGGCCTCGACATACCACTCCTGCGTTGCGGAGACCAGGCGCATCACATCGGTTGGGCTGTCGGCCGTCCCGAAGCTCTTGCTCAAGCTGCGGATGCGTGTACCGGCAGCAGCGAGTACGTCGCGCTCCACGAGATCGTCGTGCGCCGATCGGCCGAACCGCCGGGCGACCCAGCGACCGAACCGGGCACGCTGCGGGCCGGTCAGGGGTGAGAGCTGCCGCACGCTGTCGTGGAGTAGTGCCGTCTTGTCGACGCTGCTGATGTACAGCAGACTCGCGGCTGGCCAGCGGGCATCGTCTGGCCGCAAGCCCTGGTCGTCCGGGAAGGGGAAGTGTCGCGGCGAGTAGGGCCCGCTGCGGAGCTGCAGCCAGCGGGACTGGGGGACGTACACGAGCGGGCAGACCACGATGCATGGCTCCGCGTCCGGATCGCGCACGATGTCGCAGTCCTGGCTGAGGACGACGTACCAGCCAGCCTCGCTGTCGACGGTCACCGACCAGAGCGTGTCATCTCCCACATCGGCGTGTGCCGCCGCTGTGGCGGCCGATCGTCCTGCCCCGACCAGGGTGACAGCACCGAGCGAGATCAGGTCGCCCTGACGGAGCGTCCGAAGAAGCTGCTCGAGCTTGCCCCGTCCGATACCGGTCGCGCTCATCCCACGGTCGAGACGCGTACGCGCCGGGCGCTACCGAACAGCTACTGCAGCGCCGTGCGTTCCGGTGCGCCGTCGTTGTCAGGCAGCGCAACGAGCGCGCGCATCTCGCGCTCGGCGGCGGCAGCCGGTGAGAACACGACCGGCTTGCCGGTCCCCAGGCCGCCGTTGACGGGAAGCGGAGCCGACGACAGGTTGCTCACCGGCGCGGACAGCGCATCCCGGACCTCCGCAAGGTCGAACCGCCGGTGCTTCCCGGGCGTCAGGTCGTGAGGGATGCGACCCTCGCGGGCATACCTCTGCACGGTACTCGGCTTCAGTCCGAGAGCATCAGCGATCTGCTTCGTCGTCTGGTCACGCATCTCGCGCCTCTTTCACGGTTTTCACGACTATACCGATTTTCACGGTTGCCAGAACCTGCAGCCTGCCTGCAGCCTGGAGGAGTGGGCGTGCTGAAGCGCGCAGCCGCCCACGGCCCGGCGAACCTCGACCGGCTCCGGGCGCTGAAGCGCCGGATGGACCCGGACAACCGGTTCCGCCTCCACCAGAACGTGCCGCCGAGCTGACCACGGTCCGACGGTCCGCCCGTGGAACCGCCTACCCCTCCCGCACCTCGCCAGGGTCGTCGGTCGGCCGTCGGACCGGATCACGCCGGCGCCAGGTGCGGACCCAGAACGCCGCCACGATGAGCAGACCGCTGACGATGGCGATCCAGGGCGACACCGCGGCCAGCACCGGCTCGGTCCACAGGGTCATCAGGGCCACCGACACCGCGATGACGCCCAGCATCGCCCCGAAGGGAACGGCGACGTTGCACCTGCGCGCCACCCAGCCGCGATACGCGGGCCACAGCGGCCACGCGAGCCCGCCCAGCAGCACCGCGGCGCCGGCGAGGTGACCGGGGCCGAGGTCCACCGGGGCCCCGCCATCGAGCACCGCGGCCGGGACACCGAGCAGCACCAGCATGAAGCCGACGATCTGGATGGCGTTGGCGAGGTAGTCGCCGGCCGACGGCGCGAAGGGCCGTGCAGGCAGCTGATCACGATGGACCTCCGCCAGCTCGGCGGCGTAGTCGGCGGGGTCCCCGAAGGCCTCCCGGGGGTCCTGACCGGAGGTGTCGAGGTGGTCGCGGACCTCCTCCTGGATGCTGCCGATCCTGGGCCCGTCCATCCCGACCAGCCGCAGCTGGATCCCCAGCTCCGTGACGTAGTCACGCTCAGGTCGTGGCATCGTGGTGCTCCTCGCTCGCTGTGCGCAGCAGCTGCGTCGCGCGCTCGGCGAAGGCCAACCAGGCGGTCGCTCCCGCTGCGAGCTGCTCCTTGCCGGCCGGCGTCAGGCGGTAGTACTTGCGGGCCGGACCGGAGGTGGGCTCCGACCACCGGATGGCAACCGAGCCCTCCCGCTCCAGCCGGGCCAGCACGGGGTAGAGCGTGCCGCCCTTGATGGTCCCGAGGCCGGCCGTCTCCAGCTGCCGTGAGAGGTCGTAGCCATAACACTCCCCCCGGGTCAGCACGGTGAGCACCAGCAGTGGCAGAACCCCGCGCAACCACTGCGGGTCCCGGACCTCCACGCCCGACCTCCTCGCCGTCACTAGATAGTACCAACAGCTAGTTGGCGTTGCTATCTAGTTTGGCGCCGGGGCGCCTCAGCCACGTCACGCCCGCATGGCGCCGGAACGGCTGGACCGGCCCGGAGCGGGCGACGACGCTCACGAGCTGTCGAGCGCGCTGCACGGGACCGTGTTCGTGCGCGAGCGCGGGCAACCACAGCCGGGTGGTCGCCATCATCACCGAGGCACGCGAGACCAGCGCCCGACCACGGCTCAGCTGACGGCGTCCCGGGTCAGCTGCCCATCCACCAGCCGCCAGCGGCCCGCCGGGTTCTCATCGCGCAGCGGCGCCGGCAGCAGCGGCTGCGGACAGTTCTGGTAGGTGACGGGCCGGAGGAACCGTTCGATCGCCGCGCTGCCGACGGAGGTGTGCTGCGCCGAGGTGCTCGCCGGATACGGCCCGCCGTGCTGCATCGCCGGGCTGACCGACACCCCGGTCGGGAACTGGTCGAGCACCACCCGGCCCACCCGGGTGGACAGGCGGTCGAGGAGGACGCCGAGGTGGTCGTGCTCGGCCGCGGCGGCGTGCACGCACGCGGTGAGCGAGCCGTCGAGCTCCCCCGCCAGGGCCTCCAACCGTTCCCAGGTCGGCACACGCACCAGCACCGTGACCGGCCCGAAGCACTCCTCGCCGAGCAGGGGCGTGGCACGCAGCACCCCGTCGCAGGTGGCCAGCACCGTCGCGGACGCCCACGAACCGGCAGCCTCCGCCACCGCACCGGCGTGCAGCACCTCGACGCCCGCCACGGCGGTGAGGTCGTCCAGCCGGGACCGCAGGGCGGTCGCGATACCGCTGTTGAGCAAGGGCGTGGACGCCACCTCGGCGGCGGCGCGGGCCACCGACGCCTCGAAGGCGCGGCCGAGCGTGGAGTCCGGCACGAAGACCAGGCCCGGCTTGGTGCAGAACTGGCCCGTCCCGAGCGTCGCGGAGGCGACCAGACCGCTCGCGAGCTCCTCACCCCGCTCCTCGATGGCGCCCGCGGTCACGAACTGCGGGTTGAGGCTGCCCATCTCCGCGAACACCGGGATCGGCTCGGGCCGGGCTGCGGCGAGGTCGTACAGCGCCCGACCGGCGCGCTCGGAGCCGGTGAAGCCCACGGCGGCCAGGCCCGGCTCGCCGACCAGCGTGCGCGACACCGACGGCTCACGGCCGTGGAGGAGCGCGAAGGTGCCGGCGGGCAGGCCGACGTCGGCGACCGCGGCGGCGATGACCCGGCCCGACAGCTCCGAGGTGGCGGGGTGGGACGGGTGGGCCTTTGCGAGCACCGGGCAGCCGGCGGCCAGCGCCGAGGCGGTGTCCCCGCCGGGCACGCTGAAGGCCAGCGGGAAGTTGCTGGCACCGAACACCGCGACGGGCCCGACCGGCACCTGCAGGCGCCGCAGGTCCGGGCGGGGTGGGGTGCTCGTCGGGTCGGCGGTGTCGATCCGCAGCCCCAGATGCGTGCCGGTCAGGGCCACCTCGGCGAAGGCGCGCAGCTGTCCGCAGGTGCGGGCGCGCTCCCCGGTGATGCGGCCGGCGTCCAGACCGGTCTCCGCGACCGCCGTGTCGACGAGCGCGTTGCCGAGCGCCTCGAGCCCCGCGGCGATCGCCTCGAGCAGCGCGGCGAGGGTCTCCGGTGCGGCGGCACGCACCGCCGGGGCGGCATCCACGGCGGCGCGGACGGCCACCGCCACCTCGGCGTCGGTCGCGTCGACGAACCCCGGGCCGAAGGCCTCCCCGGTCCGGGGATCGACCGAGCGGGTCACGGTGACGCCGCTGCGGTGCTCGGTGCCGTCGATCAGGTTGCTGCCGGTCAGCTCCATCAGGGCTCCTCGTACTCGGGGCTGAGGGCCGCCAACTCCCGGAGCCGCACGGGGGCGAGCACCGTCGGTGTCGACAGGGCGGCCCGATCGTCGGCCGGAGCGCCGCTGTGGTGGGCGACGAGCGCCGCCACCGCGTCACCGCACATGCGGGCCTGGCACCGCCCCATCCCGCACCGGGTGGTGAGCTTCACCGAGCGCTGATCGACGGCACCGAGCGCGGTCACGGCGTGCCGCACGCTGGCGTGGTCGACCTCCTCGCAGCGACAGATGAGCGTGTCGTCAGCGAGCCAGTGCACCCACCCGTCGCCCCGCCGGTACATCCGGCCCAAGGTGGCGGCGAAGGCCTGCTTGCGGGCCCGGGACCGGCGGTGGGGCGCACCGCGGTCCCGCAGCGCGCCGACGTCGATGGCGCCGAGCGCGTGGGCGGCGGCCAGACCGGCCAGGGCCCCCTCCTCGACGGCGACGGCGGCACCCCCGACACCGGTGCTCTCCCCGGCGGCGAACACGCGATCGACGCAGGTGTGCTGGTGGCTGTCGACGGCGACCACCGGGTCGCCCCACACCGGGTCGCTGGTCAGCGCGCAACCGAGCAGGGCCGGGAGGCCGACCTGGGGCACGAACCCGAAGGACACGCAGGCCGCGTCGACCGCGACCCGCTGCTCGGTGCCGGGCACCGGCCGCCACTGCTCGTCGAGCCGCTGGAGGGTGACCTCCTCGACACGGCCGTCACCGGCGGCGGCCGTGACCGCGGTGGCGTGGCGCACCGGCACCCGGTGGCGGGCGAGGACGCGGGCGTAGCCGAGCCCCTCGGTGACCACGTCGAGGTGGCCGGCGATGCGCGGTGCCGCGCGGGCGATGACCGCGGCGTGCTGCGCCTCGGCGACCGCCGCGACGGTGGTGCCGGCCTCGGCGAGCGCGGCGGCGACGGGCAGGAGGAACGGTCCGGATCCGGCGACCACCGCCCGTGTCCCGACCCGGATCCCCTGGCCCTTCAAGAGCGCCTGCGCCCCGCCGGCGGTGCACACCCCCGGCAGGTCCCAGCCGGGGAAGGGCAGCACGCGGTCGGTGGCACCGGTGGCGATGATCACCACCTCGGCGTGCAGGAGCGCGGCATCGCGGTCGGGGTCCGCGGCGGCGTGGGCGGCCGTGCCCGCGGCGGGGTCGGTCCCCGTCGTCAGGCGCAGCGTGCAGCCGCCCTCCTCAGCGCTGGCGGACCACACGGTCGTCGACGACCGCAGGTGCACGGTGCCGACAGCGAGGTGGTGCCGGAACGCCGCGACCGTCGGGTCGTCACCGGTCCCGGTGCCTGCTCCGGTCGGGGCTGCGACGACCCCGGCCCGGCCGGCGCCGGGCCCGACCGCACGTGGACGGTGGTACTGCCCGCCGGGGTGCGGGTAGCTGTCGAGCACCGTGACCGGCACGCCGGTCTCCGCCAGCGCGACCGCCGCGGCCATCCCCGCCGGCCCTGCACCGACCACCACCGCCGGGACGCGGGTCGGGTCAGCGCTGCCGGGGGACATCGTGGACCTCCACCTCGGTGTCAGGGGCGGCCGCGGCCAGGCAGGCGCGGACGGGGCCGTCACCGTCGACGGTGACGAGGCAGTCGAAGCACGCGCCGATGCCGCAGAACAGCCCGCGGGGCCGGGCGTCGAACCCGCTGGGCCTGAGCGCGCGGACACCGGCGGCGAGCAGCGCGGCACCGATGGTCTCGCCCGGGTAGGCGGTCACGGTGCGACCGTCGTGGCGGAAGGTGAAGGGCGTCCCGCGCCCGCCGTGGGGCCCGTCGTCACCCCGCACCGGTCCGCTGCCCTCGGCGGGCGGTGTGACCCGCAGGTCGGTGGGATCCGGGGCCGCGCCCCGCTGGTCACGTGCCGGCACGGGCAGCCTCCTCCCCGGCCAGCAGGCCCGGCCGGTCGACGGCGAACGGGCTCGGGTCGATCGGTGCCCGCTGGCCGGTGACGGCCGCCGCGATCAGCCGTGCGGTCGCCGGCGCCAGCCCGATGCCGGCGCCCTCGTGCCCCGTGGCGTGGAACAGCCCCGGGATCCGGTGGTCCTCGCCGATGACCGGCAGGTGGTCGGGTGGGTAGGGCCGGAAGCCGAGGTAGGTCCTGAGCAACCGGACCTCGGCGAGCACGGGGAACAGGTCGATGGCGCGGGCGGCCATCCGCGCCAGCAGGTCCCAGTTCGGGTTGCGGTCCAGGCCGACCAGTTCCCGGCTGGAGCCGATCAGGATCGTGCCCGCCCGGGTGCCCTCGATGACCGCCGAGAGGGCGGCCTCGGCAGGGTCGGCGGCGATGGTGCCCACGTAGTCCGCGTCGTAGACCTTGCGGTGGACGAGGCGTGGCAGCGGTTCGGTGACCAGGATCTGTCCCCGGCGGGGACGGATGGGCAGGTGCACGCCGGCGAGCTCCGCGACCTCGGCGCTCCACAGCCCGGCGGCGTTGACCACCACCTCGGTGCCCACCGTGCCACGTTCGGTGGCCACGCCGGTCAGCCGCCCGTCGCGACCGTGGTGCAGCCCGGTGACGCGGGTAGCCGGGTGGAAGGTCGCACCGTGGCCGCGTGCGCGCTCGAGCAGCGCGGCCACGGCCTTGACCGGCTGGACCTGCTGGTCCTGGGGGTAGTAGCTGGCGGCGGTGAGCTCGCGGGTGAGGTGCGGCTCGAACCGGTGCGCGTCCTCGGCCGCGACCTGTTCCACGACCACGCCCGCGGCGCGCTGCCGCTCGGCCAGCGCGTCGATCGCGTCCCGGCCGGCGTCGGTGGTGGCGACCATCAGGCCGCCCTTGGCCTCGAGCTCGATGTCGACGCCGTCGTCCGCCAGCGCCGCACCGAGGGTGGTCCAGCCGCGGTTGGCGAGCAGGGCGAGGTCGAGCTCCGGGCCGGGCTCCTTGTCGGAGACGAGCAGGTTGCCCTCGCCGGCGGCGGTGGTCCCTCCGGTCAGTGCGTGCCGCTCGAGCACGGCGACGCTGCGTCCGGCGGCCGCCAGAGCGTCGGCGCACGCCGCACCCACGATGCCGGCGCCGATGACGACGGCGTCCGCGGTGGCGGGGAGCCGGCTCACGACGGTGCGACGGCGTCGTCGGCGACCGCACCGATCAGGAACCCCTCCGGGTAGGGGTCGGTGGGGTCGAGCAGGTACTCGCCGGTGCCGGTGATCCACGCACGTCCGCGGATGGTGGGCACCACCGCACGCGTCCCCGCCACCTCGGTGCGGGCGACGAGTCGTCCGGTGAAGCGGCTGTCGATCAGCGAGGCGTTGACGAAGGGTTCCTCCAGGGCCAGCTCGCCGCGGGCGTGCAGGACGGCGAGGTGGGCCGAGGTGCCGGTGCCGCAGGGTGACCGGTCGATCCAGCCCGGGTGGATGACGGTGGCGGCACGTCCGTCGACGTCATCGTCGTGCTCCCCGGTGAGGACGACGTGGCGCAGGCCGGCGATGTCGGGGTGGAGGGGGTGGACCGGGCGGTCGGCGGCGTTGATCGCGGCCATCAGCGCGAGCCCCCGCTCGATCAGGGTCGGTGCGGCGGCCGGGTCCAGGGTCAGGCCGAGGTCGGCGGCGGGCAGGATCGCGTAGAAGTTGCCGCCGAAGGCGAGGTCGTAGGTGACGGCGCCGTGGCCGGGCAGCGTGACGGTGCGGTCCAGGCCGACCACGTAGGAGGCCACGTTGGTGATGGTGACCGCTGCGGCACGCCCGTCGGTGACCTCCACCTCGGCGCGGACGAGGCCGGCGGGGGTGTCGAGGTGGATGGTGGTGACCGGCTCCACGACCGGGACCATGCCGGTCTCCACCAGCACGGTGCACACGCCGATGGTGCCGTGGCCACACATCGCCAGGCAGCCGGACACCTCGATGAACAGCACGCCGACGTCGGCGTCGTCGCGGGTGGGTGGCTGCAGGATCGCGCCGGACATGGCGCTGTGCCCGCGGGGTTCGTACATCAGCAGCCGGCGCAGGCCGTCCTGCTCGGCCTCGAAGCGGGTCTTGCGTTCCAGCATGGTCGCACCGGGCAGGACGCCGACCCCGCCGGTGATCACGCGGGTGGGCATGCCCTCGGTGTGGGAGTCGACCGCCTGGATGACCCGGCTGGCGCGCACCTCAGGCCACCTGCTGGGCACGCTCGAGCTGCGAGGTGATGAGCGCCGCGTC
>PXDB01000077.1 GCA_003565155.1 Nitriliruptoraceae bacterium | reverse complement strand
GGTGGTTGGGGCACCGCTGCACGGGCCCGGCGTGGGCACCGCTGCACGGGCCCGGCGTGGGCACCGCTGCACGGGCCCGGCGTGGGCACCGCTGCACGGGCCCGGCGTGGGCACCGCTGCACGGGCCCGGCGTGGGCACCGTTTCCGCCTCCGTCCGAACCCGGGTCCCTTCCCGCACGCGCGGACGGCCGGAAGCCGGATCATCCGGGGAGTTGCCGGACGGTCTCGGCGAGGGAAGCGGGGAGGTCATCGGTGCGCTCGCGGAGCGAGGGGTCGGGCCGCAGCTCGCCGGTCGCCACCCACCACAGCACCACGAGTTCCGGCCAGCTATCCGGGAGTTGCGCGGCCCACCGGCGGGCCGCCCGCCCCTGCTCGTGGTGCCCGGCGCACCAGCCGTTGTCGCCGAGCTCCTCCGCGCAGGCGCGACACACCCCGGCGTCGCCGGCGGGACCGCAGGTCGGCAACAGCCGGGGCAGTTCGTCGCACCGCTGGCAGCGCCCGGCTTCGATGGACCTTGGTCCGACGTCCTCCGCGTCGAGCCACGGCGCATGCTCGAGCAGCAGGCGCTGCAGGGTTCGCCGGGTCGTGCGTTCCATGGCCGGCGACGGTAGCGGCCGTTACGCTGCTGGCGCGTCTGCTGCCCGTCCAGCGGGGTTGCGCCGCCGGCCCGGCCAGCTACCGGGCGGGTCGCGGCGCCATCCGGAAGCGGATGCACAGATCCAGGAGCGACCGTGACCAGCAGCGAGGGTGCGACATGCCCGGACCGCAGGGTCGCCGCGGGTGCTGAGGACCATGACAGCAGCGATGGCGTCGTCGACGGCGGCGGGAGTGCAGCCGCCGGCGGTCTCGACGGCGGGGTCGCTGAGGCCGCGTCGAAGGTGACCGAACCGCTCCTGGTGGCGGGCCTTGCGGCGACCTCGGCGACGCTGGTGGGCGTGGTCTACCCGCGCTACCCCGAGCTGTTCCCGACATGCCCGTCACGGGTGCTGTTCGGCGTGTACTGCCCGCTGTGCGGCGGGACCCGCAGTGCGAACGCGCTCGCGATGGGGCGGCCTCGGGATGCCTTCGACCGGAACGCGTTCGTGCCGGTGCTGGTGGTGCTGGCCGCGTGGTCGTGGCTCGCCTGGACGGGACGCAGCATCGGCAGGCGGTGGTTGGCGGCGGTACCGCGGTGGCTGTGGTGGACCTTCGGTGGCCTCTGGTTGGTCTACGGCGTGCTTCGCAACCTGCCGGTGGAGCCCTTCACCTCCTGGGCGCCGTAACCGCTCTCCCGCGCGGTTGGCTGTCCTGCGCGCTCCTCGCAGGACCACCCCGCGCTGGATCCGGGTCACGCCGGGCTGGGCAGGTTTCCCTGCGCTCCGTGCGGGTTTCCCTGCGCTCCGTGCAGACTTCCTGCGCTCCTGGCGAAGGTTTGCAGCTATCGGCTCACCGGATGGTCGTTCTGCTGCACGGCTTGCGGCGCGGCGGCGGCAGCGCACCGTGCCCCGGCACCTGCATCCACGGCCGTGCTCCCGGCTGCGGCGTCCCGGCTGCGGCGACCCGGCTGCGGCGACCCGGCCGCACCCTGGGTGCGCCCCCTGGGTGCAGCCGACCAGCTGCGGCGACCCAGCGAAGGCGACCCAGCTGCGGCCCGGAACAGCGGTCGGGGACCGCCGTAGCGGTCCCCGACCGAGTGAGAGTGCCGTGGTCGCAGCGACAGGCGCTGCAGTCGCGTCGTGCCGGGTCTCAGGCGGCCACGGGCTCGCCGCGCAGGCGGCGGTAGGTGTAGGCCTGGGCGATGAACACCACGGGCATCGCCACCAGCAGGCCGATCCCGCAGAGCAGACCACCGATGAAGTAGGCGACCACCGAGGCGAGGAAGAACCCGATCAGCGTGCCCAGGTTCTGGTTCACGAAGCTGAAGCTCGCCTTGATCGCGTCCACACCGGTCATGTCCTGGTCGATGAGGAAGTGGACGTAGAACTGCGTGAAGAAGGTCACGATGAGGCCTGGGATGTAGCACAGGATGCTGCCGATACCGGTCAGCACACCCACGATGACCGCACCGATCAGCAGCTGCGGCAGGTTGTCGAAGGTGAACAGCGTGCCCAGCTCGATCTTCTCACCCCTGGTCAGCGCCAGTGCGGCCCGGACGACCGCGGCCTGGATGATCACGAAACCGAGGAACCCGACGATCGCTGTGAACCCGAAGTACAGCAGGAACCCGAAGAAGCCGAGCCCGGCGGTCTCGCCGGTGACCATCGCTTCGAACTGCTGCTCGCTGCTGGGCAGGAAGATCGCTCCCGTGATGAACGACCACACGACGGTGACGATCGCGACGATCACGATGTAGGCGAGCAGGCCCAGCACGATGGGCCCGAGGTTCTGCTGGAACTTCGTCCACCCGTAGTTGAAGGCGTTGCCGATGGAGTAGGGCTCCTGGTCGACACCACCCTGTCCGCCCCCGCCGCTGGGCGGGAAGCCTCCAGGTGGCCCACCGGGAGAGCCGGGCGGGGGTCCGCCGGGGCCGCCTGGAGGTGGGCCTCCTTGGGGCGGACCGCCGGGACCACCCGGTGGGGGCCCACCCGGGCCTCCGGGAGGTGGTCCACCCTGACCTCCCGATGGGGGGCCTCCGGGGGGTGGTCCACCGGGACCTCCGGGCGGTGGTGGCTGTGGCGAGTTGCTCACGGGTCGTACCCCCTCGGGATCGACGGTGATGCGGACGTATGTCGAGCGGCTGCGTGACGCGCAGGACCCAGCCTGGCACGGACGCTAGCAAGGGTCCGTCGCTGTGCGAAGGGATCTCCACCCATCGCGTCTACGCTGCCGGGCCGTGCCGACCACACCGCCCGAAGGAGTGCCCGTGGCAGACCACCGCATCGCCTGGCTGGGGGGCGACGGGATCGGACCGGAGGTGCTCGCCGAGGGCGGCAGGGTCCTCGATGCGCTCGAGACGCTGGAAGGCTTCACGACCGAGCGCGTGACCTACGACCTCGGCGGACGCCGCTACCTCGACACCGGCGAGGTGCTCTCGGACGCGACCCTGGAGGAGCTCGGCGCCTTCGACGCCCTCTACCTCGGCGCTGTCGGCACGCCCGCCGTGCCACCCGGCGTGATCGAGCGCGGCCTGCTGCTGAAGCTCCGGTTCGCCTTCGACCAGTACATCAACCTGCGGCCGGTCAAGCTCTACCCCGGTGTCACCTCACCGATCAGCGGTCTCACCCCGGCTGAGTGCGATCTGCTCGTGATCCGCGAGAACACGGAGTCGGTGTACGCCGGCAGCGGCGGGACCCTCTACGGCGGCACCCCCCACGAGGTCGCGACCCAGGAGAGCGTGAACACCCGCCACGGTGTCGAGCGGTGCGTGCGCTACGCCTTCGAGCAGGCCCGACGTCGGCGCGGTCATCTCACCCTGGTCCACAAGACCAACGTGCTGACCTACGCGGGTGGGCTGTGGATGCGCACCTTCGAGGAGGTCGGTGACGCGGAATTCAGCGACATCGAGCGCGACTACGTCCACGTCGATGCCGCCTGCCTCCACCTGGTCCAGGATCCGGGACGTTTCGACGTGATGGTCACCGAGAACCTGTTCGGTGACATCATCACCGACCTCGGTGGGGCGGTGCAGGGTGGGATCGGCCTCGCGGCCTCGGCGAACCTCGACCCGACCCGACGGGCACCTTCGATGTTCGAGCCGGTGCACGGCTCTGCGCCCGACATCGCCGGGACCGGTCGCGCGGACCCGGTGGCCGCGGTGCTCAGCCTCGGCCAGCTGCTCGATTTCCTCGGCGAGGAGGCGGCGGCGCGTCGCGTGGACGTCGCCGTCGCTGCCCTGCTCAGCGAACGCGCCGGCCGTGTGCCGGATGGCCTGCGATACTCGACCAGCGACGTCGGCGACCGGCTGGTGGAGTTGGTGCAGCAGGCCTGACCCGGCGAACCGCGCACCCGACCCCGCGAGTCACGCCCCCGCGAGGAGGACAGCACATGCCCTTCCCGAAGGCCGACAAGATCTGGATGGACGGGGAGTTCGTCGCGTGGGACGACGCCCTGGTCCATGTGCTCACGCCGACGCTGCACTACGGCTACGGGGTCTTCGAGGGCATCCGGGCCTACCCCACCGACGAGGGGCCAGCGGTCTTCCAGCTGCGTCCGCACCTCGAGCGGCTGCTGCGTTCCGCCCGTCTCTACCCACCGCTCGACGAGATCCCCTACGACGTCGACGACCTCGTCGAGGTGGTGGAGGAGCTGATCCGGAGCAACGGCCACACCGGCGGCTGCTACGTCCGGCCGACCATCTACCTCGGCTACGGGGAGATCGGCCTCAACCCCCTGCCGAGCACCCCACGCATCGCCATCGCCACCTGGGAGTGGGGCAGCTACCTCGGCGAGGACGCCCTGATCTCCGGGGTCCGGGTGATGCTGTCCAGCTTCCGGCGCATCGGCAAGAACACGATCCCGCCGGCCGGCAAGGCCAACGGGCAGTACCTCAACTCCTCGCTGGCCAAGGTGGAGGCGCTGCGCGCCGGCTACGACGAGGCGATCATGCTCTCCGAGGACGGCTACGTCGCCGAGGGCACGGGCGAGAACCTGTTCTGCGTGCGGGACGGCGTCATCCACACCCCGCCCCTGCACGACGGCCCGCTGGCCGGCATCACCCGCGCGGCGGTGATGCGCATCGCCAGCGATCTCGGGTACGAGGTGGTGGAGACCTCCCTGGTGCGCAGCGACCTCTACCTCGCCGATGAGCTGTTCCTCACCGGTACGGCTGCGGAGCTCACCCCGGTCCGCGAGATCGCCGGCTATGACCTCGGCGGGCGCGGGCCGGTCACCGAGGCCGTCCAGACCACCTTCCTGGACGCGGTTCGTGGTCGGGTCCCCGCCTACCGTGACTGGCTCCACGTGGTGGCGTCATGATCGTGCCGCCTCGGGTGCCGTCACCGTGACCGTCACCCGGCCCGGCCCTTCCCGGCGTTCCCGTGTGGTCAAGCGCGTGTTCGTGGTGGCCCTGCACGCCATGCGTCGCTTCGGGGGCGGCGGCACACCTGCGCCGGACGCGCCCCGTCCGGAGCTGGAGGCCTACGCTCTGCAGCTGCGCGATGCGACGGAACGCACCCTGTCCCGAGCACCCGTCGGCACGGACGTTGAGGTGGCGGAACTCTGCGGTGCCCCCGTCCCCGGCCTGGTCGTGGCACCTCGGTGGCTTGGCGCCGTGCCGACGGGGCGAACGGCACAGGCGGAGTGGCTCGCGACCGCACCCCGGGTGGTGGTCCATCTGCACGGGGGTGCCTACATCCTGCTCTCGCCCAACACCCACCGCGGGCTCGGCGCGGCGATCGCACGCCGGTCGGACGCCGTCGTCGTGCTGCCGGATTACCGGCTGGCACCCGAGCACCCCTTCCCGGCGGCGCTGGACGACGCCGACGCCACCTTCCGCTGGTTGGTCGAGGTCGCCGGCGTGGCGCCGGAGCGCCTGGCGGTCACCGGGGACTCGGCGGGCGGGGGGCTCGGGGCCGCCCTGCTGGTGCGCCTCCGTGACCGCGAGGAGGCCCTCCCCGCCTGCTACATCGGCATGTCGCCGTGGCTGGACCTCGCGGGGACCGGCGGCTCCATGACGGAGCTCGACGGGGCCGATCCCTGGATCTCCGCGGCGATGACCGCCCCCGCCGCCCTCGCCTACGCCGGGGACGCACCGCTGGACCACCCCGAGGTGTCGCCGCTCTACGCCGAACTCGCCGGTCTGCCACCGATGCTGCTGCACGTGGGTGGCGACGAGGTCCTGCGGGACGACTCCGTGCGTTTCACTGCCCGTGTCCGCGACGCGGGCGGTGAGGCCTCGTACGGCATCTATCCGGGGCTCTGGCACGTCTTCCAGGCGTTCCCCGGGCTCCCCGAGTCCCGTGACGCACTCGCGGAGATCGGAGGGTTCCTCCGCCGCCACATCCCCAACGGGGGTGCTGGTCCGGCCTCGCGGACCCGTGCCATGGCGCCCGGTGGGTACCCGCCCTCCCGTGCCGGTTCCTCGACCGGTGGCGGTTCCTCGTCGGGTGGCGGTTCCTCGTCGGGTGGTGCCGGGCGGTCCGGCGAGGTGTCTCGCCCGTGACGGTCGAGCTGCGCCCCGCGGCGCCCGATGAGCTGGAGGCGGTGGTCCGGCTGTTCCGGGCCACCTTCGGGGGTGCACCCAACGCCGATGACCTCGAGCGCGTGACCCAACGCACGGAGCTCGAGCGCACCCTGGTCGGCGTCGACTCCCGGGGTGGGGTGGTCGCCACCGCGGGCGCCTACAGCTTCCGGATGCACCTGCCGGGCGGCGCCGAGGTGGGGTGCGCCGGTGTCTGCCACGTCGCCGTCCGCGCCGACCATCGCCGCCGCGGCCTCCTCACGGCGCTGATGGCCGAACAACTGCGTGCAGCGCGTGAGCGCGGGGAGGCCATCGCGGCCCTGTGGGCCTCGGAGGCGCCGATCTACGGCCGGTTCGGTTTCGGTCCGGCAGCGCCGACCGTGGAGATCACGCTCGCGCGGACCCACGCCGGACTGCGCATCGACGGTCCGGTCGCCGAGGTCGAGCTCCTGGACACCGCGGAGGCGCAACGGGTGCTGCCGGAGCTGCACACGGCGGTGACCCGGCAGCGCCCCGGAGGTATCCACCGCCCCGCGCACTTCTGGCCCTCGACCCTGGCGCCGCTCCCGGGGGAGGGTCCACCGCAGCAGATCGCCGTTCTGCCGGGGCGCGGGTACGTGACCTACCGGTTGGAGCCGGAGTGGTCGGCAGCGGGCCCGGCTGGAACGGTACGCGTCCACGAGCTCATGGCCACCGGTCCCGCCGCTACGGCCGCGTTGTGGCGTTTCGCCACCGACGTGGACCTTGCGGGGCGGACCGTGGCGGGACGTCGGCCGGTGGACGACCCACTGCTGGCGATGCTGGTCGACGAGGGCCGCGCGCAGGCCACCGGCGACTGGCCGCTGCAGGTGCGGCTGGTGGATCTGGTCGACGCGTTCGGTTCCCGGGTGTACGCGGCGGACGATCGGCTCGTGCTCGAGGTGGGGGACCGGCAGCTGCCGGACCAGGCGGGACGCTGGGCGCTGCACAGCTCCCATGGCTCCGGAGGCGTCTCGCGGACGGACGAGGCCGCCGACCTGTCACTCGGCGCGGACGTGCTCGGGACGGTGTTCCTCGGTGGGGTCCGCACGACCCAGCTCCTGGCCGCCGGGCGCCTCCGTCAGCATCGGGAGGGGGCCGCTGCACGCTTGGATCGGATGCTGGCGACGGAGGTCGCCCCCTGGCACGGGTTCATGTTCTGAGCGCCCGACCGGTGTCGGAGCGGCCGCCGTCGCGTGCGGGGTGACCGCCGTCGCTGGCGGGCTGAGGTGGCCGCCACCGGCGCCGTGAGGTGGCCGCCACCGGCGCCGTGAGGTGGCCGCCACCGGCCCGTCCGGACAAGGTCTGCAGCGAGGTGACCCGCTGACGGTCGCTTCGCTGCGATCCCTTCGCCGGGCGACGCGGCGACCACACCCAGGACGCGAGGTGTGCAGCTTCCCGACCCTGGGCTGGTCGTTCGGCTGCGAACCTCGCACCTCGCTCCGCGTACCGCCTACCGCGCACCTCGCCGCTCCCACGTCGTATCGAGCACAGCGCTCTCCCCCGCGCACCTCGCCGCTCCCACGTCGTATCGAGCACAGCGCTCCCCCCACGAACCTTGCGGCGAGCCGCCGCGTCGCTACACGGGGGACGCCTCCTCGGCCCGTGGCCGTGGAACACTGTCGGGCGCCGACCTCTGCCGCCGCACACGGCCGCGAGGCACCCGGGAGGTCGCCAAGCAACCTCCGAGGAACCTCCATGGACACCCTGCTGCCCGAGCGCGTCCCCGACGATGCGCTGCCGGAGTTCGCCCGCGCGGTCAACCGGCACTTCCACGAGGGGGAAGGTGACGAGGACGTCCAGCCCTACCTCGACGCCTTCGCCACCGACTACCGCGCGTGGTGGGTCCGCGACCGGGGGCGGGTGGCCGGCAACCTCGGCGTCATCGAGACCCGGATCAGCCTCCCGGGCGGCAGCCGGCTCCCGGTCGCCGCCATCACCGCCGTCGGGGTGGCGCAGACCATGCGCCGCCGTGGCCTCCTGACCACGCTCATGGACGCGTGCCTCGCCGAGGCTCGCGAACACGAGGAGCCGCTCGCCGCCCTGTTCGCGTCGGAGTCCGCGATCTACGGCCGCTACGGGTTCGGGATGGCGGCCGAGCATCGTGCCTACAACGCGGAGCGGCTGCGGATCGCCTTCCGGGATCCGGTCGACGTCCGTGTCGTCGAGGAGACCACCGCGGTGGCGGCGCGGGATGCGTGGCCGGCCATCCGCGACCGGCTCTCGGACCGCCGCGGCGCCTGCGTCGACAACAGTCCCGGCATGTGGCACCTCGGGCTCACCGTCGACCCGCCCGGCTGGCGGGACGGGGCAACGGCGCGACGCCTGGTGCAGGTCCCCGGTCGCGGCTACGCCAGCTACCGGGTCAAGGGTGCCGACGGGGCCCTGTTGCCCGCAGGCGAGGTCCGCGTCAGCGAGGTCTTCGCCACCGATGCCGAGGCCTACGCGGCACTCTGGCAACACCTTCTCGATGTCGATTTGACCACCCGGGTGACCACCTGGCTCCGGCCGATAGACGACGCGCTTCCGCACCTGCTGACCGACCCGCTCGCCCTCCACGCCGCCGAAGGGCCACCGCTCTACGCCCGCATCCTCGACGTGCCGCGGGTGCTGACCGCGCGCGGCTACGTCACCAGTGGCAGCGCCACCATCGAGGTGGTGGATCCGGGTGGGTCCGCGGGGGGTCGCTGGTACCTCGACGTCGGTGACGAGGTGGCGTGCGAGCCGACCGACGCAGCACCGGATGTCACCCTGTCGATCGGGTCCCTCGCCGGGGTGGTGTTCGGTTCTCTGCGCCCGAGCACGCTGGTGGACGCGGGCCGGCTCGACGAGCACCGGCCAGGAGCTGCTGACGGGCTCGGGCGGCTGTTCAGCGTCGACCGCGCACCGTGGTGCCCGGTCGAGTTCTGAGATCACGGTCCACGACATCGGAGCCGGCCCACTAGCCCTTCCGTAAGCGTGTCGGTTGGGTGGGGTGGTGCCAGTTCCTTCGTAGACAGGCGAAAAGGCCTTATCTTCCGGGAAACAGTGTCGAAGCTGGAACCCGAAAGAAAGGCCTTTTCTGGTG
>PXDB01000039.1 GCA_003565155.1 Nitriliruptoraceae bacterium | reverse complement strand
GCCCGTTGGCGTACATCCGCTCCTCCACCTCGATGGTGAGGGGGAAGAAGGGGAGGAAGTCCTTCGGCTGCTTCGACGCGGTGGTGGTCGAGAGCACCTTGGTGTCCCCGAGGCTGATGACGACCGCGCCGCCCGCCTGGGCTGCCAGGGTCCCGGCCTCGAAGGTCAGGGTCTTGCCGTCGATGTCGATCGAGTGCTCGTACTGTCCGAGCTTGCCCACGTTGGGCCTCCTGTCAGGTCACGTGCCGCGCACACCTCGTGCGGGCGTCTGCTGCCACCTGTCGCCGGCCCATCAGTGGGGGCGGCTCACCGCGGCTGGTGCGGTGGGCGAGCCGTCTCCACTGACGTCCGATGACCAGGTGACGGGCGTGTCACGCCGGCATCGAGCCGGCACGACATGGGCCGGGAGCGCCTCCGGCGATCCCGGCCCGGGGTTGATCAGCGGCGGAGCCCCAGCTCCGCGATGAGCGCGCGGTAGCGCTCGATGTCCAGGTTCCTGAGGTAGTTCAGCAGCCGGCGGCGTTGACCGACCATCTTCAGCAGACCACGACGTGAGTGGTGATCCTGCTTGTGCTCCTTGAGGTGCTCCGTGAGGTGGCTGATGCGCTGGGTGAGCAGCGCGACCTGCACCTCCGGGGAGCCGGTATCGCCCGGCTCGCGGGCGAAGCGTTCGATGATGGCCTGCTTGTCGTTGGGCAGCGTGGTCGCCACTGGCATGCTCCGTATCGTGGTCGGCCCTGCCGCGCCGGGTGGGACGGTGCGTGACACCGCCACCGTGGGGTCCCGTCCCGATGCACGCCACGACGCGGACATCGACACCTCGCAGCCGGGGCGTCCGCTCCAGCGCGGCCTCAGGGCCCTGCCGGTGGACGGTGCTGCTCGAGGGATCCCGACACCCGAACGGGCACGGTAGGAACGACCCGGGTGTCGGGTCGTCGGTGAGGAGTGTGACACAGGTGACCACCCTCGGCAACCGCACACATCCGGGGCCGCCCGCGAGGCCGGCCGCTCGCGCCGGTCAGGCGCCCAGCAGGCGGCGGGCCTCGGCCACGTCGCGGCCGATCTGGGCGACCAGGGCATCCACGCCGTCGAACCGGTGTTCCGCGCGGATCCGGTGCTCGAAGGTGCACCCGATCCGTTCGCCGTAGAGGTCCCGGTCGAGGTCGAGGACGTGCACCTCCACGGTGCGCACGGTGCCGTCGAAGGTGGGTCGCACGCCGACGTTGGTGACCGCGGGGAGCCGCTCACCCGCTACCTCGGCGTGGCCCGCGTACACCCCCGTGGCAGGGATCGCCAGCGCCTCGTCGAGCGCGAGGTTGGCGGTCGGGAAGCCGATACCGCGGCCACGACCGTCCCCGCGGACGACCTCGCCGTGCAGCAGGTAGGGGCGGCCCAGGGCACGGGCCACCCACTGGATGTCCCCATCCGCGAGATGCTCGCGGATCGCGGAGGAGGAGATACGCCTTCCATCGATCTCCAGCAGCGTGACCGCCTCCGGGATGTAGCCGTGCTGCTCACCGAGCTCCAGCAGGGTGACCACGTTGCCCGCAGCCTTGTGGCCGAACCGGAAGTTCGTACCCACCACCACCCGGACGGCCTCGAGCGCGCCCGCGAGGATCTCCACGACGAAGTCGGCCGGCGTGCGCGACGCCAACTCCCTGGTGAAGGGCAGCACCACGACCACGTCGACACCGGCCGCACCCAGCGAGGCGATGCGGTCCTCCATGACCTGCAACCGCGGCGGCTGTGCATCGGGACGCAGGACCGCAGCGGGGTGGGGGTCGAAGGTGACCGCCACGGAACGGACGCGAGCGTCCGCGGCGAGGTGGACGGTGCGCCGGAGCAGGACCTGATGCCCGCGGTGGACACCGTCGAAGTTGCCGATGGTCACCACCGACGGGGCGTGCTCGAGCCCCTCGAGACCGTGGACGACCTGGGTCACGCGAGCTCCTCGGGGCGGGTCCACACCAGCTCGGAACAGGTGGCCTGCCGGTCGGGGTCGTGCCGGGCGATGGCGAGCAGCCGGCTGGGGCGCCCGTCGGTCGCCGACTGCAGCAGGGCCACGGTGCGGTCGTGGTCGAGCGGTGGCCCGGCACCGCCCTGGGTGATGCGTCGGGCGAGGTCGCCGTCAGCGACCTCCACCACCTCCAGGGTCCGGGTCACGGCGGTGCGCACGTCCAGGCTGGCGGCCTCGACCGCTGCTGCCCCACCCTCGTCGATGGTGCTGAGGTCCACCGCCTCCGCGAGGGTGAAGGGGCCGTTGGCGACCCGCCGGAGCGCGGCCAGGCTGCCCCCGACGCCGAGTGCCGTACCGACATCGTGGGCGATGGTGCGCACGTAGGTGCCGGCCGAGCAGGTCAGCAGGACCGACACCTCGGCGACCGGGCCGGGCTCGAAGGCCTCCACCACCAGGGAGCCGACGTGGACCTCACGCGCGCTGCGGTCCACCGTCTCCCCGCGCCGGGCCTTGGCGTGGAGCCGCTCGCCGTCCACCTTGACCGCGGAGACCATCGGCGGGACCTGGGCGAAGGTGCCCTGGAAGGCGGTCAGCGCGCTGCACACGGTCTGTTCGTCGAGGTGGCTGGCATCCACGGTGGCGAGCACCGTGCCCTCGGCGTCCTGGGTGTCGGTGGTCACCCCGAGCCGCATGCGGGCGGCGTAGGTCTTGGTGCCGGCCTGGAGGAAGCGCACCAGCTTGGTGGCGCGCCCCAGACACAGCACCAGCACACCGGTGGCCGGCGGATCGAGGGTGCCGGTGTGGCCGACCCGGGAGTGGCCGACGGCGCGGCGCACCCGAGCCACGACGTCGTGGGAGGTCGGCCCGGCTGGCTTGTCCACCACGAGCACCGCGTCGTTGACGGGCCCGCGGGGCCGGGGTCGGCGTCCCATCCCCTCAGCCCTCCTTCAGCAGGGCGACGACCCGGTCGGTGACCTCCTGCGGGCTGCCCGTGACGGTGAAGCCCGCCGCCAGCCGGTGTCCACCGCCGCCCATCGCCGCCGCGACCCGGCCGACGTCGGCCGTCCCCCGCGAGCGCAGCGAGCCCTTCCAGCCGCCGTTGGTGGTGGGGCGTAGCGCCAGGGCGACCTCGGCTTGGTCAGCGGACCGCAGCAGGTCGACCAGGCTGTCCAGGGAGGCGTCGTCGCAGTCGGCGACCTCCTCAGCGGTCACGTGGGCGTGCACCAGGGCTACCTCGGGGACCACGGTGAGCCGTGCCAGGCCGTGTCCGAGGAGCGAGAGCTCGGCCGCACGGCGTGAGGCGAACAGGGCCTGGTGCCACCACGCCTGGTCGACACCCGCCGCCAGCGCCCGGCCAGCGAGCGCGTGCGCGCTCGCGTCGGTGGCCTGGTAGCCGAACCGGCCGCTGTCGGTGACCAGCCCGACGTAGAGACAGGTGGCGATCTCACGCGTGAGCGGGAGCGAGAGCCCGTCCAGCAGCCGGGCAACCACCTGGACGGTGGCCGCGGCCAGGGGCGCCACCAGCCGCAGGTCACCGAAGACCTCGCCCTGGGCGTGATGATCGAGGACGACGGTGGTCACACCCGCATCGAGATAGCGGGCCACCTCCCCCAGCCGGGCAACGCTGGCCGTGTCCATGCACACCAGCAGGTCGACCTCGCTCGCATCCGGGAGCCGGGCGGCTGCCACGACCTGGTCCGCACCGGGGAGCCGGTCCAGGGGCGGGGAGGGCGGCGTGGGCGGCATGTCGCCGATCGCCGGCACCGTCCGCGCCCCCGCAGCGCCGAGCGCGAGGTGCAGGGCCAGCACGGCGCCCAGGGCGTCACCATCCGGTGCAACGTGGCCGGCGACCACCACCCGCTCACCGGTGTCGGCTGCCCGACGGAGCCGATCGAGCACCGCCACCTCGGTGTCGGGGTCGAGGTCCGCAGCCCACGCCGGATCCCTGTCGGAGGTCGCGGTCACCTGTCCCGCCCACCAGCCGGCCCACCACCGCCTGCCGGGCCCGGCTCCGCCGCACCACCCTGGTCCTCCTCGATCCCGCCGGTGCCCGGTGGCACCTCGTCGCGGCGCTCCAGCCCCCGCAGCAGCTCCTCCACCCGTGCCGCCTGCTCGGTCACGGGATCGGGCACGAAGCGCAGCTCCGGTGTGGTGCGCAGGCCGACCCGTCGTGCGACGCGTCCCCGCAGGCGACCGGCGACCGCCGCCAGCGCCTCCGCGACCTCACCGGCGTCGGCGATGTGGTCGCCGCCGGTGCGACGGGGGTCGCGGCTGACCACGCCGGGATCCAGGGTGGAGTAGTACACCGTGGCGATGTCATGGTCGGGGGTGACGTCGGCTTCGGTGATGGTCACGAAGGTCAGCCGGGGGTCGGCGATATCGGTCTGGAGCAGGTCCCCCACCGCGGCGCGGACCTGCTCGTCCACCCGGTGGTTGCGCTTGCGTGCCATCTCCAGCCTCCTTGTCGTCGACCTGCCCCCGGGGGCCCGGGGTTCGGCGTGGTCATCCCACGTCAGCGCCGGGCAGCAGGGGCTCACCGGCATCCTCGTCGAGGTGGTCGGCGAGGTCGGTGATGCCGAGCACCTCGATGCGGGGGTCGCGCTCCAGGGTCGGGGTGATGCGGTCCAGTAACCGGTTCACCCCCGTCGAGGAGGAGGCGGCGACGGCCACCCCGAGGATGGCACGCTGCCACCGGTCCTGACCGCCCACCTCTGCGACGGACGCACCGAGGTGGTCGGTGAGCGCCGCCTGGGCGCGCTTGAGCAGGGCCCGCTTGCCCTTCAGGCTGTCGACACCCGGGAGGTAGAGGTCCACCCGGGCGATCCCGAAGTGGACCCGTCCACGGGTCTGCTCGTCGCTCACCGCACCGCTCCGGGGGCTCAGACCCGCGCGACCTCCACGGACTCGTAGGCCTCGAGGATGTCGCCCTCCTTGACGTCCTGGAACTTCGCGAGGCCGATGCCGCACTCGAAGCCCTCGCGGACCTCCTTGACATCGTCCTTGAAGCGTCGCAGCGAGCTCATGGTGTCCTCCGCGATCACGACACCCTCGCGGATGACGCGGACCCCGGCGTCGCGCCGGACCTCGCCCTTGACGATCATGCAACCGAACACGAAGCCCTTGGGGGTCTTGAAGATCTCGCGGACCTCGGCCTCGCCGACGATCTCCTCGCGGAACTCCGGTGCGAGCAGGCCCTTGACGGCCCGCTCGATGTCCTCGATGGCCTCGTAGATGATGCGGTAGGTCCGCACATCCACGCCGGAGCGGTCGATCTCCTCGCGGGCATTGGCACCCGGACGCACGTTGAAGGCCACGATGATCGCATCGGAGGCCTCGGCGAGGCGCACATCGCCCTGGGAGATCGCACCGACGCCCTTGGAGATCGTGCGGATCTGGACCTCGTCGAGCTCCAGCTTGCGCAGGGACTCGTCGAGCGCCTCCGCGGACCCGGACACATCGGCCTTGATGATGACGTTGAGGGTCGGCTTGCCACCGGCCTGCACCGCCGAGGTGAACTCCTCGAGGGTGGTCGGCCGGCGCTCGGCCAGCTCCCGACGGCGCTCGCGCGCGGCACGGCGCTCGGCGACGTCGCGCGCGAACCGCTCGGCGTCGACCACGCGGAACTCGTCGCCCGCCTCGGGCACCTCGTTCAGCCCGAGGACCTGGACCGGACGGGAGGGCTCCGCCTCGGCGACCTGCTGGCCGTTCTCGTCGAACATCGCCCGGATCTTGCCGTCGGCGGTGCCGGCCACGAGGATGTCACCGCGGTGCAGCGTGCCGGCCTGGACCAGGATCGTTGCCACGGGCCCACGCCCACGGTCCAGGTTGGCCTCGACCACACGGCCGCGAGCGGACTTGTCGGGGTTGGCCTGCAGCTCCAGCAGGTCGGCCTGCAGCAGCACCACCTCGAGGAGGTCGTCGAGCCCGCGCTGCTGCAGGGCCGAGACCTCCACCATGGGCACGTCGCCGCCGAACTCCTCGGCAACGAGGTCGTGCTCGGTGAGCTGTGCCTTGACCCGGTTGGGGTCGGCACCCTCGACATCGATCTTGTTGACCGCGACCACCACGGGGACCTCGGCGGCCTTGGCGTGGGCGATCGCCTCCCGGGTCTGGGGCATGACCCCGTCGTCGGCAGCGACCACCAGGATCGCGACGTCGGTGACCTGGGCCCCGCGGGCGCGCATGGCCGTGAAGGCCTCGTGCCCGGGGGTGTCGATGAAGGTGATCTTCCGGCCGTCCTTGGTGACCTGGTACGCACCGATGTGCTGGGTGATACCGCCGGCCTCGCCCGAGACCACGTCGGTCTTGCGGATCGCGTCGAGCAGCTTGGTCTTACCGTGGTCGACGTGCCCCATCACCGTGATCACCGGGGGCCGCTCGCTGAGGGTGTCCGGGTCCTCGGGGGCTTCGATGCCGAACTCGAGCTCCTCCTCGGACATGAAGTACACATCCACGCCGAGGTCGGCGCAGATGATCTCCACGGTGTCGTCCGGCAGCGTCTGCTGGACCGTGGCCATCTCACCCATCTCGAACAGCTTCTTGACCAGTGCCGCACCGGCCACGCCGAGTCGGTCCGCGAGCTCACCCACCGTCACACCGGAGACGACCTCCACGCGCCCGACGGTGATCTGCTGCTCGATGGGCACGTCGCGGCGCATCGGGCCGCGCTGGAGCTCCTGCTCCTGCGGGCTCTGCTTCTCGCGCTTCTTCTTCCGGCGGGTCTTGCCGCTGCCGGGACCGCCGGTGCCTCCGGGGCCACCAGGGCCACCGCGACCAGCACCGGGACCACCACCGGGACCACCCCCACCGGGGCCGCCCCGCCCTGTGGGCTGCCGGTAGGGGGACGCACCGGGTCCGCGGCCGCCGCCAGGACCGCCGGGGCCGCCACCGGGACCACCACGGCCACCGGGCGCACCACCGGGACCACCACGGCCACCGGGCGCACCACCGGGACCACCACGCCCACCGGGCGCACCACCGGGACCACCACGCCCACCGGGCGCACCACCCGGCGCGCCACGACCCCCGGCCGGGGCGCCCGGCTGCGGCTGCGGGCGGGCCGGAGCCTTGCGCAACGGTGGTGGGATCGCACGCTTGCCGGAACCCTCCCGCGGCAGTGCCTGATCAGGCCGGCGCGTCACCTCCGGGGACTCACCGGTGACCGAGGGCGGGCCCTGTGGCGTGCGCTGCGACGGTGGCCGCAGTGGCGCCTCGCCGGGCTTGAGCCGCGGGGGCGGCGCACCCGGCATCCGTTTCGCCGCAGCACCGGCCTCGCCATCGCTGTCGGTCGGCGGTGACGCCTCCCCGACGGGTGGTGTCGCACCGGCAGCGGGCGGCGTCGTGGCGGCGGGCGGCGCATCTGCCGCCTCGGCGGACGACGGCTCCGTGGATGCGTCTGGTGCCTGCGGAGCGGGGGCGGCCTGCGGCGGCGGGGAGGCGGCCGCCGCCTTCGCCTGCTGCTCGCGCAGGTGCGGTGGCAGGACCTTCGCGGCCTTCTTGCGCTCCGGGGGCGCGGCGGCCTGCATCGAGCGGTAGCGCTCGAGCTCCTCCTGCTCCCGCTTGCGCTTGGCCTCCTGCTCCGCCTTCCGCTCGGCGTCGGTCTTGCCGAGCGATGCACGGAACCGGGCCGCGTCGGCCCCGTCGATCGACGACGAGTGGCTCTTGGCATCGACGCCGAGATCGGACAGACGACGCAGGACCTCCTTGTTGTGGAGGCCGGTCTCCTTGGCAAGTTCGTAGACGCGGACCTTGTTGCTCACGCGTTCTCGCTCCTCACGGTGCCTTCCGGCACCCGGTGGTGCACCACGATCGCCTCGAGGTGGTCGAGCGCGGCGTCGGTCTCATCCTGCCCGGCGCCACGCAGGGCGCGTCGCAACGGGCTGTTGCCGCGGCGTCGTGCCGCAGCGATGCAGTCTCGATCGGGGCAGAGGTACGCCCCCCGGCCGGGGAGCCGCGCCTCGGGGTCGACACACACCCCTTCGGGGGTGCGGACGATCCGCAGCAGCGCACGCTTGTCACGCGCACGGCGGCATCCGACGCAGGTTCTGACCGGCGCTCGAGGCGCGGTGCGTGCCAATGGTACGCCCTTCTGGCCGGCTCGTGTGCGTGGACCTCCGTCGTACACCGTCCGCGGGGGTCCGCCGGAACCCGCCCCGACGTGCGATCTAGCCCGCTGAAGGCCCCTTGACGCCGTCCTCATCGACCTCGGTGACCTCGGTCGCCTCCCGCACCACGGTGTCCTTCGGCGCGCCGATGGGCAGGTCGGTGGCGGTCGCGTCGGGCTCCGCGCTCACGACGTCGTCCTCCTCGTCCTCCAGCGCCGAGCGGCGGACGGCCTCCGCCGACTCGTAGGCAGCCTCGATCGCCTTGGCCCCCTCGTCGGAGAGCGGATTGCCGTACTCGTCGATCAGGCCCGCGTCGAAGGCCTCCTGGAAGGCCCGCTGCTCCTCCGCGAACTGCGTCTCGGACTTGATGTCGATCCGCCAACCGGTGAGGCGGGCGGCGAGCCGGGCGTTCTGCCCCTCCCGCCCGATGGCCAGGGACAGCTGGTAGTCGGGGACCACCACCAGCGCGGTCCCGTCCTCTGGGTAGAGGTACACGTTGGACACCTTGGCCGGGGACAGCGCGTTGGCCACCAGCTGCTCGGGCTCGTCGGCCCACCGCACGATGTCGATCCGCTCGAGCTCCTCGGAGTGCAGCTCCTTCTGGACACCCCGTGCCCGCTGGCCGCCGGGACCCACGCACGCACCCACCGGGTCCACGTCCCGGTCGTTGCTCATCACGGCGACCTTGGTGCGGTGGCCGGCCTCGCGGGCGATCCCCTTGATCTCCACGATCCCCTCCTCGATCTCCGGCACCTCGAGGGCGAAGAGGCCGACGACCAGGGCGGGGTGGGTGCGTGAGGCCACGATCTGAGCGCCACGCAGCTGCTTGCGGACCTCGATCACCACCGCACGGGTGTGGGCGCCGTGATCGAGCCGCTCGTTGGGGATCTGCTCCTGGTAGGGCAGCAGCGCCTCCGTGCGGCCGAGCTCGATCAGGGTGGCGTTGCCCTGCTGCGAGATCTGACCGGAGATGATGTCGCCCTCCCGGCCAACGAACTCCCCGTAGGTCGCCTCCCGTTCCGCTTCCCGGAGGCGCTGCAGCAGCACCTGCTTGGCGGTCTGCGCGACGATCCGCCCGAAGTCCTTCGGCTCCTCGCGCCACTCCGAGACGACGTTGCCGTCGTCATCGAGCTCCTGCGCGAACACGCTGACCTCGCCGGTGGTCCGGTCGACGGTCACCCGGGCCTCGTCACCGGTGGCGAAGGACGAACGCTTGTAGGCGGAGGCCATGGCCGTCTCGAAGGCCTCGACCACCGTGAGGAAGTCGATGCCCTTCTCGCGCTCGATCTGGCGCAGGGCGTCGATGTCGATCTTCACAGGTGGGCCTCCTGGTCGGTCACCACGGCAGCACGACGTGCCCGCGGGCGACATCGTCGAGGTCGAGCTCGCGATCGCCGTCGTCGGTGGTGAGGGTCAACGTGGTCTCGGACACCGCGGTGAGCTCGCCGGTCAGCTCGCCCGCGTCGCCGGTGAGCTCGACGCGCACCGGCCGGCCCCGGTTGCGGGCGAAGTCGCGCGGGCGGGTGAGGGGACGGTCAGCACCGGGCGAGGTGACCTCGAGGGTGTAGCCCCCGGCGATGGTGTCAGCGTCGTCGAGGGCGTCCTCGAGCCGCCGTGACAGCACCGCCACCTCGTCGATGTCGACGCCCACCTCGGCGTCGAGGTCGGCGACGTCCACGGTGAGGCGCACCATCCGGCTGCCACGTTGCCCCTTGACCACCAGGTCGAGCACCTCGAGGCCGAGCTCCCCGGCGAGCGGGTCGGCCAGCGCCTGGACGGCGGCCGGGAGGTCGTCGTCGGACGGTCGGGACACGTCGGACCTCCTCGCGTGCTCGTGGGTGCTGTGGGGCGTCCGAAGGAGCTCCGGCGCCTGTCAAGGGGTGCTCACCGGTTCTGCGCCGCGCTACGGCGGCGCGAAGGGTGTGGGAAACGGTGTGGCCGGCCCCTCGGGGCCGGCCACCGCAACGTGCTGCGTGCTGTCGTGCTCGTCGGGCGCTCCGTGCGCGTCTGCGGTCCGGGCGATCGTCACGGTGGTCGGTGTCGGGGTGCCAGGCGGCAGGACCGTGGGCGCCCCGAACGTGACACAGCGGGCCAGCGGCCCGCCGTGTTGTTCAACGTGCGACGGTAGCACGGGCGGGGGTCGCCCGCCACGGCGCCGTGGGCGCCCCCGGGGATCCGCAGCCGCAACCGGCTCAGGCGACGACCGGTGCGCCCTCGCCCCGTTCCCTGCGGATGTCGTCAGCCATCTCCGAGGCGAAGTGCACCAGCGCCTCGACGATGTCCTCCTCGCGGACGGTGGCGATCTTCTCGCCCTTCTTGATGATGTCGCCCTTGCCGTTGCCCGCGGCCACGCCCAGATCGGCCTCGCGGGCCTCCCCGGGGCCGTTGACCACGCATCCCATGACCGCGACCCGCAGCGGCGCCTCGATGCCCTCGAGCCCCTTCTGGACATCCTCCGCCAGGGTCCACACGTCCACCTGCGCCCGTCCGCAGGAGGGGCAGGAGACCACGTCGAGCCCGCGCTGGCGCAGGTGCAGCGACTCCAGGATCGCGATGCCGGCCTTGACCTCCTCGACCGGGTCGGCCGACAACGACACCCGGATCGTGTCCCCGATCCCCTCGGCGAGCAGGGCACCGATGCCGACGGCGGACTTGATGGAGCCGGTCTTGAGCGGGCCCGCCTCGGTGACGCCGAGGTGGAGGGGGTAGTCGGTGCGCTGTGACAGCAGCCGGTAGGTCTGGATCATCACCCACGGGTCGGAGTGCTTGACCGAGACCTTGGTGTCGTGGAAGCCGACGTCCTCGAGCAGGCGGATCTCGCGCAGCGCGGACTCGACCATCGCCTCCGGCGTGGGCCCGCCGAACTCCTCGAGGATGGTGTCCTCCAGCGACCCGCCGTTGACCCCGATGCGGATGGCCACCCCGGCCTCGTCAGCCATCTTCCCCAACAGGGCGACCTTGTCGTGCTTCTTGATGTTGCCCGGGTTGATCCGTACCCCGGCGCAACCGGCCTCGATCGCCATGACCGCGTACTTCCACTGGAAGTGGATGTCGGCGATGACCGGGATGCGGGCGTGTTCGGCGATGTAGGCCAACGCCTCCGCGTCCTCGCGTCGTGGGACGGCGACCCGGACGATGTCGGCGCCGGCGGCCTGGGCGGCCGCGATGGCCTGCAGGGTCAGGTCGGCCTCGTGGGTCGGGGTCACCGTCATCGTCTGGACGCTGATGGGGGCGTCCCCACCGACCTCGAGGGGACCGAGCCGGATCTTGCGCGTCGCCTTGCGCGGCGGGGGCGGCAGATCGACGTTGGCGACGGGCTCCGGTGTCGGGGCCATCGGCAGGTGGTCGGGCAGGGTGCTCACGTGAGCTCCTCGCGATCACGGTCGGCGGCGGCCGGCGCGCTCGACGGCGTACCGACCCCGAGCGGAGGGCTGAGGTCCGCCCTCTGTTTTCGTAGCGAAGGCTACCTCCGGGCGGGCAACGGCCCCCGGTGTCCGGCCGTCCCGGTCACAGCCCACGCACGGGGCGCTCACAACCGGATCGGGTCGGTGATGTCGAGCCAGAAGGAGGCGAAGACGACCAGCAGCAGCAGGCCGATCACCGGCAGGGCCACCGCGGTGATGGTGCGCGGATCCACGGTGAAGTCGGGCTCCCGGCCGCGCAGCCGTCGGAGCAGGTTGCCCACCTTCTCCACGGCGAGCACCGCCAGGTGCCCACCGTCGAAGGGCGGCAGGGGCACCAGGTTGAAGATGAACAGGAACACGTTGAGGTAGGCCAGCAGGAACAGGAAGGTGTACAGCCCGGCGGTGCCCTGCTCCGCGGTCTGGCCCGCCAGCGACGCGATGCCGATCAGCGAGACCACACCCTCGGGGTCGCGCTCCTGCGCCCCGACGGAGGTCGACACCAGGTCACCGATCCCGGCGGGGCTGAAGATGGAGGCGAGCCCCTGGACGCTGAGCCGCAGCATCGGCACCACGCCGCCGTTGGGGTCGAGCTCATCACCGACGGTGGCGCGCTGCAACGCCGCACCCGGCCCCAACCGCTGCTCCTCGAGCGCCGGGAGGAAGCCCGCGAGACCCACCACCTCACCGGACTCGGGGTCCTCCTCCGCGGTCGGGGTGAGGGCGAGCTCCACCTCGGTGTCGTCGCGCAGCACCGTCACGGTGACCGCCTCGTCGGGCCGGGAACGGATCTCCTCGCGCAGGACCTCGAACTCCTCCGAGGTGGTCCCCGCCACCGCCAGCAACCGGTCGCCCGCCTCCATCCCGGCCTGCTCTGCGGCGGAGCCCTCGAGCACCTGACCGACCTCGGGGGTGACCTCGCCCGTCGGCAGCGGCAGGAGGGTGTAGAGCGCGAACAGCAGTGCCACGGCGATGCCGATGTGGGTGACGGGCCCCATGAAGATGGCCAGGGCACGTTGCCACGGGGGGCGGTCGTGGTAGAAGCGACCCTCGTCGCCACGCTCGAGCCGCCAGGCGAGGTCACCGAGCCGGCGGCTCTCCCCCACCTCGGTCTGCAGGATCTCCCTGACCGACAGCAGCAGCTGGTCGCGGGTGTCGCACTCCCGGGCCGTCTCCTGCGTGCGCCGCACGATGTGCGCGCGCATCTGTGGCGGTGTCCCCCGCTTCTCCAGCTCCGCGTCGAGGTGGTCGAGCGTGGCCCGGGTCAGGGGTGGCGAGCCGTCGGTGAAGCGGGTGACGACGTCGGTGGCGGTGGCCGTGGCGGTGGCGCCCTCAGCCTGCCTGGCCGCCCGGATGGCGGGGTCCTCCGCGTCCGCGTCGCGAGCGGCACGGTCGAGGGCGGCAGGCGAGAACACGGTGTCGAGCACGGGTGCGTCACGCTCGTCCAGCGGCGACATCCCGCGGATCGACACGAAGCCACCGAGCGGAAGGGCCTTGACCCCGTACTCGGTCTCACCGCGCCGCGTCGACCACAGGGTGGGGCCGAAGCCGACGAAGTAGCGGTCGGCCTTCATCCCGACGCGCTTGGCGGTCACGAGGTGACCGAGCTCGTGGATGAGGATCGCGAGGACCAGGGCGGCCACGAAGGCCAGGATCGCCAGGGCGCTGCTCATGCCGGTCCTCGTCCGCAGATGGTGGTCGCGAGCGCTCGGGCGTGCGCGTCGATCTGGAGCAGTTCGGTGAGGTCACGGGGCGCGGTCGGGTCGCTGGCCGCGTAGCGCTCGAGGGTCGCCGACACCACACCGGAGATACCCAGGAAGTCGAGGTGGCCGTCGAGGAACGCCGCCACCGCCACCTCGTTCGCGGCGTTGTACACCGCCGGGTGGGCACCACCTCGGTGTCCGGCTTCCAGCGCGAGGTCGAGGGCGGGGAAGGTCGCACGGTCGACGGGCTCGAAGGAGAGCTGGCTCGCGGTGGTCCAGTCGCAGGCGACGAAGGCGTGGTCGAGGCGCTCCGGCCAGGCCATGGCGAGCTGGATCGGCAGGCGCATGTCCGGCGGGGAGAGCTGGGCGATGGTGGAGCCATCGACGAACTCCACCATCGAGTGGACGACCGACTGCGGGTGGACGACGACGTCGAGGCGGTCCAGACGCACATCGAACAGCAGGTGGGCCTCGAGGAGCTCGAGCCCCTTGTTGACCAGGGTGGCGCTGTTGATGGTGATGACGGGGCCCATCGCCCACGTCGGGTGGGCCAGGGCGTCCTCTGGACGCACACCGCGCAGGTCCTCGCGCCCGCAACCCCGGAAGGGTCCGCCGCTGGCGGTGAGCACCAGCCGTGCCACCTCGGTGTCGCGACCGGCGCGCAGGCACTGCGCCAGGGCCGAGTGTTCGCTGTCCACGGGGATGAGGTGGCTGGCGCGGCCACCGGCCCGCTCCGCGGCGGCCACGACGAGCTCGCCGCCGACGATCAGGCTCTCCTTGTTGGCCAGGGCGACGGGCGTGCGCGCGTCCAGGGCGGCCAGGGTGGGCGCCAGACCGATGGAGCCGGTGATGCCGTTGACCACCAGGTCCGCGTCGACGGCCGCGAGCCGGGCGGCGGCGCCGGGGCCGTCGAGGACCTCGAGGTGGGGCGCGTGGGCACGCAGGCGCGCTGCGGCGTCCTGATCCGCGAGCGCGACCCGCGGGACCCCGTGCGCCGCAGCCTGGCGTGCCAGGGTGTCGGCGTCCCGGCCGGCGGCGAGGCCCACCACCTCGAAGCGGTCGGGGTGGGCGGCGACCACCTCCAGTGCCTGGGTGCCGATCGAACCGGTGGCGCCCAGAAGGACCACGCGGCGCCGGCTCACGTCGCCTCCGCCGGGGTGTCGGGCGTCGCGCCGGGGGTGTCGGGAGCTGCGGGGCCTTCGGTCGGCTGTGGCCCGAGGGAGGTCAGGGCGAGCCCCGCGTCCACCCGGTCCGCTGCACCGACCGCGGCGGGCAGGCGGGTGCCGGCACCGAGGGTGTAGGCGGCGAGCAGCTGCCCGCAGGCCGCGTCGGCGTCGCGGCCCCGGGTGTCGCGCAGCGTGATCTGTGCCCCGCGACGCCGGACGCGTTCGACGAAGGCCTGGGTCCGGGTACGGCTGGGTTCCTTCCACCGCACACCGGGGGTGGGGTTCATCGGGATCACGTTGATGTGGGCACGCAGGCGGCGGGCGATCGCCGCGAGGTTGTCGGCCTGCTCGGGATCGTCGTTCACGTCACCGATCAGGCACCACTCGATGCTGACCCGGCGGTTGGTGACACGTCGGTAGGCCGCCATCGCCGCCTCGACCTCCGCGAGGGGGTGCTGGCGGTTCACGGGGACGAGGTCGTCGCGGAGTGGGTCGGTGGCGGCGTGCAGGGACACCGCCAGGGTGACGGGCAGTCCCAGCTCCGCCAGCTTGGTGATGCCGGGGACCAGACCGACGGTCGACACGGTGATCCCGCGGGCCGAGAGGTTGAAGCCGTCCGGGTCGTGCAGCCACCGGACCGTGGCGAGGGTGGCCGGCAGGTTGGCCAGCGGTTCCCCCATCCCCATGAACACCACGTTGGTCACCCGGCTCGGCGCGCCTTCGGGGAGGTCCTGCTCGCCGATCGCACCACTGCGCAGCGCTGCGTCGGCCACGACCACCTGACGGACGACCTCGCCGGCGGTGAGCTGGCGGCGGAAGCCGGCCTGGCCGGTGGCGCAGAAGGGGCAGCCCATGGCGCAGCCGGCCTGGGTTGAGATGCACACCGTCGCCCGCTGCGGGTAGAGCATGAGGACGGTCTCGATCGCTTCGCCGTCGGGGAAGCGCAGCAGCAGCTTGTGGGTGTGGCGGTCGTCAGCGACGGTGTGGGCCACCAGTTCGGGACGCGTCGGCGTGAACCGTGCCACGAGTCGCTCCCGGAGGCCCGTGGGCAGATCGGTCATCTCGCCGGGGTCATCGACACCCCGGACCAGCCAGGCGTGGAGTTGGTCGGCGCGGTACCGCGGCTGGCCGAGCTCGGCGACCAACGCCTCCAGACCCTCGCGGTCGAGGGCGTAGGGGTCGATCGCCTCGGGATCGACGACGGGTTGTGCGGCGGTGGACACGGTGCCTCGAGGGATCGGCAGGTCGACGGGTGGCGTGCGACCGTCGGGCAGGGTACGGCCGCTGGCGCCGTCCGTGCCGGGACCAGGCCCGGACACGCATCCGCGCGGTGAGGCCGGACCGTCAGCCACGCCGGTCAGCCGAAGAGGGCGAGCCCGTAGTAGCCACCCGGCAGGGCGAACAGGATGCCGTCCACCCGGTCCAGCACCCCGCCGTGGCCGGGGAGCACATCACCCAGGTCCTTGACGCCGAGGTCCCGCTTGACCATCGACTGGACGAGGTCGCCGACGAACCCGGCACCCCCGGCGGCGAGGGCGACCACCCCTGCCGACACCGGGGTGAAGGTGTCCCCGAGCTGCGGGAGCACCAGGACCGCCAGGACCACGGCGACGCCGACACCGCCGATCAGGCCCTCCCAGGACTTCCCGGGGCTGATGGTCGGCGCCACCTTGTGGCGCCCGAAGGGCACGCCGAAGGCGTAGCCACCGATGTCGGTGAGGATCACCGCGCCGACCACGGCCAGGACGGCCAGGGCGCCGTCGGGCCGGTCGACCAGCAACGAGGCGTAGGAGGCGAAGAGCCCGAGCCACAGGCCGAAGAAGGTGGTCACGCCGAGGGTGGCGGTCACCGCGGTGCGGTGGCGGTCCACCAGCAGCCACAGGAAGGCGGTGAGCAGCAGCGCGGACATGCCGAGTCCCTGGCCGGCGGAGCCGAGGTAGAGGGCGCCCGGCACGCTGATGAGCACGGCGAGCAGCAACGGGACCCGCAACACCCGCACGCCGACCGGCGCCAGTACCCGGACCACCTCGATGGCGGCGATGGCCGCGAGGACGGTGATGACGGCGACGAACGCTTCGGCCCGCCAGAACAGCGAGCCCAGGAACAACGCCGCGAGCACCACGCCCACGGCGATGGCCACCGGCAGGTTCCGACCCCCGACCATGCCGCGGGATGGTGGATCGGCGTCGCTGGTGCCCATGGGATCATCCGGTCCGGCCCGCCGGCTCAGACCTCCATCAGCTCCTGTTCCTTGGCCTCGAGGGCCTTGTCGATGCGGGCGACACGCTCGCCGGTCATCGACTCGAGCTGCTTGGTGTAGCGGTCATGCTCATCGGCGCCCACGTCCCCGTCGTCCTCGAGCTTCTGCATCGCGTCGCGGGCGCTGCGACGGATGTTGCGCACGGCGACCTTGCCGTCCTCAGCCGCACCCTTGGCCAGCTTGATGTACTCCTTGCGGCGCTCCTGGGTGAGCTCGGGGAACACGCACCGGATCGTGCCGCCGTCGTTGGCCGGGTTCAGCCCGAGGTCGGCGTCACGGATCGCCTTCTCTATCTGGTTGACCGAGCTCTTGTCGAAGGGGTTGACGAGCAGCATCCGTGGTTCCGGCACGGAGAAGTTCGCCAGCTGCTGGAGCGGCGTGGGTGTCCCGTAGTACTCGACCATGACCCGGTTGAGCAGCTGCGGGTTCGCCCGACCCGTCCGGATCCCCGCGAAGTCCTCGCTCACCTTCTCCACCGCCTGGTCCATCCGGTGGGCGGCGTCGTTGACGATCTCGTCGAGGCTCATCGCGTCCTCCTGGGGCAGCCGGGGGCGACCCGGCGTCGGGATGGTCAGGCGGTCGGTGCGGGCGGCTGCACGAGGGTGCCGACGGGCTCGCCACGTACCACCCTGCGGATGTTGCCCTCGTGGAGCAGCTCGAAGACCACGATGGGGAGGGCGTTGTCCATGCACAGCGAGATGGCCGTGGCGTCCATGACCTTCAGGCCCTGGTTCAACACGGACAGGAAATCGATCTCGTCGTAGCGGGTGGCGCTGGCATCCCGCTTGGGGTCGCGGTCATAGACGCCGTCCACCTGGGTGCCCTTGAGGATGGCGTCGGCGCCGATCTCCAGTGCGCGCTGGGCTGCGGTGGTGTCGGTGGTGAAGTAGGGGGCGCCGAGACCAGCGGCGAAGATCACCACACGCCCCTTCTCGAGATGGCGCACCGCGCGCCGGCGGATGTAGGGCTCGGCGAGCTCCTGCATGGCCACCGCGGTCTGGGTCCGCGTCTCCACCCCCACCTTCTCCAGCGCGTCCTGGAGGGCGAGGGCGTTGATCACGGTCGCGAGCATGCCCATGTGGTCCGCAGAGGACCGGTCCATCCCGGAGGCGGCCGGCGAGTTGCCACGGAAGATGTTGCCGCCACCGACGACGATGCCCACCTCGGTGCCGTCGCTGGCCTGGAGTTCGGCGATCTCCGTGGCGACCTGACGCACGATGCCGGGGTCGATACCGCCCTTGACCTCCGGGTCGGAGAACGCCTCGCCGGACAGCTTGAGCAGCACGCGCTGCAGGGGCACTCGCTGTGTCACCGTGCACCTCGCTGTGTCACCGTGCACCTCGTGGTTCACCGCTGCGGGGTCGCCGACCGGCCCCGGCGGGCAGCCTAGCGGCGTCCCGCCACGACCCGGCACGACGGCGGGGTCGGGCCCACCGACCCCGCAAGGCGTCAGGCACCCACCTCGAAGCGGGCGAAGCGGGCGACCTCGAGCTTCTCGCCGACGGTGGCCTGCACATCGCTGATCGCCTGGGCGACGGTCTTGTCACCATCGAGGACGAAGGGCTGGTTGAGCAGCACCCACTCCTCGTAGACCTTCTTGACCTTGCCGTCGACGATGCGCTCGACGATGTGCTCCGGCTTGCCCTGGTCGAGGGCCTCCTTGCGGGCGAACTCCCGCTCCTTGTCCAGCAGGCTCTCGTCGACCTGCGCCTCGGTGACCACCAACGGCTTGGCGGCGGCGATGTGCATCGCCAGGTCCTTGGCGAGCTTCTGGACCGCGTCGGCCTTGGCGACGAAGTCGGTCTCGCACGACAGCTGGAGCATGACGCCGACCTTGGCGGGCATGCCGGGCGTCGGCGCGTGCAGGTAGGTGTGCACCAGGCCCTCGCCCGCGGTGCGGTCCGCCGCACGCGCATCCATCTTCGCACCGGTGCGCTCACGGACCAGCTCCGCAGCCTTGTCCATGTCGCCGTCGGCGTCGACGAGGGCCTTCTTGCACGCCATCATCGGCGCGTTTGTCAGCTCGCGCAGCTGCTTGACGTCTGCAGCGGTGATCGCCACGGGGTTCTCCTTCGGGATGCCCGACGGGTGCGGGCGCGGGTTGTGGGCGGGGTGCACGCCCCGCCCGGTGTGGTGTCGCTGGACTCAGCCCTGGGACTCGGGCGCCGGCGGCTCGGCCGGAGGCGGCGTGGCGGCGGGGGTGCTGTCCTCGCCTGCCGCGCGGGTGGCCTGCTCGGCGGCCTGCTGACGCTCCAGCTCGATCTCCCACTCGGCCTTCGGCTCCGCCGCGGCGACGCCGCTGTCAGCGGACTCCGTGGCTTTGAGCGCCTGCTCACGCAACTCCTCGTCCGGCGAGCGTGAGGCACGCAGGAGCAGCCCGTCCGCGCAGGCATCGGCGATGATGCGGGTCAGCAGCGCGGAGCTGCGGATCGCGTCGTCGTTGCCGGGGACCGGGTACTGCACCACGTCGGGGTCGCAGTTGGTGTCGAGGATGCCGACGACCGGGATGTGGAGCCGGTTGGCCTCCTTGACCGCGATCTCCTCGATGACGGTGTCCACCACCCAGACGGCGTCGGGCAGCTTGCCCATCTCGCGGATGCCACCGAGGTTGGTCTGGAGCTTCTCCCGCTCCCGCTCGAGCTGGAGGACCTCCTTCTTCGGCAGCAGCTCGAAGGTGCCCGAGGCCTCCATGGCCTCCAGCTCCTTCAGGCGTCCGATCCGCGACTTGATGGTCTCGAAGTTGGTGAGCATGCCGCCCATCCACCGCTCGGTGACGTACGGCATGCCGACGCGGTTCGCCTGGTACTCGATCGTGTCGCGCGCCTGCTTCTTGGTACCCACGAACAGCACGGTGCCGCCCTTGGCGACCAGATCCCGTGTGAAGCTGTAGGCCTTCTCGATGTGCTGCACGGTCTGGCGCAGATCGATGACGTAGATCCCGCCGCGCTCGCCGTAGATGAAGCGTCGCATCTTGGGGTTCCAGCGCCGGGTCTGGTGTCCGAAGTGGACACCCGCCTCGAGCAGCTGGCGCATGCTGGTGACGGCCACTGCAGTTCCTCCTGGGGTTCGGTTGGTCCTCCGCCCGCATCCTCCGGGTCCCGGGGGCGGCCGCGCGCGGCCGCTGCCGGGGTGCGACCCACCTCGGCGTGGCCGAGGCACCGGGGTCGCCCGTCAGCGAGCGTGTGTGATGGGGTTGCGTCCGGAAGCGGGCGCGTCCGCGCACTGCTCCGTCGACCCGACGTGACGGCACGTGATCGGCACGTGATCGGCACGACGAGGGGTCCGGTCAGCGTGACCGGACCCTGCTGTCAGGGTAGCGGCGGCGCGGCCGGCGTGCGGATGGCTGGGGCGCGCCAGAGTCCCCACAGGTGCAACGCACGCGCAGCCGAGGCCGAGAGGTTGCCCACCTCACCGCCGATCACGGTGCCCGCTCGGCCCGGGCTCGTGACGGGTTCCTCGCCGGCGAGGAAGCGCCAGGTCACCTCGTGGACGGCCTCGGTGTCCAGGACCGAGCTGTGGCCCCCCGGCAGGACGCGATGATCGATGAGCGGCCCGTCGGCAACGCCGCTCGTACCGGGGAGCTCCTGCACCGTGCCACCGAGCCCGTGCGGGCTCCGGTGGGTGGCCGGATGGCGGGTGCGGTGCGGGGTGACGACCAGGTCCCGACTACCGCCGATGGTCAGCAAGCGGGTGCCGGTCGCCAGCGGCCCCGCGACACCGTCCGCGAGGGCGCGATCCCACGCGTCGGCAAGGGCGAGGGTCTCCTCGCTCCCGGCGGCCAACTGCCCGATCGCCGGTGCCTGGAGCGGCAGCCGCTGCCCTGATCCGGCGGTCGCCTGCTGCAGCCCGGCGGCCACGGGACCGAGGAGCACGTCGCTGCCGACCACCTCTCCCACCACCGCGAGGTCGGATCCCCGCAGCGGCGAGGCGATCGTGACGACGTGGCCGATCGGCGGCAGGGTCGGGTCGTAGGGGTCGTGGTGGTCGAGCAGGTAGTGCAGGATCACCAGCCCACCCATGGAGTGTCCGATCAGGTCCACGGCCCGGCCGGGCTCCCTGGCCGCCTGCACCCGCAGCTGCTCCGCGAGCCGCGCAGCCGCCGGTGCGGGACCCTGCCAGGTGTGTTGCGGACCGTAGGGCCGCTGATCACGCCGGGGGTCGGTCGCGCCGGTGCTGCCCGACGCGCGGCCCGCGTAGGAGAAGGCGGTCACGCTCTCCGGGGCGTAGCCGAGGTAGCCGGCATCCAGCACCTGGCTCGAGGAGGAGGTGCCGAGCCCCGGCAGGAGGATGGCGTGGTTGGGGTTCGGTGGGACGGCGAACCCCGGGCGCTCCGCGGTCGGGCTGCCGGTAACCAGGGTGCCCGCCATCCGCCCGCCCTCCCAGGGTGCGTAGGCACGGACCTGGTGCTCGGTCCCACGCCAGCTCCCCTCCCCGACCAGGGAGGGCCGGCGGTCATCCACACCGAGCAGCGACAGCGGGTCGATGTAGGTGCCGGTGTGGTCACGGGCGCCCCAGTGCAACCCCTGATCCCGACCGCCCGCGCCGTGTCCGCCGGCGTCGAGCACGCCGAGGGCCTGCCCCGCCGCGACGGTCGTACCGCGCGCGACCCGGAGGCCGGTGAGGGGCCCGTAGGTCGTCAGATGGCCGTCGCTGTGGGCGACGCTGACCCACCCCCGGCCCGCCACGGGCCCCGCGAAGCGGACGACGCCGCGACCGGCGGCACGGGCCGTTCCACCGACCGCGAGGTCGAGGTCCACGCCACGATGTCCGGCACCGAAGGCGGTCGCCGGTGGTTCGAACCGGCGCAGGATGCGCCCTGGAGCCGGCGCCTGGTAGCGCACCGGCACCCCGAGGTCCGGAGCCCAGCCCGGCACCCGCGGGTCGACCGCGGCGGCGAAGGGCGGCGCGCCTTCCGCGGACGTGGACGGCGTGCCCAGCGCGAGCGAGAGGGTCGCCAGCAGCGCGATGACCACCGCCCTGCGGGCTCGTGCAGGCGCACCTCGTGGCGCCGATAGCCGCGGCGACGCGGTTGGCAGCGTGGCAGGGGGCATGGCCCAGCCTCCGTGCCCCCGGTCGGTGGACGGCGCACCCTACGACGCCGGCATCGACGCGCCGGGCGGGGCTGGTCCACCCCTGTGGATGAGCAGGGCGACCGCCGTGCGCCCGACCCCCCGATCTCAGCCGTGGATCAGCTCTCCGAGCTTGGCCCTGAGGCTGAGTACCGCCTTGGTGTGGATCTGACACACACGGGACTCGGTCACGCCGAGCACCTCTCCGACCTGGGCCAGGGTCATGCCTTCGAAGTAGTACAGCCCCAACACGGTCTGCTCGCGCTCCGTCAGCCGCGTCAGGGTCTCGCGCAGCAGTCGTTTGGTCTCCGCGTCGTCGAGGGTCTCCTCGGGTAGGGACGCGGTGAGGTCCTGGAGGGTGTCCACCAGGGTGATGCGGTCACCGTCGCCGACATCGAGGACCTCGTCGAGCGCCGCGATCGAGGTCATGGACATGCGCGCCAGGGTGTCCTGCAGCTCCTCGAGGCTCCAGCCGAGCTCCTCTGCCAGCTCCTCGTCGCTCGGCGTGCGCTTGCGCGTGGCTTCCAGCCGCTGCATGGCGGCCTCCACCTGCCGGGCACGTGTGCGCACCGAACGTGGGACCCAGTCGACGCTGCGCAGCTCGTCGATGATGGCCCCGCGGATCCGGGCCACCGCGTAGGTCTCGAACTTGTACCCACGCTCCGGCTCGAACTTCTCGATCGCGTCCATCAACCCGAAGATGCCGTAGCTGACCAGGTCCGCGTGCTCGACGTGCGCCGGCATACCGACGGCAACGCGGCCGGCGACGTACTTGACCAGCGGCGCGTAGTGCACGATGAGCTGTTCCCGGACATCCAGATCGCGCGCAGCGATGTAGGCCGCCCACAGTGCGGCGACCTCTGCCTCGGTGATCGCGGACGTGCTCACGGCCGCTCCTCGCGCCCGGCTGCCCGGACGTTGCAGGTTCCCGGGTCCTCGCTCGGTCAGCCTATCCGCCCCCTGAGGCTATCCGAGCCGCCGGACCCCGCGGCCGAGTGCCGGGCCCGCGGATGCGCCGCAGCATGCGCCTCCTGCAGCTGCCCGCGGGAGAGGTGGGTGTAGCGCTGTGTCGTGGCCAGCGACGCGTGTCCGAGCAGCTCCTGGACCTGACGCAGGTCCGCACCGCCCTCCAGCAGGTGGGTCGCCATGCTGTGGCGGAGGGTATGGGGGGTGACGTGGCCGAGCCCGGCCCGGCGTGCGGTGCGGGCGACGATCTCCCGTGCGCCCCGGGGCGCGAGGCTGCGTCCCTGGTCGCCCAGCAGGAGCGCATCGGGGACGGGTTCGCGCGCCAGGAGCGGCCGGCCTGCACCGAGGTAGCGCCGCACCACCTCGACGGCGGGATCCCCGACCGGCACGAGGCGCTGCTTGCCACCCTTGCCGGCGAGCCGCACCAGACGTTCGTCGAGGTGGAGGGCACCCAGGGGCAGCGGGCACACCTCGCCGATGCGGGCCCCGGCGGCGTACAGCAGCTCGAGCAGCGCCCTGTCCCGCAGGGACACCGGGCCGTCACCCTCGACCGCGTCCAGGAGGGCGGCGACCTGGTCCACGCGGAGCACCCGGGGCAGATGACGGCCCTGCTTGGGTGCGGCGAGCGTCGCGGACGGGTCCTTCTCGATCAGGCCGCGCCGGGCCAGGAGACCGAAGCAGGCACGGATGCTGGACGCGCGGCGCGCTGCGGTGCTGCGTGCGTAGCCACGGGACCGCAGCGCCGCCAGGTACCGGCGCAGGGTCTGCACGTCCACCTGCCCTGGTGCGTCCACCCCCCACGACCCGCACGTCCGTGCGAGATCCTCCACGTCACGCCGGTAGGCCGCCACGGTGTTCTCGCGTCGCCCGAGCTCACCCTGGACATAGGTGAGGAACGCCTCGAGCGCCGTCTGCCACGCGGGGCTGATCGCGGTGCGACCTGCCAGGTCGCTGCCTGCTGACGTCATGCCGGCCTCGTCCGGGCCGGTGACGTGGGGAGCAGCTGCGTTGGGGAAGGACACGTGGTGAGCCTGTGCGCTGTTGTGGTGCAAGTCAAGACCCGTGCCGGCCCGACTCCCGTGGCGTGTCCGCGCCACCCGGCTTGCGACACAGCACCAGGCCGTCGGGGCCCTCGACCACCTCGCCGGCCACCTGTGCCCGGGTGAGCGCCGACAGCACCGCTCCGGCACCGAGCCCGGCACGCTCCAGGAGCAGGTCGACCGACAGCGCGCGCGGCCAGGCGGCCGCCAGCGCCGCGTGGACGCTCGCCGGTAGCACGCTCAAGGGGCGATCGGTGTCCGGGTCGCCACCGGGGTCGCTGCGGGAGGTTCCCAGGGCGTCCAGGAGGTCCTGCGGCTCGGTACACGGGTGGCCGCCCTCGGCCAGCAGCCGGTTGGGCGCCACCGAGCCCGGTGCCCGCACGTCACCAGGGACCGCCAGCACCGGGCGACCACGGTCCGAGGCGGTCGTGGCCGTGAGCAGGGCTCCCGACCGGGACGATCCCTCCACCACGACCACCACGTCGGCCAACCCCGCGACGATCCGGTTCCGTGCCCGGACCACCCCGGCACGGGGCGGCACCTGGGGGAACTGCTCGGACAGCAGCGCTCCACCCTGCGCCCGCACGGCATCGAACAGTCCGCCGGGCCGCGCATGGCCACGCGGGTAGGCGATGTCATGGCCGCAACCGAGCACCACGCTGGTCCCGCCACGGGTACCGAGCGCCGCGCGGTGTGCGGCCGCGTCGATGCCCACGGCGCCGCCGGACAGCACGTGCGCGCCGGCGGCCCCGGCGGCCTCGGCCAGCCACGCGGCGATGCCGATGCCGTAGCTGGTCGCCGACCGGGAACCGACCACCGCCACCGTCGGGACCGACGTCGCCAGCACACCGAGCGAGACCAGCAGGACGGGGCCGTCGGTGTGCGGCCACCCGTCACCAAGCCGCGCCGGGTAGCCAGGATCGCCGACGATCGCGACCCGGCAGCCGTGCCGCCGCCACTGCTCCACGGGAGCGCGGGCAGCGCGCAGGTCATCGGGATCGAGCTGTGGAAGGACGTGGGACCGCAGCCGAGCACCGTGCGAATCCGTATCCGGGGCAGGACCCGCCGCCAGCACGCGGCGGACCGCCTCGAGCGTGCGTCGGGGACGCACCGCCCACGCGACGAGGGCGGCGACCAGCTCCGGGTCGCTGCCTGGAGCGGTGATCGGCTGACACGCGTCCGTGAGCGCGTCCATGACGACGGTCGTCACGCCGCACCCCGGATCGCCGGCAGACGGTAGGCCACAGCCTCCTCGACGTGTGCACCACGGATGATCTCGTCGCCGGCGAGGTCGGCGATGGTGCGCGCCACCCGCAGGGTCCGGTCGAAGGCACGGGCGGAGCCACCGACCCGCTGCAGCGCTCCGGCCAGCCCGGTCAGTGCGCTCGCGTCGGTACGGCGACGCAGCTGTGGTGTCGGGGCGTCCCGGTTGAGCGCTCCGGGTCCCGAACGCTCCGTAGCGAGCTGGCGTGCAGCGGCCACCCTGTCCGCCACCACGGCCGAGGGCTCACCGGTCGGTGCGTCGAGCAGATCACGGTGGTCCAGCGGGCGCAGCGACACCTGCAGGTCGAGACGGTCGAGCAGCGGCCCGGACAGTCGCGCCCGGTAGCGCTCGACGCGGTCCGGACGACAGGTGCAGGACCGGCGCGGATCGCCGAGGAAGCCGCATGGGCAGGGGTTGGTCGCCGCGACGAGCAGCACCCGCGCCGGATAGCTGACCCGGGCCCGGGAGCGGGTGAGCACCACCTCGCCCCGCTCCAGGGGTTGCCGCAGGGCGTCGAGCACCGGTCGCGGGATCTCGAGCAGCTCATCGAGGACCAGGACACCGTGGTGCGCGAGGCTCACCTCACCCGGCCGCGGCACCCCCGACCCACCGCCCACCAGCGCCGCGGCGGATACCACCTGCTGTGGCGCGCGCAGGGGTGGTCGTCGTTCCAGGGGCTGGTCGGGACTGCGCAGGCTCGCCACGGAGTGCAGCGCGGCGACCTCCAGCGCCTGGTCGGTGGACAGCTCGGGGAGGATCCCGGGCAGGCGGTCCGCGAGCATCGACTTCCCGCAGCCCGGTGGTCCCGAGAGGAGCAGGTGGTGACCGCCGACCGCCGCGAGCTCCACGGCACGGCGGGCCAGGGGCTGCCCGCGTAGCTCCGCGAGATCGGGCCCGGGAGCGGTGCTGCGCACGGTCAGGGGTGCCACGTGGCGTGGTCGTCGCCGACCCGTGAGCAGCTCCACGACCTCACCGAGGTCGGCGACCGGGAGGAGCTCGGGTCCGGAGACCAGTGCGGCCTCCGCGGCAGCGGCGGCGGGCACCAGGAGGCGCTGCGCACCGAGCTGCCCGGCACCGGCGACCAGGGGCAGCTGACCCGCCACCGGCCGGACGGACCCGTCGAGACCGAGCTCCCCACAGGCCCAGCAGCCAGCTGCCACCTCCACCGGGACCTGACCGGTGGCCGCCAGCACGGCGACCGCCAGGGGAAGGTCGAAGGCGGAGCCGACCTTGGGCAGATCAGCCGGGGCGAGGTTGACGACCAGCCGCTCGCCCGGCCACCGAAGGCCGTGCCGGGTGATCGCCGCACGGACCCGGTCCCCGGCCTCGCGCACGGCCGCGTCCGGGAGGCCCACCAGGCGCAGCACCGGAAGCCCGGGGCTGCTGGTGGCCTCCACCCGGACCTCGCGCGGCGACAGCCCGAGGAGAGCGACGCCGCGCACGATCGCCAGGGCCCGTCCCATCAGCCCACCCCCACGACGTGGGTCAGCCGTGCCGCACGCGCGACGTCGACCGCGATCAGATCGAGCCGCACGGCACGGAACCGCTCGGACTGGCTCCGGAGGAACACGCCGGTCAACGCCCGGAGCCGACGCACCTTTGCGGGCCCGAGCGCGGCGAGGGCACCACCGAACCGGTCGGCGTCACGGCGCGCCTTGACCTCGCACACGACAAGGGTGTTGGTCGCTGGGTCGATGGCGAGGACGTCCAGCTCGCCGCGCAGTTCCTGTTCCGCGATCCGCCAGTTGCGGGCGATCACCGCCAGGCGGTGGTCCCGCGCCAGGTGGGCCGCCGCCAGGTCCTCCGCAGCCGCCCCGAGGGACGCGGCGGCCAGCAGCCGGTGGTGGTCAGCGGCGCTGAGCGCCGACGCGTGGGTCGTGCTGTCGATGTCCATGGCCGGACGCTACGGGCGTCGGCGAGGCGCGCGGCTACGGATCGTCGCCGTACTGTGGACAACCGGGACGGCGACCTCGAGCCCGAGGTCAGAACAGGCCGAAGGCCCACAGCAGCCCCCCGCCCAGCACGACGGCCGCCACGACCAGCAGCCAGATGTCGTTGCGCTTGTCGTCGCGGTACCGGCGGGTCGCGTTGAAGCCCATCTGCCACCTCCCGATCGGCCGGTCCGGGGCCGCTTCCGAGGGTAGCGACGGCCTTCGGGCTACGGTCCGGACCATGGCGCGTTCCACGACCCAGACCCCACCCGCTGCACCGGGGCCCACCCGCGGTGGATCCCCCGCCACCGGGCCAGCCCGGTCGGTCCCACGGGCCAACGGACGACGTGGGGACGGCCCCGACCGCACCCGTGAGCAACGGGCCGCCCGACGCGGGGCGACCGTCGCCGGGATCGACGAGGTCGGTCGCGGGGCCTGGGCCGGTCCGCTGACCGTCGGCGCCGTCGTCCTGGACCTCGCTGCCGTCCCTGCGGGGCTCAGGGACTCCAAGCGGCTGAGCGCGGCCCGCCGGGAGGTCCTCGCGGCGGCCGTGCACGCGCACGCCGCTGTCGGCATCGGCCAGGTACCCGCCGCCGAGCTCGACGAGGTCGGCCTGCCGACCGCGTTGCGGCTGGCCGCGCGACGGGCGGTCGAGGCACTCCCGGTCGGTGTCGACGAGGTCCTGATCGACGGCGATGTCGACCTGCTGGCTGGCACCAGGTGGCGGTCCACCACCGTGGTCGGGGGCGACGACGCCAGCGCCTCGATCGCCGCCGCGTCGATCGTCGCCAAGGTCCACCGGGACGCCCAGCTGCGCAGCGCCGATCCGGTGTACCCGGCCTACGGCTTCGCCGCACACAAGGGCTACCCGACACCGGCACACCGTGCGGCGCTGGCTACACACGGCCCGTGTCCGCTGCACCGCCACAGCTGGCGGCCCATCCAGCAGCTGCTGGGCGCCCCGCAGCTGCCCTTCGGCACGGCGCGGTAGCCGACCCGCCGCGGGCAGCTACTCGATCGCCGGCGGGAGCTCGTGGTCCACGTCGGTGAGCCGCGTGGCGTTGTCGAAGGGCCAGATGATCACCGCCGAACGCCCCACGACCTTGTCAAGGGGTACGAACCCGAGCCCGCGACGGGAGTCGGAGGAGTTGGGGCGGTTATCGCCGAGGAAGAACAGGGCGTCGTCAGGGACGGTGATCGGCCCGAAGTCCGACGGATCCTCGAAGGCGACGTAGGGTTCGTCGAGGGGGATGTCGTTGACGAAGACCACCCCCTCCTCGATGCGGATCTCGTCGCCGGGCAGGCCGATCACCCGCTTCACGAAGTCGCGGGCGCTCGCGGGGACCACCCCGAGGAACTGTCCGACGACGCGGACGAGCCGCTCTCCCGCGGTGCTGTCGGGGTCGACCTCGCCGAGTTCCTCGCCCTCGAACACCACGATCTCGCCGCGGGCGGGATCGCGGAACAGGTAGGTGATCTTCTCCACCACCATCCGGTCGTTGACGCTCAGCGTCGGCTCCATGGAGCTGGAAGGGATGTAGAAGACCTGGACCACGAAGGTGCGCAGCAGGAAGGCGAGCACCAGTGCGACGAGCAGCAGCAACGGAAGCTCGCGCAGGAACGAGCCGGAGCTGGAGCGTTGCTGCCGCTGACGGCTCCGGGAGGTGGGAGCGTCGCCGGGCCGCGGCAGCGGCACGCCGTCGTCGGAACCGGCGCGAGCCGCCTCGGCGTCCGGTCCGACACCGCGTGCGTCCTCGCCGGGCGCAACGGGTCCGGTGTCTCGGGCGCCGGACGCCGTGGGGGTCGTCCCACCGCCCCCTGCGCCGACGTCGCGGGCATCATCGACGGTGCCGTCAGCGCCGTCGCCATCTCCACGGCTCCGGGCCCCGGGGTCATCCTGGCCTGTGCCGTCGATCCCACCGACGAGCGGACGGCCGTCGCCCTCGTCGGCGTCGCCGCGGCGCGGGTCAGGCTCGGTCATGCCACCACCCTCCCCATGGCGCCTCGACGAGCGACCGGGAGCGGCACGTGCACCCCTGGCCACACGGCGTCAGTTCTCCCGCTTCTCCTTGATCCGCGCGGCCTTGCCGACGCGGTCGCGGAGGTAGTAGAGCTTGGCGCGCCGGACCTTCCCGCGGCGAGCGACCTCGATGGACTCGATCACCGGGCTGTGCACGGGGAAGGTGCGCTCGACACCGACGCCGAAGCTGATCTTGCGCACGGTGAAGGTCTCACGGAGCCCGCCGCCCTTGCGCGCGATGACCACGCCCTCGAACACCTGGATACGTGAGCGGGTGCCCTCCACGACGCGGACGTTGACCTTGACCGTGTCACCGGGGCGGAAGTCGGGGATGTCGTCGCGCAGGCGCGACTGCTCGACGATGTCGACCTTGTTCATCGGGCTGCCTTCGGGGAGAGGGACGGCGCTGCAGCAGGCTGCTGCCTACGTCGACCCGGCGGTCGACGGCGCGTGGCGCCGAGGCATCAGCGGGCGGGCCGCCAACCGGCGTTGGTTCGGGAACGGGTTCGAGAACGCGCGGGAGGGCACCGCCCGCGGCGCGGTGTGGCGGCAGGATACGGCCCTCGCTCACGAGCGGTCAACCTGCACGCCGACAGCCGGCCGTACGACCGCCCTGAGGACGACCGCTCGCTGCGGGCACGCCCGTCAGTCGTCCTGGGCGGACGCGCGGTCCGCGTCCCACGCGCCACCTGGGCCATCGGCGTTGTCCGGGAAGGCCACGCTGTCCTCCCCGCCGGCGGCATCCGGGCCGCCCGCGGCATCCGGGCCGCCCGCGACATCCGGGCCATCCGCGGTCATCACCGGCTGCACGCTGCGCGCCAGCAGATCCGGCCGACGCCTGGCGGTCAGCGCCTCCGCCTGCGCACGGCGCCACCGCGCCACCGCGCCGTGGTCACCCGAGGCAAGGACCGCAGGAACGCCGTGCCCGCGGATCTCCGCGGGGCGGGTGTACTGGGGGTACTCGAGGAGGCCAGAGCTGAAGGACTCCTCCGCCGAGGAAGCGTCGTTGCCGAGCACCCCGGGGATCAACCGGGTGACCGCCTCGATCACCGCGGCGGCCGCCACCTCGCCCCCGAACAACACGTAGTCGCCGACCGACACCTCGTCAGTGGCGACGAGGTCGTGGACGCGCTCATCGATGCCCTCGTAGCGGCCGCACAGCAGCACCAGCCGCCGCTCGGCCGCGAGCTCGCGGGCCAGCGACTGGGTGAAGGGCCGACCTCTCGGGGTGAGCAGCACCGTGCGGGGCCGGGGCCCACCAGCCAGCGCCTGGTCCGACGGCAACGGCCCACCAGCCACGGTGCGGCCACGGGTCTCCCCGGCGGGCAGGTCGTTCCAGACCGCCTCGCAGGCGTCGATCCACACATCCGCGCGCATGACCATCCCGGCGCCGCCGCCGTAGGGCGCCGCGTCGACGCTGCGGTGGCGGTCGGTCGCCCACTCGCGGAGGTCGTGCACCCGCACGTCCAGCTCGCCCTCCGCGATACCACGCCCGAGCAGCGAGGTGGTCAGCGGCCCCTCGAACCAGCGGGGGAAGATCGTGAGCACGTCGATCCGCACGGTGCCTGCCCCGCTCACCCGTCAGACCCCTCGTCACCCTGCCCACCCGTGGGCGGTGCGGCAGGCACCTCGGGTGCGCCGGGGCCGCCCGGACGGGCTGGCGCGTCGGGGAACACGGGCGCGTCGGGTCGCACCACCTCGGCGTCGCCGTCGAGCAGTCCCTCCGGCGGATCGACCACCAGCACGGTGCTGCCGTCCTCGGCCTCGACGGCCTCCACAAGATCGTCAGCGCACGGCAGCAGCCAGGTGCCCTCCTCCCGCGTGACCTCGAGCAGGTCGTAGCCGGCCGCCTCGGGCAGCTCGAACAGGGCGGTGACCTCGCCGAGGTCGTGGCCGTCGAGGTGGTGGACGCGCAGCCCGATCAGCTCGTGGGCGTAGAAGGTCTCGCTGTCGTCGAGGTCGACGGCGGGTGCGCGGAGCTCCTGGCCGCGGAGTCGCTCGGCCGCCGAGCGGTCGTGGGTGCCGTCGAAGGCCAGCAGCAGGCGCCCCTGGTGGGGGCGCGCCGCGGTGATCGCCCGCCAGGTGCCGCCCATCTCCACCTCGGTACCGGGATCGAAGCGACCGGGTACGTCCGAGAGGGGGTGGACGACGACCTCACCGCGGATGCCGTGGGCTTTGACGATGCGCCCGATCGTGACGAGGGCGTCATCGGCACCAGCTACGGGGTCCACGCCGGTCAGTCCACGATCTCCACGGTGACGTTGTCGTCGTCGAGGGAGCCGGCGGCTTTGACCAGCGTGCGGATCGCCTTCGCGGTGCGACCACGCTTGCCGATCACCTTGCCGAGATCCTCCTCGTGGACGTGGAGCTCGAGGACGGTCTCACGGTCGTCCTCGTCCACCTCGATGCGGACCTCATCCGGGTGGTCGACCAGCTGCTTGGCGACGAACTCGAGGACGTCCTCGGACCTCACTGGTCACCTCCGGCCTCGGCGGCCTTGGCCTTGGCCTTCTTGGACAGTCGCTCCTTCTGCTCGCCGGAGCGGTCGCGCTTGGGCGTATCGCCCGGCTTGAACTCCTCCCACACACCGGTGATGCGCAGCAGCTTCTCCACCGGCTCGGTCGGCTGGGCGCCGTTGCGCAGCCAGTGGAGGGCTCGCTCGTTATCGACCTCGATGCGGGACGGGTCCTCGAGGGGGTGGTACTGCCCGAGCACCTCGATGAAGCGGCCGTCCCGGGGCGAGCGGGAGTCGGCGGCGACGATGCGGTAGTGCGGACGCTTGACGGTGCCCTCGCGACGGAGGCGCAGCTTGACGGCCATGGTGGCTCCTGGATGCGTGCACGCGCGCGCCGGGGCGCGCAGCGTCGTGCAGTGGTGACGACCTGTACCCGCACGGGCCCTTGGCTCGCGTGGTGGAGGCGAGAAGCCGGTGGGGCGGGGATCATCATGTACTCGGTCACGCGCCGAGGGGCGGACCCCGAGACGCGATCGGCGAAAGGATAGCGGACCGTTCGCCGTGATCGCCGCTGCGCCGGTGAGGTCAGCTGTGGTGCGGCGCGCACGCCGGCGAGGCTGCGCGCACGCCGGCCAGGCGGCGCAACTGCGGGCGGCACGGTCGACTCCCACCCGCAGCGGCCATCAGCGGGGCCGAGTGGTGCGTCCGGTCAGTCGTTCCCGTCGGACGCATCGTCGCTGGCGTCGTCCGCGATCCCGGACCAGGACGCCGGGACCGTGTCCGGCACCTCGGGCCCCAGCAACCGCTCATCCATGCGCAGCAGCACGAGGTTGACGACGGCGCACCCTGCCGCCGGCAGCATCGCGAGATCCGCCGGTGCGCCGACCAGTACCAGTCCTCCCCAGATCACCAGGAAGGTCGCCCAGGCCACCCGACCCGGCCGAAGCCAGCTCGCAGGCCAGGTGCGGCCCCGCTGTCCTTCCAGGTGTTCTTCCCCGACACCATGCTCACCCGTGTGCGGCCTGTCCCACGACGCCACTATCCGCCCTCCGTTCGCACCGACTCCCATCGAGGTGCCCCCGTCGGCTCCCACCAGCCGAACTCTAGGGCAGCCCTCGGATCGGGCGGAAACCCCTGCCGCGCGTGGCGGCGCCGGGGATGCCCGAGGTACGCGGCCGTGCGCCGGACCACCTCGACCCCTGCACGGTCCTGGGCGCTGGCCCAGGAGCCGGCCCCCCTCCGACCACGGGGTCCGCAACGCACCACCCGAACCAGCGAGACCCCGGGCGCTGGCCCAGGGACCCCCGGAATCGGTTCGGGAGGCGGGCACGGCATCAGCGGCCCGGGCGGCGGCGGGCGGGCCGTGTGGGTGTCAGCGGCGCTTGCCACCCTTGCGGGGGGCGGGCTGCAGACCCTGGAACCCACCCATGCCGGCCGGTCCTGCGCCACCCATCTGCTGCTGCATCTGGCGGACGGCGGCGGCCTGGGCCTTCGCGCCCTTGGCACCCTTCGGCTTTCCGCCCTGCTGCCCGGACATCTTGGCCGCCGACTTCATGACCTTCTGCACCTCGGCGAACTGCTTGACCAGGCGGTTCACCTCGGTGACCGTCGTGCCGGAGCCGGCAGCGATGCGCTTTCGGCGGCGCCCGTTGAGCACGCCCTTGGGGTCCCGACGCTCCGCCGGGGTCATCGACCGGATGATCGCCTCGACATGGGCGAACTGCTTGTCGTCGATGTCGACGTCCTTCAGCTGCTTGCTCATCCCGGGCATCATCCCGAGCAGGCCCTGGAGTGGACCCATCCGCTTGAGCATCTGCAGTTGCTCGAGGAAGTCCTCGAGCGTGAAGTCACCGGAGAGCAGGGCCTGCTCGGCCTTAGCGGTCTCCTCCTCGGTGTAGGTCTCCTCGGCCTTCTCGATCAGCGACATCACGTCGCCCATGCCGAGGATGCGGCCGGCCATGCGGTCGGGGTGGAACGCCTCGAAGTCCTCCATCCCCTCCCCGACGGAGGCGAACATGATGGGAGCGCCGGTGACCTCACGGACCGACAGGGCCGCGCCACCTCGGGCGTCACCGTCGAGCTTGGAGAGCACGACCCCGTCGAACCCGACGGTGTCGGCGAAGGCCTTGGAGACGTTGACAGCCTCCTGCCCGATCATCGCGTCGATCACGAACAGGGTGCGCACGACCCCACCGTGGGCGCCGACGACCCGCGTGATGTCGGCGGCCTGCTCGAGCAGAACCTCGTCGACGTGGAGGCGGCCGGCGGTGTCGACGATGACGGTGTCGCACCCGGTCTCGCGGGCCTTGGAGATGCCCTCGCGCGCCACCGGGACGGGGTCACCGGAGGTGACGGGAGCGTAGACGTGGGCACCGACCCGCTTGGCGTTGACCTTCAGCTGTTCCACGGCGGCCGGACGCTGGAGGTCACAGGCCACCAGCATCGGGTTGCGGCCCTTTGACTTCAGGTGCTTGGCGAGCTTGCCGGCCGCGGTGGTCTTCCCCGACCCCTGGAGCCCGGCCAACACGATCACCGACGGGGCGGGACCCTTGAGATCGAGCGCGACGGACTCGCCACCGAGCGCCCGGGTCAGCTCCGCATCGACCGCCTTGACGACGGTCTGGGAGGGGTTGAGGGCCTTGGCGACCTCCTCACCGACCAGCTGCTCCCGTAGGCGGGCGGTGATCTGCTTGACCACCTTGAAGTTGACGTCCGCCTCCAACAGCGCCAGGCGGATCTCCTTCAGCGTCGCGTCGACGGTCTTCTCATCGAGCCGACCGCGGCCCTTGACCTTGTCGAGGGCGGCCTCGAGCTTGGTGGAGAGGGTGTCGAACACGGGTGGGCTCCAACAGCTGGGCGGTGATCGGGTGACGTGCGGACGGCCGGTGCGGGGCGCGCGCTGGTGACGGCACCCCCGGGGCACGGCCGTGACGGGCCACGACGGGTGGCAACGGGCCGCGACGGGCGGCGATGGACCGCGACGGACCGCGACGAGCGGCGAGGGTAGCGCTCGGCAGTGCGACACCGAGGTGCCCGGTGACCACCCCACGCGGAGCCCGAGACCATGGCGCCGTAGCGCCGGGAGGCCAGGAGGCCGGGATGCCGGCGCGGTTGGCCACCTCGTCGTTAGGGCGGCGCGCGGTTTGCAGCCAGACGACCTTCCCGAGGTCGGATGGCTGCAAACCCTGGGGCGTCGGCCCCGTCGGAGCGCCACCTGCCGAAAGATCCGCAGCCAGACGACCTTCTGACGGTCGCATGGCTGCAAACCTTCACCACGCCCGGGGCAGCCACGCCCATCACACGGGGCGGCGACGCCCATCACACGGGGCAGCCACGCCCATCACACGGGGCGGCCACGCCCGCAACACGGGGCAGCCACGCCCGGGGCGGCCACGCCCACCACACGCCGCCGCCCCGCCCGCGGCGCGAAGCGACCCGGGACGCCGTCCACCCCCGCCGGCGTGCAGGGCGCACCGGGACGACCTCAGAGCTCGGCGAACAGGCCCTCGACGAACAGCTCGGGGTCGAAGGGTGCGAGGTCGTCGATCTCCTCCCCGAGCCCCACGAGCTTGACCGGGATCTCGAGCTCGCGCTGCACCGCCACGACGATGCCGCCCTTCGAGGAGCCGTCGAGCTTGGTCAGCGCGATACCCGTGACGTCCACCGCCTCGAGGAAGGCCTTGGCCTGCGCGATGCCGTTCTGGCCGGTGGTGGCGTCGAGGACCAGGATCGTCTCCTCCAGCGGCCCCGCCTGCTTCTCCAGTACCCGCTTGACCTTGCCGAGCTCGTCCATCAGCTGGCGCTTGTTGTGCAGCCGGCCAGCCGTGTCCACGATGAGCAGGTCGCTGTCCCGCGACACCGCAGCGTCGTAGGACTCGTAGGCGACCGACGCGGGATCAGCGCCCTCCTCCTTGCGGAGCAGTTGTGCGCCGGTGCGCTCAGCCCAGATGCCGAGCTGCTCCGCAGCCGCCGCCCGGAAGGTGTCCGCCGCAGCCAGGGTGACGCTGCGTCCCTCGCGCTGCTCCACCGCCGCGAGCTTGCCGATGGTGGTGGTCTTGCCCGTACCGTTGACCCCGGTCACCAGCCACACGGTGGGCCCGTCGTCGCTGGCACGCGCGAGCTCGCGGTCCGCGGTGCCGAGCGCACCACGCAGCTCCTGCTTGAGCAGTTCCAGCACCGCATCGCCGTTGGTCGCTCCCTCCTCGCGGGCACGGCGCCGCAGCTCCTCCACCAGCTCCATCGTGGCCGTCACCCCGACGTCGGCGGTGATCAGCGCCTCCTCGAGGCCTTCCCAGGCCTCCTCGGTGACCCCACCGCCGAACAGCTCCACCACGGAGCTGCCGAGCACGTTGCGTGTACGGGTGAGCCGGCGTCGGAACCGTTCGCCCAGGCTGAGCGGCTCCGGCTCCACTGGCAGCCGGTCGTCCAGCAGCTCCGCCGGGGTGTCGGGCACCGTCGGGACATCCAGGTCCTCGAGGTCCGCCGGTGTGTCCGTTGGCGCTTGCGTCGAGGTGTCGGACGGGGCATCCGTGGGCCCGTCGGTACGGGTGGCCGTGCCGCCGCCGTCCTGGTCGGCGCCGGGTTCGACGGTGTCCGGGCCACGATCACCGCGGGACCGGGACCGCACGACGTTGCGCACCACCAGTCCACCACCGAGCACCGCGGCGGCGATCACGATCAGCAGCGGGTCGAACTCGGCGCCGCCGGTGACGGCCAGGTGGTGCAGCTCGCTCGCGTGGATGTACATGCGGAACCTCGTGGAGACCGGGTGGAGCGGCCGGCTGTCACGCCGGGCACGGGTGGAGGGTGGGGCGGGTGCGGGCTGCAGCGTGTGGTGGGTGGGTTGGAGGGCGCCCTGCCGGCCGCTCGGCCCGGCGGCTCAGGCGGTGCTCGAGGCCTCCTCGAGCACCGCCTCGGTGGGTTCGTCACTTGCACGGTCCTCGAAGGCGGCCGGCGAGCTGTCACCCGGGCGCAGCCGCTCGGCGACCACCTTGGTCACCGCGTCGTGGCCCATGGTGACGCCGTACAGCATGTCGGCGATCTCCATGGAGCGCTTCTGGTGGGTGACCATGATGATCTGGGCGTGGCCGCGGAAGGACCGGATCACCTTCAGTAGGCGCTGCAGGTTCACGTCGTCGAGGGCGGCGTCCACCTCGTCGAGGACGTAGAAGGGGGATGGGCGGGCGCGGAAGATGGCGAACACGAAGGCCAGGACCGTCAGCGACCGTTCCCCGCCGGACAGCAGGGACAGGCGGGTGACCTTCTTGCCGGGCGGGCGGGCCTCCACCTCGATGCCCGTGGCGAGCAGGTCGTCAGGGTCGGTCAGCACGAGACGTCCGTGACCGCCCGGGAAGACGGTGGAGAAGGTCAGCTCGAACTCGTGCGCCACGTCGTCGAAGGCGGTGCGGAACCCCTCCCGGATGCGCTCGTCCACGGCGACCACGACCTCCTGGAGGTCACGCTTGGACCGCCGGAGGTCATCGAGCTGGTCGGAGAGGAAGGCGTGCCGCTCCTCGAGGGCCTTAAACTCCTCGAGCGCCAGCGGGTTGACCCGGCCGAGCAGGCCGACCTTGCGGACCAGCTCGTCCTCGCGGGCGGTCAGCTCCTCGTGGTCGGCGCCGGTGGCGTCGGGGTGCTCGGCGCGGACCTCCTCGGGGCTGAGCGACAGCTCGGTGCGGATCCGGGCGACGAGGTGGTCGAGCCGGGTCGTGACGTCCTGGCGGCGCAGGTCCGCGGCGTGGCGTCGCTCGGTCAGCGCCGAGAGCTCCTCCTGGACCGTGCCGGCCTCCTCCCGGGCGGTGGACAGGGCGGCGCCGGCCTCGCGGACCTCGGCGTGCAGGCGGTCGCGCTCGGCCGCGGCGGCGGTCAGGGAGCCCTCGATCCGTTCCAGGGCCGTGCGCACCACCACCGCGAGCTCGCCGCACCGCTCGATCCCGCGCCGGCGGGCCTCCCGACGGCGGGCGGCCTCCGCCAGTGCGGCCTCCACCTCGTCGGCCTCGTGGCGCAGCGCCGCCGCCTGCTCCTCGAGGTGGCGGACCTGCTCAACCGAGCGCTCCAGGGTGAGGCGCGCGTCCAGCTCCGCCTCCCGGGCCAGCTCGACCGCCTCGTCCAGCTCCGTCGAGGTGGCATCCGGCCCGACCTCGGGCTCCTCCTCGGGAGCGTCGGGGCCGCGGGAGTGCAGCTCGGAGAGCGCCTGCTGGTCCCGCTCGAGGACCTGCTCCAGCTCGTCGCGCTGTGCCGCGACGACCTCGCGCTGGTCGCTCAGGGAGTGCAGCTCGCGGTTGAGCCGGGCCAGCCGTTCCGCTGCGCCCGTGATGCGTGCGTCGGACTCGTTGATCCGCTCCGTCGCCGCGCCGAGGACCTCCTCGGCCTCCGCCAGGCGGGCGTCCGCCTCCGCGCGCTGCGACGCGAGCCCGGACAGGCGCTCCCCCAGCTCCACGGCCTCGCGCTCCGCATCGTCGGCGGCGGTGGCGGTCACCACGCTGGAACGCTCCGGCGAACCGGCGGCGAGGTAGCCCCGCGGCCCGGCGAGATCGCCCTCCGGCGTGACGAAGGTCAGGTGGGGGTCGCGTCCGTGCAGCAGCACCGCGACGGCCCAGTCGTCGACGAGGTAGGTGCCCTCCAGCGCCCGCCGCAGCGCCGCGACGACCTGGGCGCTGGCCTCGGCGTCGTCCGCGGGCGCGAGAGCGTCGGACAGCCGCCGGGCGCCGGCGGCCGTCAACCGCTCCCTGGTCTCCTCGTCCACCGGCGCCACCGGCCGGGTGTCCTCACGGGCGACCAGCACCACGGCGGCGCCGGCGCCGGTGTCACGCAGCCAGGCCACCGCCCGGCGGGCGTGCTCCTGGGTGCGGACCACGACCGCCTCGCCGAGCGCGCCGATCCCCGCGGCGACCGCCACCTCGGCGTCCTCGACCCGCACGTGGTCAGCCACGGGACCGAGGACACCGTCCAGCCCGGCGTCGAGCAGTGCGGCCGTCCCGCCGTCCGCCTCCTCGAGCGCAGCCCGGAGGGCCTCCGCGCGGGCGAGCTTCGACGTGCGCTGCCCTTCGAGTTCACGAGCCTCGGTGGCGAGCTGATCGACCCGCGCCTTGGCCGCCGCGACGGCGTCCTCCGCCGCCTCCAGCGCGGCGGTCAGCGCCACCTCGTCGGTGTCGAGGGTGCGGATCTCGCCCTCGACGGCGGCGACCTCTCCGGCTGCCTCCGCGACACGGGCGTCGAGGCCGTCGAGGGCGGCACCGACCCGACCGAGTTCCGACTCCGAGTTCGCGATCGCGCCACGCAGGGCGGAGACCTCGCCCTCCCAGCGCAGGACCCGCTCGCGGGCCTCGGCGCGACGGCGCTGCTCGGCCTGCAGCACCTGCTCGTGGGCCCGCCTGGCCTGTTCCGCCTCGCGACGGTGCTGCTGTGCCGCCGCGTGGGCCTCGCGCTCGCGGTCGCGCTGCACCGCTCGCTCCCCTGCCTGGGCCCCGACGCGCTCCGCCTGGGACCGCAACTCCGCGGGAGGGCGTCCCGCGAGCGGTTCCTCGACGACCTCCACGAGGTGACGCCGCTTCGCCTCCACCAGGTCCGAGGTGCCACGCAGCCGCTCCGCGAGCGAGGTCAGGCGGTGGTAGCCGTCGTTGGCACGCTCCGCGGCGGGACGGAGCCGGTCGAGCCGCTCCTCCTGCGCGGCCATGCGCTCCCGCGCGGCGGTCAGCCTGGCCTCGACCTCGCGCTGTTCGACGGCGGCCGCGTCGTCGCCGCGACCCTCCTCCGCCGCGAGGTGCTCCAGCCGAGCCAGTTCCCCGGCCGCGATCCGGATCCGGACCGCGCGGAGCTCCGACTGCAGCGCGTGGTAGCGGTCGGCCGCCTCGGCCTGTCGCTCCAGGGGTCGTAGCTGGCGACGGAGCTCGCGGAGCACGGACTTGAGCTTGTCCACGTGGGCGTCGACCTGCTCGAGCTTGCGCAGCGCACGCTCGCGGCGACGGCGGTGCTTGAGGATGCCCGCCGCCTCCTCGATGTAGCGGCGACGCTCCTCGGGCTTGGCGTTCAGGATCTCATCGAGCTGGCCCTGCCCGACGATGGTGTGCAGCTCCCGTCCGAGGCCGGTGTCGGAGAGCAGCTCCTGCACGTCGAGCGCGCGGACCTCCTCACCGTTGATCTGGTAGGAGGTGTCGCCCTCGGCGTGGATCGTGCGGGCGATGGTGATCTCGCTGAAGGCACCGGCGCTCTGTGCCGTGCCGAGCCCGGCGCGCTCGAGGCGCCCGTCAGCGTTATCGATGGTGATCTCCACCCGGGCGTGGGAGCCACGGGCCCGACCCGGTGAGCCGGCGAAGATCACGTCCGACATCGACCCGCCCCGGACCTTCTTCGCGGAGTGGGTACCGAGCACCCAGGCAAGGGCGTCAACGACGTTGGACTTGCCCGAGCCGTTGGGTCCGACGATCACGGTGATACCCGGCTCGACCTCCAGCGCGGTGCGGTCCGCGAAGGACTTGAAGCCACGCATCGAGAGGGACCTGAGGAACACACGACCTCCGGGTGGCCTACGTGACGGCGCGCACGCGACGATGCTCGGGAACGGCTCGGGGTTCGCGACCACGGTCCGGTGGCCGCAGCGCGGGCGCGGATGCTAGCGCTGCGGTCTCAGGGTCCCGCAGGAGCGCGGACCGGGTCCGCGTCAGCGACCTCCGGCGCCGAGTTCTCAGCGGCCGCCGCCTCGGCAGCCGCGAGCGCCTCCTCGAGCTCCGCTACCCGGGCACGGAGGCGCTGTACCTCGTCGAGAAGCTGGACGGCAGGGGGCAGTGCGTGCGTCCCGAACAACGCCTTGCTCATGCGCCCCTGCCTCCTCTGCCGTGCCCGTATCTTAGCCGTGCACCGGCCGCACGGTCCACCTTCCGGCGCGCGCTGTGGGTCGGCCGCGCTCACACCTCGTCGGGCCGCACGGCGAAACGCCGGTGCCCCCCGGGCGGCTGCTCTTCCACCTCGACACGGTCGACGTGGGCACGGCTCGGGCCGCCGGCCTGTACCCAGCCGAGCACCCGCTCGACGTCGGCCTCCGGACCCTCCAGCCAGGCTTCGACCGCGCCATCCGCGCGGTTGCGAACCCACCCGACCACACCGGCCTGACGCGCCTGGTCGCGGGTGTTGGCCCGGAAGAACACCCCCTGGACCCGGCCGTGCACCACGACGTGGCGGGCGATGAGGCGCTCGTTGCGCACGCCGACCTCCTCAGCGGGATCAGATCATGCACTGTGCACAGTGGTAGGTGTACACACCCTTCTTGAGCCGGGTTCTCAGGATGGGGCGCCGGCAACGCGAACAGGGTTTGCCATCACGCCCGTAGACCCGCAGGTGCTCGGCCGACTCCCCCTCGTCATCGACCAACTGCTCCACCTCGGCGTCGTCGAGGCTCGAGCCGGCGGCCTTCATCGCGGCGACGATGACCTCCTGGGTCGCGCGGTAGAGCCGGCGGATCTCCTGCGTGGAGAGGGTCGCCGAGGGGTGGTCGTGCCGCAGCCCCGCCTCCCACAGGATCTCATCGCTGTAGACCGCACCGATCCCGACGACGTAGTTCGGGTCGATCAGCAGCAGCTTCAGCGGCTTGTCCGCGGCGGCCAGGAAACGGCCGAACTCCATCCACGTCGGGTTGTCGTCGAGCAGATCGAGGGCGTCGGGCGCGATCCCCGCGGACTCGAGGTCGTGCTCCCGGTCGACGACCCCGGTGGACAGCGTCGGCTCGTCGCCGCCTTCGGAGAGGTGCAGGGCGCCGCCGATGGTGAAGCTGACGGTGAGGTGGGTGTCGCCACCCGGCGTCTCTGAGGCGGTCTCGCGGTGGAGCGAGCCGCCCTCACCGGGATCGATGATCCAGGTCTTGTCCTGGTCGAGATCGAGGAGGATCGTCGAACCTCGGCGACGGGCACCCTCCACCTTGCGACCCTCGAGCGCGGTCACGAAGTCCGGCCGGTTGCGGTGCAGCGGGCGCACGATCCCGGCCGTACGCACGTCCACATCCTTCACGCGCTTGCCGACGACCTCCTTCTCCAGGTCCTTGCGCAGGACCTCGACCTCAGGCAGCTCGAGCACGTCACGTCCTTGTCATGGTCTCGGGGCCGCACACACGCCGTCGGCACGCGCCCCAACGCTAGTCGAGCGCCACCGTTCGACCGTCAGCCTCCGCTGCAGCCTTGAGGGCCAGGTAGGCCTCGCGTGCAGCACGCTGCTCGGCCTGCTTCTTGCTTCGTCCCTCTCCGCGCCCCACGTCCCGATCGTCGACCAGCGCGCGGGCGGTGAAGGTCTTGAGATGGTCCGGCCCTCGCTCGGAGACCTCGTAGCGGGGCAGGGCGCCGTGGAGCGCCGCCGCAAGCTCCTGCAGGCTCGTCTTGTAGTCGAGGGCGGCCCCGCGTTCCGCCAGCTCGGACAGGGTCTCCGCGAACAGCCGCTGCACCAGGTCGTAGGCGGTGGCGAAGCCCTGGTCGAGGTAGACCGCGCCGATCACGGCCTCGAGGCCGTCCGCGAGGATCGAGTCCTTGTCGTGACCTCCCGAGCCGATCTCCCCGCGACCGAGCTTGAGGTAGGCCCCGAGCCCGATCGCTCTGGCGACGGCGGCGAGGGACTCGGATTTCACCGCAGCGGCGCGCACCTTGGCGAGCCGGCCCTCCTGCTCCTCCGGATGCGCGTGGAAGATCTCGTCGGCCACCACCAGCCCGAGCACGGCGTCGCCGAGGAACTCCAGCCGTTCGTTGGGCTGCACACCGCCGTTCTCGAAGGCCCAGGAACGATGGGTCAGCGCACGTTCCAGGAGGCCCGGGTCGTCGAAGTGGACGTCCAGGGTCGCTGCCAGCGCGGCCGCGCCGGGGCGGTCGACGGGATCGGTGGTCGCAGCCACGGCAGGCTCAGTCGACCTCGACGACCTCGCGGCCCGCGTAGGTCCCACAGGTGGCGCAGACGGTGTGTGGGCGCGTGTGGGCCTTGCATCGCTTGCAGACCGCATAGGTGGGAGCGGACGTCTTCATCCACTGCGCCTTGCGGTGACGGGTCCGCGAACGGCTCAACTTGCGCTTCGGGACGGCCATGACGGCTCCTGACGGGTCGGTGTGGTCGCTGGTCGGTGGAAGGAGGTCACGCTGGGCTGGCGGCCCGCGGTCGGGGGGGTCCGCCGGGCCTAGCCCGGCGGCAGATCGAGGTCCTGCAGCGCGGCCCAACGGGGATCGGGGCCGGCACCCGGTCGGTGCCCGCACTCCTCGACGTTGCGGTCGGCGCCGCACTCCGGGCACAGCCCGCGGCAGGCATCGTCGCACAGCATCCGCACGGGAAGATCGATCAGCAGGGCGTCGCGGGCGAGCGTGGAGAGATCGAGGGCCGTGCGGTCGTCGACCAACTCGTAGCCCGGATCATCCTCCTCGCCTTCCTCGCGCCGGGTGGGATCGACGAACAGCTCCGTGACCTGCGCCTCGACCTGGTGTGCCTCGAGCTCAAGGCACCGGGCGCACGCGATCTCCACGTGGTAGCCGATCGAGCCGCGGACCAGGATCCCCTCCACGACCGCGTCGAGGTGGAGGTCGAGTTCCACGGGATCGTGGACCGATGCCACCGTCGGACCCCAGGGGTCGGTGCCGAACTCCGCTGCCGGGACCGCACGCGACAACCCCCGGGTCTCACCCGGGTGGCCGACGAGGTCGACGATCGGGACGCGCACGACAGCGGGCTCCGCTCTGGATCGGGACGGGAAGGGTGCCACGGGCCGCGGTGCAGTGCGGCGAGGCCGGCAGACACGTCAGTAGCGCGGCCGCCTGCGCGGCCGGCGGCTGAGGGTAGCAGGACCGTGCCACGCCCACTCCGGGCCGTGTTCGAGGGGGTCAGCGAGGGCGGCCAGCGGGAGGGGTCAGCGGGAGGGGTCAGCGGCCTCGAACGGGTCGTCGTCGAGCGGCACATCGATCCCGGTCCCGCCGAGTGCACCCGCGTCGTCGGCCTCTCCGGGCGTGGCCACCTCGTCCTCGTGCGCCGTATCGTCGCCGAGCGCGTCCGAGTCGAGCCCACCACGCAGCTTCGCGCGACCGCGTTCCACCGCCCCCAGGGTCTTCTGCAGGACCACCTCGAAGTTGGCGAGCTTGGCGTCGACGTAGTCCTCCGCCTCGAGACGGATGCGGCGGGCGTGCTCACGGGCATCGGTGATGATCGCCTCTGCCCGATCCTGCGCCGTACGGACCACCTCCTGTTCCGAGACGAGCCGATCGTGCTCCGCCCGGGCCTGCTCGACGATGTCGTCGGCGTCGTGCTGGGCGCGCTCAAGGATGTCGTCACGCTCCTTGATGACCCACCGCGCTTGGGTGAGCTCGTCCGGGAAGGCCTCCCGCAGGTCGGCCACCAGGCCGTCGATCTCCGCCCGGTTCAGCATCACGGACGCCGAAAGGGGCACGGCCTTGGCCTCACCGACCAGCCGCTCGAGCTGGAACAGCTTGGCTTCGACGTCCGGGGGAACGCCGCGCTGGTCGCTCATGGTGCACCCTGTTCGTCGGGTCGCGTCGTGCGTCCGGCGGTCGTGGCCGGGCGGTCTCTGTCGGCGCGGCCGGACGCATCGTCGGACCGGGTCCGGATCGGTGCTACCGCCGCAGCTCACGAGGAGCCTAGCGCTCGGAGCAGGCCGACAGCCGGCGCCGACGCCGCCCTTCGACCGGGCCCGCACGTGGTCGGCGGACCATGCCACGCCGGATCATCCCAGCTTGGCGTGCAGCGCCGCCGCGACCCTGGGCGGCACGGTCCCCTCGATGGATCCACCGTGGCGGGCGACCTCCTTGACCAGCGAGCTCGACAGGTAGGAGTGCTCGGGGCTGGTCGACATGAACAGCGTCTCCACACCGCCGATGCGCTGGTTCATCTGGGCCATCTGCAGCTCGTACTCGAAGTCGCTCACCGCCCGCAGACCCTTGCACACCAGGCGGATGCCACGTGCCGTGCAGAAGTCGACCAGCAGCCCTTCGAAGCGTTCCACGGTGACCGCTGCGAGGTCATCGACCTCCGCCTCGATCAGGGCGATGCGCTCCTCGGCGCTGAACAGGCCCTGTTTTCGGGGGTTCTCGAGCACGGCCACCACGACCGCGTCGAAGCGGGCGGCTGCGCGTCGGATGACGTCGAGGTGACCGAGGGTGATCGGATCGAAACTGCCGGGACAGACGACCGCGACGCTCACGGTGGCTCCTGTTCGGTCGATCGGGATGGGGACGTGCGCCCGGCCCGGTGCGCGGTCCGAACGACAGACGCGGGTGCACGACGCGTCTCCCCGGGGCGAGGGACATCGCGCGGCACGAGCGCCCCGCGGACGCTAGTCATCCTGGTCCGGCGACCCGATGCGCCCGGTGCAGCACCGTGCTGCCGTACCGACGTGTGGGAGCCGACGCGTAGCCGTGCGGCCAGTCGGGTGCGGCATCCCGGCTGCACCGCTCCAGGACCACCACACCGCCCTCCGACAGCTGCGCCAGCAACGCGCGGAGCATCGCGTCCACCTCCGGGCCGGGCAGTCGGTAGGGCGGGTCGGCCAGGACGAGATCGAAGGGCGCTGCCGGCAACCGCGCATCGGCGAGCAGGGACGCGACGTCACCGGCCACCACCTCGACGCCCGGCAGCGCCACCACCTCGACGTTGGCCCTGAGCACCTCCAGGGTGCGGCGGTCCCGCTCCACCAGCGTCACCCGCGCTGCCCCGCGGGAGGCCGCCTCCAGGCCGAGGGCACCGCTCCCGGCGTACAGATCCAGTACGTGTGCGCCGGGTAGCAGCGGCTGCAGGGAGGAGAACAGGGCCTCGCGTACGCGGTCGCCGGTCGGCCGGACGTCATCACCCGGTGGGGCGCTGATCCGGCGGCCCTTGGCGAGCCCCGCGATGATCCGCATCAACCGTCGCCCGACACGGGCGGCCCCGTGACCGGCGCCTCTGCCGCCCCGACGTGGTGCAGCACGAAGGCCAACACCCGGGCCTCGTCCTGCCAGGCGTCGTAGCGCCCGGACCGGCCCGCGTGCCCCGCCCCGAGCTCCGTGCGCAGCAGGATCGGACCACCCCCGGTCGCGGTCTGGCGCAGCTTCGCCACCCACTTGGCCGGCTCCCAGTACTGCACCCGGGGGTCGTTCAGCCCGGCGGTGATGAGCATCGCCGGGTAGTTCGCGGCGGCCACGTTGTCGTAGGGTGAGTAGCTGGCCATGACCTCGAGGTAGGTGGGATCCTCGGGGTTGCCCCACTCGTCGTACTCGATCACCGTCAGCGGGATCGAGGCGTCGGACATCGTGGTGACCACATCGACGAAGGGCACCTCGGCCACCGCCGCCGCCGCGAGGTCCGGGCGGAGGTTCAGGGCAGCGCCGATCAACAGCCCGCCGGCGGACCCACCACGGATGGCGAGACGATCGCGGGCGGTGACCTGCTGGTCGACGAGGTGGTCGGCGCAGGCCACGAAGTCCGAGAAGGTGTTGGGCTTGGCGAGGAACTTGCCGTCCTCGTACCACCGCCGACCCATCTCCCCACCGCCACGCACGTGGGCGATGGCGAAGATCACCCCGCGCTCCAGCAGGCTGAGCCGCACGGGCGAGAAGGACGGGTCCATGGAGATCTCGTAGCTGCCGTAGCCGTAGAGCAGCGCGGGTGCCGTGCCGTCCAGCGCGACGTCGGCCCGGCGCGCCAGACTGATCGGCACCTGCGTGCCGTCGGGTGCGGTGGCCCACTCGCGCCAGGACACGAACCGGTCACGGTCGTAGCCGCCGCGCACGGGCTGCTGCTTGAGCAGGCGGCGCGCGCCGGTCTCGAGGTCGAGGTCGAGCTCCTGGACTGGGGTGGTCAGGGAGGTGTAGCCGAAGCGCAGGGTGCGGGTCTCGAAACGCGGGTTGGCGCCGAGGCCGGCGGCGTAGACCTCCTCGTCCATGGCGAGCAGTTCGCCCTCACCGGTGGCGGGGTCGCACAGCCGCAGCTGGGTCAGGGCCTGACTGCGTTCGGAGAGGACCAGCTGGTCGGCGAAGACGTCGGCGGCCTCCAGGCGGATGCCCGGGCGGTGGCCGATCAGCTCGATCCAGTGCGCACGCCCGGGGGTGGCCACGGGCGCCACGCACAGCTTGAAATCCTCCGCTCCGTCGGCGTTGGTGACCAGGTAGAGCAGGTCGCCGCGGTGGTCGAGGTCGTACTCCACGCCGTGCTCGCGCTCCGCGACCAGCCGCGGGCGGGCGGTGGGGTCGTCGGCGTCCAGCAGGTACCACTCGCTGGTGACCTTGCTGGAGGCCCCGATCGCCAGGAACCGGTCGCTGCGGGTGCGCCCCACCCCCAGCCAGAACCGCTCATCCCGTTCCTCGTACAGCAACTCGTCCGCGTCGTGAGAGGTGCCGAGGCGGTGGCGCCACACCTGGTAGGGACGCCACGCGTCGTCGGGGACGGTGTAGAGGAAGGTGCGGGCGTCGTTGCCCCAGACGATGCCGTAGGCGGCCTTCGGGATCAGGTCATCGAGGTCCTCCCCGGTCTCCAGGTCGCGGACGCGGATCTCGAACACCTCGGCGCCCGAGGTGTCGGTGGCGATGGCCGCCAGGCGATGGTCCGGGCTGACGGCGAAGCCGCCGAGCTGGAAGAAGTCGTGGCCCTCGGCGGCGGCGTTCTGGTCGTAGATCACCACCTCGTCGTCCGGCGGGTCGTTGGGGTCGACGGGCGCGCGCAGGTGGTCGTCGAGGTGGTGGGGGTCACGCACCCCGAAGGGCGCGGGCCGCCGGCAGCGGATCGGGTAGGCCGCTCCCTCGAGGGTGCGGCGGTAGTACAGCCAGTCGCCGTCCAGCACCGGCACCGAGCTGTCGGTCTCCTGCACGCGGCCCTTGATCTCCGCGAAGAGTCGGTCCTGGAGCGGCTGCAGGGGTGCGAGGTGGGCGGCGGTGTGCGCGTTCTCTGCCTGCAGATAGGGGATGGTCGACGGGTCCTCCCGGTCGCGCAGCCAGTACCAGGGGTCCTCGACGACCGACCCGTCGACCCGCGTCAGCGTGTGGGGGCGCTGCTCCGCCTGCGGCGGTGCCGTGGAGTCCGGCTCGGTGAGCGGCGGCGTGGTGGTGCCGGAGGATGCAGGGTCGGTGAGCGGCGGCGTGGTGGTGCCGGAGGATGCGGGGTCGGTCGGGACGTGGTCGGGCACGGGGGTGAGCTCCGTCGGCGGTGGCCGCCGAGCCTAACGGGGGCTGCCGCGTCCACTGGCCGGCCCGCGACGGGCGCCGGAAGCCCCACCCGACCGGACGCCCGCCGGAAGCTGTGGACCAGCACAGCTTCCGGCACCCTTGGCAGCCCGGAGTCGGGTGAAGCGGCCCGATCCGACCGGAAGCTGTGGACCAGCACAGCTTCCGGTGCGCCCGGGCTGTGGACCAGCACAGCTTCCGGTGCGCCCGAGCTGCGGTGCGCCCGAGCTGCGGTGCCGCCCGAGCTCCGGCCACGGCCGCTGCGGTGCCGCCCCCCGAGCTGCGGCCACGGCCGCTGCGGTGCCGCCCCCCGAGCACCTGTCCGCGGACCGGCCACCCAGCGATGCCGACCGACCGATACGGGGCCGGGTCCCGTAGCCTCGGGGGCAGCCAACCCCCGGAGACATCGGTGCGACCACCGCCCCGCACGCTCGACCGGCGGCGTTTCCTGGTCCTCTCCGGCACCGCCGCGCTGGTCGCATCCGGCTGTGGGCGGCTCGCCGAGGCGCCGCCCGACCAGCCGCAGGCCGCGGTTCGCGACCGCACCGTGGATGCAGCGCGTCCGGCCCCGGATGCCCGGTCGGGCAGCGAAGCGGAACGACGCGGTCACGGCGACGGCGGGGGTGACGGACGACCACCGGCGTCCGACGCCGAGGAGGGCGACGGTTCCGAGGCGGCCCACGACGCCCACGAGGCGGCCACGGACCCTGACGCGTCGCAGCGCGCGGGGGACCCAACGGACACGGCCGACGCGGTGGACCCCGGCCTCGAGGACCGTGTCCCCCGTGAGTGGGGCGAGCAGGTCACCGGGATCCGCACCCGCATCGACACCGACGAGCGCGTGCTCGCGCTGACCTTCGACGGTTGCGGCGGCCCGGGCGGCAGCAGCGTGGACACGGCCCTGCTCGACCACCTCGACGACCTCGCGGTGCCGGCCACCCTCTTCCTCAACGCCCGCTGGATCGCTGCGAACCGGTCCCTGACCCGGGAGCTCGCACGCGACCCCCGCTACGAGCTGGCCAACCACGGCACCGAGCACCGCCCGCTGTCGGTGACCGGACAGCAGGCGTACGGCATCCGCGGCACCCGCTCGGTCCAGGAGGTCGTGGAGGAGGTCGTGACCTGCCAGCGACTCCTCGGGGACCTGACCGGCGAAGCACCCCGTCACTTCCGCCCCGGCACCGCCTACGCCGACGAGGTCGCCGTCGAGGTGGTCGACCAGCTCGGCCTCGAGGTGGTGAACTTCGACGTCCTCGGGGACGCCGGTGCGACCTTCTCCTCCGCCGAGGTGGAGCGGGCCCTGCTCGGTGCGCAACCGGGATCGATCGCCCTGCTCCACATGAACCATCCCGGCAGCGGTACCGCCGCAGGCGTTGCAGCCGCGGTCCCGCAGCTGCGGGATCGCGGCTTCACCTTCACCACCCTCGGCACCCAACCGCTCGTGTGACCGGTCCAGCCCAGCTACCCCGACCGGCCGGCCGCCAGGACGACGAAGGGGTCGAGGGCGGCCGGGTCGGCGAGTGCCCCCGGGTTGGCGACCTGCGCGAGATCCTCGCCCTCCAGCAGCCGCTTCACTGGCAGCTCCAGCTTCTTCCCGGAGATCGTGCGCGGGATGGCGGGCACGACGTGCAGCTCGTCCGGCACGTGGCGCGGCGACAGCTCGGCACGGATGGTGCGCGCCAGCGCGCCCCGCAGCGCACCGTCAAGCTCAACCCCAGGGCTGAGCTGCACGAACAGGATCAGCCGTCCGGCGTCGTCTTCGGGGCCGTCGAGGTGGACGACCAGGGCGTCGGCGACCTCGTCCAGCGCCTCCACCGCCGAGTAGAACTCCGCGGTCCCCATCCGCACGCCACCGCGGTTCAGGGTGGCGTCGGACCGGCCGGTGATGATGCAGCTGCCGCGTGCGGTGATCTCGATCCAGTCGCCGTGACGCCACACCCCGGGGAAGTCCTGGAAGTAGGCGGCCCGGTACCGGGAGCCGTCCTCGTCGCCCCAGAAACCGACGGGCATCGACGGCATCGGGGCGGTCAGCACCAGCTCGCCGCGCTCCCCGACCACCGGCTGGCCGGTGGGGTCGAAGGCCTCCACCTTCGCACCGAGACAGCGGCCCGGGATCTCACCGGCGTGCACCGGTAGCAGCGGCGACCCGGCGACGAAGGCGGTGCACAGGTCGGTACCCCCCGACGCCGAGGACAGGAGCACGTCAGGGCTGACCTGCTCGTACACCCACGCGAACCCCTCGGCGGGCAGGGGCGCGCCCGTGGAGCCGACCGAGCGCAGCCGGGAGAGGTCGAGCTCGGCGCCGGGGCGGAGGCCGGCCTTGCGGCAGGAGAGCAGGAAGGGCGCCCCGACCCCGAGCATGGTCAGCTCGAGTTCCTCCGCCAGGCGCCACAGCGCCATGAGGTCCGGGTGGCCGGGGTCGCCGTCGACCAGCACCACCGTGGCACCTACGGTCAGGCCGGAGACGAGGTAGTTCCACATCATCCAGCCGGTGGTGGTGAACCAGCAGAACCGGTCCCCCGGCCAGAGGTCGTGGTGGAGCGCGAGCATCTTCAGGTGCTCGAGCAGGATCCCGCCGTGACCGTGCACGATGGCCTTCGGCAGCCCCGTCGTGCCGGAGCTGTAGAGCACGTACAGGGGGTGGTCGAAGGGCACGTGCTCGATCGCCAGCTCCGCGGGCTCGGCCAGCAGCTCCTCCCACGGCACCGCGTCGGGCACGGCTGCGGCCGCCGACGCCGCATCCTGGCGGAGGTAGGGCAGCAGGACGGTGGCCTGCAGGGTGGGCAGCGCGGCACGGATCTCTGCCACCTCGGTGCTGCGGTCCACCTCCTTGGTCCCGTAGCGGTACCCGTCGACGACCAGCAGGACCTTCGGCTCGATCTGCTGGACGCGGTCCACCACCGCCCGGGTGCCGAACTCCGGCGCGCACGACGACCACACCGCGCCGATCGACGCGCACGCGAGGAAGGCGACGATCGTCTCCGGCACGTTCGGCAGGTAGCCGACCACGCGGTCACCACGCTCGACGCCCAGCCGCCGCAGACCCGCCGCGGCCCGGGCGACCTGGTCGGCGAGCTCCGAGAAGGTCACCACCACCTCGTCGCGTGTCTGGGACCGGGCGATGACGGCCGGGGTGTCGTCGCGGCGACGCAGGGCCTGGTCGGCGTAGTTGACGGCCGCGCCCGGGAACCACCGGACGTTGGGCATCCGATCGCCGTCCACGACCGCCGCCACCGGCCCGTCGAGGACGACCTCGAAGTGGTCGACGATCGCCTGCCAGAACACGCCGAGGTCCGACACCGACCACCGCCAGGCGGCGTGGTGGTCCGGGAGGGCACGGCCGGTCAGCGCCTCGGCGTGGTCGAGGAAGCGGCCCATCCGGCTGCGCTCGCGCGCGTCGGCGGGTGGCTCCCACAGCAGCGTGCCGGGTGCGATCTCAGCCACGGTCGTCCCTCCCACCGATGTCGTCGCGGATGCCCTCTCGGGTCACACGGCACCGTAGTGCCGGGCCGGTGTGCGCAGCGGCTCCGGGGCGACGTCGAGGTGGTGGCGACCGGCGGGTGGGGGCGACCGGCGGGTGGTGGCGACCGGCGGGTGGTGGCGACCGGCGGGTGGTGGCGACCGGCGGGTGGTGGCGAGCGTGGGTCAGGCGCGGCGTCGGCCCGTGACCCGCGCCAAGGTGGAGACCAGCCCCGGTGAGACCCGCCACAGGGCGTACTCCAGTTGCTGCACCCGGGTGTGGACCACCAGCCGGCGGGGACGGTGCAGGGTGCGGGCGATGACCTCGGCGGCTTCCGTGGCCGGGATCGTGCGGATCAACCTCCCCAGCCACGGGATGTGCTCGCGGCTGTCAGGGTTCACCTCGAAGTAGGCGGTGTCGACCTCGCCGAAGAGCACGTGGCAGCTGTGCACACCTGTGCCGTGCAGGTCCTGGACCAGGGCCTCGTGGTAGCCGCGCAGCGCCCAGCGCGACACGGTGTAGCCCGTCGCCGACGGCCACGGCACCAGGGATGCCGGCGAGCCCACGTGCACGATGACCCCGCTGCCCTCGGCCAGCATCGCGTCGAGGAAGCCGTAGGTGACGTGGTAGGCGGCACGGAAGGGTGCGTCGAGGAGCTGTTCCATCAGCGCGGGTGGGGTGTCCTCCGGCCACCGCCACACGCCGGCGCCGGCGCTGTGCACCAGCACCCCCGGGGTGCCGTAACGCTGCCGGACCCGCAGGGCCATCCCTGCGACCGCGTCGGGATCGGCGGCGTCCAGCGGCTCAACCACCACCTCGCCGGCGCCCACGGCCGCCGCGCGGGCGGCCAGCCGCTCGAGCGGCTCGCGGCGGCGGGCCACCGCGACCACGCGCCACCCACGGGACGCGAGCAGTGCCGCCGTGGCCTCCCCGATCCCGGAGGAGGCACCGGTCACGATCGCCAACCGCTGCGCCACGCTTCCCCCTGCCGCGCCGAACCGGCACCCTGGTGGGCACCGGATGGACCACGGGCACGCTAGCGCGAGGAACGGACCGGCGATCGTCGTGGGACGAGGGACCAGCTGCGCCACCTGCGGGACGGGAGATCTGCCCCGTCGCACGCGGTGGTGCCCGAACTGTGGGGGGCGTACGGGGACGCACCCCGTCATGGGCGCCGCCGACGGGGAAGCGGACCCGGCGCCCTCCGGGCGGTCACCGCGCCGGGGACGGACGCCGGCGCCGGCGCTCCTGCTGGCGCTCGCCGCGGTCGCCGTCACCCTGGTCGTGGGTGGTGAGTGGTTCCAGGGGGCCGGCGGCGGGCAGGCGCAGGACCCGGCTGATGCGCGGGTGGACCTCAGCGACCCCGGGAACGAGCTCGCGCTGGACCGCGGCGTCGAAGGCGACGGAGCGGTCCAGCAGCCGAACGGTCCTCCGGGCGCCCGCTCGAGCCCCGGGACCCACCCGGGGGCGCTGGCCGAGGCACCGGTGGACGCGGACGACCGCTCACCGACCTGCGACCAGGAAGGGTGCGCCGCCTGGCGTTCGACCGTGCTGGATCACCAACCGATGGCGATCGCCGACGGTCGGCTGGTGCAGATCCGCTTCGAGGAGATCATCGCCGTCGAGGAGGCCACCGGCCGCTGGCTGTGGCGCCACAGCCACGACGACATGCGCGTGTGGGACCCCGCCGAGGTGGTGACCGCCTTCCACCTCGACGACCGCACCCTGACGCTGGCCTACGGGACACGGGTGCGGATCCACGCCGCATCCACGGGCCGGGTGCTCGGCGAGGTGGACGTCGCCCCCACCCACGTGAACGACCTGCGCCGGCACGACGGGCAGCTGATCGCCACCGGTCGCCAACGCGGCCGCGGCGAGAGAGGCTTCCGGGTGGTGGGCTTCAGCGATCAGGGCGAGGTCCGGTTCGACACCGATGTGGAGCAGCCGGTCCGCGAGGACCGCCCGGCGACCTCCACGACGGCACCGCTGCTCGCGGTCGCTGACGACCAGCTGGTGCGCCTCGACGCCACCGACGGCCACGTGCGCTGGCAGGAGGACCTCGACGGGCGGCAGGTCGACGGCACCACGCTGCTGGATCCTGACACCGGCGCCGTGTCGGTGCTGAGCGCTCGCGACGGCAGCGAACTCTTCGCACGGACCCGACCGGGTGCGGTCGCCGCCGGGGTGCGTGACGGCGTGCTCGCGATCACCCTGGCGGACCGGGTGGAACTGTTCGACCGGGACGGCACCGCCCTCGGGGCGGTGGCGGTGGCCGAGCCGGCCCGCACCGTGATCGCCGCAGCAGGCCGACGGGTCGTGGTCGCTGAGCTCCCGGAGGGCGGGGGAAGCGACCGTTCCACGCTGACGGTCCGCAGCGGTCGCCGGGCGGGCGGTTCGACGGCGTTGCCGACCATCCTGCCGCTGACCACCGCACCGCTGCCACCAGGGCGCTTCGCCTCCGGCGTCGACGCGATGCGCCGCGCCGACGGTCTGGTGCTCTCCGGCCCCGACCCGCGCGACGCCTGGCTCGTGGACCCGGCGACCGCCAGCACGGCGCCGCTGGACCTGCCCACGGCACCGACGCCTGAGGTCGTGCACCGCGACGGGATCAGCCTGGTCCGCGATGGGACACGTCTGCACGTCATCGGCGCGGCCGGCGACTACACCGTGGAGCGGGCCACCCAGATCGCCGCGGTCGATCCACTCGTGCTGCACGGCGTCAACGGCACCCTGCGCCTGCACCGCGGTGAGCTCGACGGCGCAGCGGACCAGGAGGTCACCGCCTCGCAGCTGTCGGGACGGCTGCAGGCGCCGCGCCGGCCCCCGCTGCAGGTGTCGGGCAGCGCTCTGGCACGGTGACGGCGACCTCGGGCCGCCACACCCGACCCTGCAGGGCGTGGACGGGGGCACAGGTGGCCGTGCTGCCGGCCGGGTGTGCGATCGGCCGGTTCAGCCGGTCTCCAGGGCCGTGAAGGCCTCCAGACCACCCTCGTAGCGGCGCAGCACCTCCTCGCGCAGGCTCTGGTGCTCGGGCGCCGAGAGCTCGGGGTCGCGGGCGACCACCTCCGTCGCCAACCGGCGGGTGTCGGCGACCAGATCGACGTCCTCCTGGAGGCGTGCGAGGCGCAGGTCCGGCAGCCCGGACTGCGCGGAGCCGAACAGCTGCCCGGCCCCACGCAGCCGCAGGTCGGCCTCGGCCAGCGCGAACCCGTCGGTGGTGTCGGCCACCGCGTGGAGGCGCGCACCCGCCTCCTCGGTCAGCTCCGCGGACCAGCCGGCGAACAGCACGCAGAAGCTGCGGCCGCCGCCACGCCCGACCCGACCCCGCAACTGGTGGAGCTGGCTCAGCCCGAACCGTTCGGCGTCCTCGATCACCATGAGCGTGGCCTCGGGCACGTCGACGCCCACCTCGATGACGGTGGTGGATACCAGCACCTGCGCCGCGCCGGTGCGGAAGGCGGTCATGGCGGCGTCCTTGTCGGCGGCGGAGAGACGACCGTGGACCAGGGCGACGTCGAGCTCGGGGAACACCTCCCGTGCCAGCCGGCGGTGCTCCTGTACCGCCCCCTTGCCGGGCAGCACCTCGCTCTCCTCGACGAAGGGGCAGACCACGTAGGCCCGGCGGCCCTGGGCCACCTCGGTGCGCAGGAACGCCTCCAGACGCGGACGTCGGTAGGCCTCGGCGGGGGTGATGAGCTGGGTCGTGATCGGCTCACGCCCCGGTGGCAGCTCATCGAGGACGGTGACGTCGAGGTCGCCGTACAGGGTCAGCGCCAGCGACCGCGGGATCGGGGTGGCCGTCATGACGAGCACGTCGGGTGCGGTCGCCGCACCGGCGACCTCCCCGGTACCGCCGGTACCGGCCTTCTCCTTCAGTTGCACGCGCTGGGAGACCCCGAAGCGGTGCTGCTCGTCGATCACGACCACGCCGAGGTCCGCGAACCGGACCCCCTCCTCCAGCAGGGCGTGGGTGCCGACGATCAGGTCGAGCTCGCCGGTCAGCAGTTCGGAGAGGATGCGGCGCCGCTGCGTGACCGGGGTGGAGGAGGTCAGCGCCGCCACGCGCAGGCCGTCGAGGACGTTGACCCCGAGGGGTGCCAGCAGCTCGGTCAGGGTGCGGTGGTGCTGCTCCGCGAGCACCTCGGTGGGCACCATCAACGCCGCCTGCCGGCCCCGGTCGACAGCGGCGAGCATCGTCCAGGCCGCCACCACGGTCTTGCCCGAGCCGACGTCGCCCTGCAGCAACCGGTGCATCGGCCGGCTCCCCCCGAGGTCCCGACCGAGCTCGGCCAGCGCGCGGGCCTGCGCGCCGGTCAGCCCGAAGGGCAGCTCCGCGAGGAACCGCGCGGCCCAGCCACCCTCGACCGGGCTGTTGTCCAACCCGACGGTGCCCGCCTCCAACCGGGCCCGACGCCACTGGAGGCCGAGCTGGAGGCTGAACAGCTCGTCGAAGGCCAAGCGGCGCCGGGCCGCGTGCCGGTCGGCGTGGTCCTCGGGGAGGTGGATGGCACGCAGTGCGCCGTCCAGATCGCGCAGACCCTGGCCCTCACGCAGGGGCGCCGGGAGCCAGTCATCGATGGCCGGCAGGAGCTCCAGCGCGGCGCCGACGAGCTCGTTCAGCTTGAAGCTCGGAAGCCCCTCGACGGCCGGATAGACCGCCAGCAGCCGCTGATGATCCAGGCGCGCCGCCGCCGAGGTGGCGTCGGTCCCGGCGGCGACGGTGCCCAGCGTCTGCACGTCCGGGCTGGTGAGCTGCAAGTCGCTGCGGAAGCGTTTCACGGTCCCGCTGAAGGCGGCGACGGTCCCTGCGGGCAGGGTCGCGGGACGCCACCGCTGGTTGAAGAAGGTCACGGTGAACACCGCACCGCTGGCCTGGCGGACGCGCCCCTCGGCGAGGTCCAGCGGCCGGGCGCGCGCGCCCTTGGGTGGGATCCGACGGGTGGACCACTCGAGCACCTCCCCCAGCAGGGTGGCAGGGGCTCCCTCCTCCACCTCGCCGAGGTCGAGGACGGCACCGGCGTCGTGGTAGCGGCGGGGGTAGTGCTCCAGCAGGTCCCGCAGGGTGGCGATGCCGAAGGCGTCGTCCAGCCGACCCGCGAGCTTCGGCCCGACGCCCGGTAGGACGGTGACGGGGTCGTCGAGGTGGTGGGTCACTCCACGCCGACCCAGAAGCGGGCCGGGGCGAGGCCGGCATCGACGACCTCCACCTCGGCGTCCGGGGCGAGCGCCGTGACGAGCGCGGCGGCAGCCTCACGGTCGGCCGCGCTGGCGTTGGCGCCGTGCAGCAGGGTGACGACCTCGCCCGTGGACACCTCCAGCGCCGTGCAGACGGCGTGCAGGGCCCGGAGCGGATCGTCGTCGACGACCACCAGCTGCCCGTCGGCGAGCCCCAGGGGCTGTCCGGCGCGGACGGGGCCCGCAGGGCTCGCGGCGTCGCGGATCGCGTCGACGACCTCGCCGGCACGCACCGCCGCGGCAGCGTCCATCAGCTGCGCGGTGACCCGTGCGGCCGGTGCATCGGGTTCCCACAGCGCCAGCGCGGCGAGGACCGCCGGCGGGGAGGCGGCGGCATCCACCACCTCGACGTGGCGCTCGTACTCCCTCTCCACGACCTCCGCCGCGCTGCGGGCCGCGGCCACGGCGTTGCGGTGGCCTGGCAGGATGACCACCTGCTGGGCCCGGCTCGCCACCGCCGCTTCCACGAGATCGGCGACGCTCGGCAGGGACCCTGCGGTGCCGTCCACGACCTCGGCGCCGAGCGAGCGGGCGAGGGCGACCGCCCCGTGGCCGTGCAGTACGGCCACCACGGCCACCTCCCGCTGCGGCGGGGCCGGGGTGTGTGTGGCGCGGTCGGTGTGGAGCATCTCGATCGTGCGCGGGGATCCGGCCCGGTCCGACACCGAGCGTGTGGTGGTGTCCACGGCCAGGGCCGCCTCGGTGGTGACCCGGATGGCGTCGCGCTCGGCGACCTGCTCACCGAGGTGGACGACCTCGATCGCCGAGGGCCGTCCGTGGGCCAGCCCGGCCTCGATCGCCGGCCCGATCCGGTCGGTGTGGACGTGGACGTTCAGCAGCCCGCCGGCAGCGACCACGACCACCGACTCCCCGAGCTGCTCCAGCGCCACCCGGAGCGGCGCCGCGGAGGCGTCGGTGGCGTCCAACAGGTACTGCACCTCGTAGGGGTGGGCGAGGGAGCCGTGACAGACGTGGCCGGCGGTGCGCACGGTGACGCCCCGCGGTGGGTCCACGGCGACGGGCGGGTCCTCGCCGGTGAGGTGGCCGTGGACGGCGGCCAGCAGCACCTCGAACCCCCGGGCGCCGGCGTCCACCACCCCGGCCTGTTGCAGGACCTCGAGCTGCTCACGGGTGCGCTCCACCGCGACGGCGGTGGCCGCGCACGCGGACACGGAGGCACCGGTCAGGTCCGCACCGTCATCGACCGCCGCGCGGGCGGCCGCAGCCGCGGTGGCGATGGCGGTCAGGATGGTGCCCTCCACGGGCTCCGCCACGGCCTCGTAGGCGAGGTCGCGGGCGTGCTCGAGGGCCTGGGCGTAGACCTCTGCGTCGACGGCCTGCTCGCCGGTGGTCACCTCGACGACGGCACGGACCACCTGGCTGATGATGACCCCGGAGTTGCCCCGCGCGCCGCGGACGGCACCACGGATCACCTCGCGGGCCAGCGCGTCCCGCCCGCCCGCTGGCCGGTCCGCTCGACCCGCGATCAGCGCGTCCCGCCCTGCACGGACCGTCAGGGTCATGTTGGTGCCGGTGTCGCCGTCGGGGACGGGGAAGACGTTCAGGTCGTCGATGGCGTCGCGACGTGCCTGCAGCGCGTCGTGGACGTGGTCGAACAGCGCGGGCAACTCCCGCGCGGACAGTGGCGCGCCACCTCGTTCCGGCACCGCTTCCGGCTCCCCTCCACCAGGCGCTCACCAGGGGCAACGGACCCGGCTCCACCCGCTGGCGGCGGCCGGCCGGCCCGTGGTGCCGCGCAGCGTAGCGACGACCAGTCCGGTCCCGACGGGGCTGCGGTGGTGGCGCTGCGGGCCGGCTGGTACCGTTCGCGCAGCGTGCGGGGCCGCGTTGCCCTGCCATGCGTCCGCATCCATCCTTCGTGCCCGTGCTGCGCTACCCCGTGCAGGTCCTTCGAGCGCGCGCCACGCACCACCTGGAAGGCAGCCCGATGGCCTCTACCTGCCAGCTCTGCGACAAGAAGCCGTGGTACGGCAAGCAGGTGTCCCACTCGCACCGTCGTTCCTCGAAGCGGTGGGACCCCAATGTCCAGCGGGTGAAGGCCTTCGTGGATGGCCGCACCGTCAAGCTCGATGTGTGCACCTCCTGCATCAAGGCCGGCAAGGTCACCCGCCCGCCGATGAAGGCCTGAGCGCCCCACCGCCCGGCACGAGCCGCACGCCCCTACCCGGCATGTTCGCGATGCCCTACGGTGTCATCGCTGGCGCGGCGGGAGGACGCCGTGGTCGGGAGGCGTTGTCATGGTGTCGGCCTACATCCTGATCCAGACCGAGCTCGGTGCGGCCGCCTCGGTCGCCGAGCGCGCTGCGGGGATCTCCGGGGTGATCGCGGCGGACGATGTCACCGGGCCCTACGACGTCATCGTGCGCGCCGAGGCCGCCAACGTCGACGAGCTGGGGCAGCTGGTGGTCTCCGCGCTCCAGGCGGTGCCGGGCATCACCCGCACCCTGACCTGCCCGGTGATCAAGCTGTGAGGGTGACGGCGTTCGGTGCGCCCCGGCGGGGTCGCGGCGCCCAGCTCGATCACTCCGCGCGTGCCGCCGACAACAGTCGGTCGACCAGCTGCGGGTAGCTGACGCCCTCCGCCGCCCACAGGCGTGGGAACATGGACGCCGGCGTGAAACCGGGGATGGTGTTGATCTCGTTGACGACCAGGTCCCCCGCCGCGGAGAGGAACAGGTCCACCCGAGCCAGCCCTCGGCACCCGATCGCCCGGTACGCCCGCCGCGCCAGCGCCATGCACCGCTGCACGACCTCCTCCGGCACCTCGGCGGGCACCTGCAGCTCGGAGGCGTCGAGGTACTTGGCCTCGAAATCGTAGAACTCGTGGCTCGGGAGGATCTCACCCGGACGCGTCACCTCGATATCCGCGTCACCGAGCACGCCGACCTCCAGCTCCCGCGCGTCGACCATCCCCTCCTCGGCCACCACGACGTCGTCGTAGCGCAGGGCCTCGGTCATGGCGGCGTCCAGTTCCCCGATGGCGCTGACCTTGCTGATCCCGATGGAGGACCCCTGGCGGGCCGGTTTGGTGAACCACGGCAGCGGAAGTCGATCCAGCAGCTCCGTCAAGACGTCATCAGCTGCGTTGGCCCACCGGCTGCGGTGGACGGTCAGATAGCCGAGCTGGGGAAGGTCGGCAGCCGCGAAGGCCGCCTTCATCGCCCCCTTGTCGATACCGATGGAGGAGGCCGTGACGTCCGCGCCGACGTAGGGCACGCCGACGGTTGCGAGCATGCCCTGCACCGTGCCGTCCTCGCCCCAGGGACCGTGCAGGACGGGGAAGGCGACGTCGATCGCCCCCACCGTGGCGACCCGCCCACCGGCATCGTCGAGCTGCACGAGCACGGGCCCCTTCCGGGTACCCACCAGCGCGGCGGTCGGGCGATCCTCATCGACCTCCGGGAGCGCGCGGTCGCCAGCAGCCGCTGGGACGCCGTCGGCCAGCGTCCACCGACCGTCGCGGGTGATGCCTACGGTGACGACCTCGTACCGCGTCCGGTCGATCGCCTGCAGCACCGAGGTTGCGGACAGGCACGACACCTCGTGCTCCGCCGACCGGCCACCGAACAGCAGCAGTACACGCTTCACGTCGTCTCCGCGATCGGGGGGTCCATGGTCGGGGTGGCCTCGGTCGCAACCACCTGCCGGGAGGCAGCCAGACCCCGGTCAAGGTCGGCGAGCAGGTCGGCCTCGTCCTCGATACCGAGCGACAGCCGCACCGTGCCGGGACCAAGGCCCGCGGCCGCGAGCGCGACATCGTCGAGCTGTCGGTGGCTGGTAGAGGCCGGGTGGAGCACCAGCGAGTGGGTCCCTCCCAGCGAGGATGCCCGCACGAAGACCCGGCAGGCGTCGGCGAAGGCCGCCGCCGCGGTGCGGGACGGGAGCTCGAAGGACAGCTGCGCGCCGTAGCCACGGCCCTCGAACAGCTGCGTCGCGAGCGCGTGCTGGGCGTGGTCCGCCAGGCCCGGGTAGCGCACGACCTCGACGTCTCCGCCAGCGGTTGACGCCGCGACCAGCTCACGCGCGCAGGCGTCAGCGTTGGCCGTGGCGGCGCGCACGCGCAGGGCGAGGGTCTGGATGCCGCGGAGCACCAGCCAGGCCTCGAAGGCACCGAGGGAGGCCCCCAGCTCGAAGGCGTGGGTCCGCACGCGCTCGACGAGGGTGCGGTCGCCGGCGACCACCCCCGCGACGACGTCGCCGTGGCCACCAAGGAACTTCGTCGCGGACTCCACCACCGCCGCGGCCCCGAGGGTGGTGGGGCGGCACAGGTAGGGGGAGGCGAAGGTGTTGTCGACCACCAGTTCCACGCCACGTTCCCTGCAACGCGCGGCGATCGCGGGAAGATCACAGACCACCGTGGCAGGGTTGGCCACGGTCTCCACATGGACCACGGTGTGCTCGGGGGTCAGCGCCGCATCGAGGTCGTCGACGGTCACCAGGGGCGCGTGATCGACCTTCCAGCCCGCGTCCCGCTCCAACCGCCGGAGCAGCGCCCACGTCCCGCCGTAGAGCAGCGAGGTGGCGAGCACCCGGCCGGAGCCCCGTAGCACGTCCAGGGTGGCGTGCAGCGCCGCGGTCCCCGAGGCCAGCGACCAGGCGGCTTCCGCCTCGTGCAGGGAGGCGACCACCGCGTGGAGCGTGGTGGCGGTGGGGTTGTCGTAGCGGCCGTAGACGTAGCCATCGCGCCGGTCGGTGAGCAGTTCCCCCAGCTCCTCCGAGCGTGTGACACCCCAGGTGGACGACAGCCAGATGGGTGCGGAGACCGGCCGTTCGCTGACCTCCGGGAGCTGGACGGCGCCACGGACGGCACGCGTGGCGAAACCGCCCGACAACCGGGACAGGGCGGGTTCCACGGGCGCTCCGGGTCGGGGCGGTCGTCAGGCGGCCCGCAGCCTAACGGCGTCGACCGACACCGGCGTGCGAGGCCCCGGCACGCACCTCACGGACCACGTCACCGTACAGCGGCAACATCAGCAACATGCTGCTCAGAGGACTCTCATCTGGACAACAGCGCACTCAGGACTACATTCCTCACCGCCATGGGAGCCCTCATGACCACACCGGACCTGCAGAGGATGCGCAGACGGGAACGCTCGGACGCGTTCGGGGTGTGCGCCGTCCTGGTCTGCGCCGTGGTGCTGACCACCGTGGTCGTGCTCCTCGCACCCTGGTGGTCGGCGGCGCTCGCTGCGCAACTGGAGCTCCCGCGCACGACGGTGCGGACGATCGTGTCGGTGTCCTACGTCGTGCTGGTCGGACTCGGCAGCGTCCTGCTGGTGCGACGCGCGCTGCGTGATGCGGCGACGAGCCGACGTGGATGGGAGGAGCTGGCTGCGGCGAGTGCGCACGGGGTGCTGCTGTTCGAACTCGGCGACCCTCGGCGTGTGGTGTTCGTCAACCACGGCGTGTCCGCCATCGCCGGCCGTCCGCGAGCCGCGTTCCTCGCCGACCCGGACCTCCTCCGACGCGTGATCCTCGCCGAGGAGCGACCCCGCCTCGAGTCCATCTTCCTCGAGCCGAACCGGGGGCCGTGGCCTCAGCGGTTCACCGTGCTGCGTCCAGGCGGCGAGCGCCGAGCGGTCGAGCTGACCGGGTCGCTGGTGGGGCCCGACGCCAAGCGCCCGCTGTTCCAGGCGCTGCTGATGGATGTGACCGAAGGTGAGCAGCGGGAGCGCGCGCTGGCCGGTGTCGCGAACACCGAGCGTGCCGCCGCGCAGCAGCTCCGCGATGTGGTGCACCTGCGCGACACCTTCGTCAGCTCCATCTCGCACGAGCTCCGCACACCCCTGACGGTGATCACCGGCGGAGCGGACACCCTTCGCCGACACGCGCACGAGCTCAGCCTGGGCGTGCGGTCGGAGCTGGAGCGGGCGATCATGGAGCAGTCCACACGCCTCTCCTCGCTCCTCGACGATGTCGTCAACCTCGGTGGTGCCGGTGCGCCGTCCGAGCGGCACATCCCGCACCAGATCGTGGAGGTCGGGCATCTGGTGGCGGAGGCCGTCGGTGCCTCAGGGATCGCCGACCGGGTGGAGCTCGAGATGCCGGGACCCGTGCTCGCACGGGCCGACGAGGCCCGCCTGCGACGCATGGTCGCCGAGCTGCTGGGCAACGCCGACAAGTACGCGCCGGGCAGCACCATCCGGCTGTCCCTGCACAACGGCGGTGGGAGCTGGGTGCTCCGGGTCCACGACCAGGGCCCGGGGCTGGACCTCGGCGACCTCGGGCACGTCCAGGAGCCGTTCTACCGCGCTGATGCGGACCACCCACAGCCGGGGCTCGGCCTGGGGTTGACGTTCGTCGCCGCGGTCGCAGCGCAGCATGGCGGCACGATGCGGTTGCACAACGACGGGGGCCTGCAGGTGACCGTCACCGCCTCCTGTGACCCGGCCGCACGGGGCGCGGGCGCCGACAAGGAGCTCGACCTGGCGGACGCAGCCTTCTCGCCGACCTGACCCGTGCGGCCCATCTCCGGTAGCACGCAGCCGGCGGTCTCCGGCCAGTGACGCCACGGCGGAGCGTCAGCGCGACCGCAGGTACGTCGCGGGTGCCCGGCCCGCCTGCAGGGTGGTCATCCTGCCGTCAGGACGCGGCAGCCAGGAACACACCGGCGCGGTGTCGGGTCGGCTGCCGTAGACCAGCAGCGCGAGCATCGCTCCGTAGATCGGAAGGTGTCCGATCAGCTCGGTTGCACCGAGGAAGAACAGGGTCGCGTTGAACGGGATGCCAGCGGCGATGACGACCAGCTGGGGGAGGGCGCCGGAGATGAACAGCAGGCCGAAGAGGATCTCCACGCCGGCGGCGAACTGGATGAACACCAGGTCGCTGACCTCGAAGCCGAACTGGGTGCCCAGCAGCTGCAGCACGTTGAAGGCGGGATAGCGGTCGAGGAACTCCAGCGACAGCTCCGGTCGCGCGAGCTTCTCCGTGAAGGCCAGGATGATCAGTGCGCTACCCGTCAGCAGCCGGAGACCGAATAGCGCTGCCCGGACCCGCTCGGGATCGATGGTGATACGCCCACCGACCTGATGGTCGTCCGGTGGGAGCAACGCGAGGAAGAGCCCCACGGCCAGCAGGTCCGCGCGCTCCATGATGGGCACGACGCCGTAGGCGACCATGCCGAGCGGCCCGGCGATGACCAGCAGCCACGCGGCCGTGCGCACCTTCCAGCCGGCGATCAGCCACACCCCGACGACACCTTCCAGGATCCCCAGGGCGATGCCGTACCAGGTGTCCGGCAGCGCGAGGGTCGGCACCAGGAACTCGAGCCGGGCAGCCAGCGCGAGCAGCGAGACCCCGGCGTGGATGGCCAGCAGACGGGGGATCCACGGCCCCAGACGCCCGAGGAAGGCCAGCGGACGCAGCTCCGGCCGTGGGAAGAAGGGCGCCACCAGGCGCCAGATGACGGCGAGCAGGATCGCGCTGATGACCATGACCAGTGACAGGGTCTCGAGGACGAAGGACCAGTCGTAGTCGGGATCCGAGGTGGTGAACCAGCGTGCGTGTGCGAGGGGCATCATGGGCGGTCCTGACCGGGTGCGGCGGTAGGGCCTGTCGCGGGGGTACGAAGCTGCGGGCGGCCACGGGCGGGTCGTTCCCGGTGCGCCGACGTCGACCGAGCTCGCCGTTGCGCTGCACCTGCCGTTTCCCGCCGCCGGTACCGCGGCAGTAGGGTCCGGCGCTGATGCCGCTGCTGCGGCGGCGACGGTGACCGGCCCTTAGGGCGGCCGGCGGCACACGCGGGAGGCCCACGGATGGCAGCCATCGAGTTCGACGGACGGGTCGCGGTCGTGACCGGCGCGGGCGGCGGTCTCGGTCGCAGCCACGCACTGCTGCTGGCCGCACGCGGCGCCAAGGTCGTCGTCAACGACCTCGGCGGAGCGCGTGACGGCACGGGGACCGACGCCTCGATGGCGGACCAGGTGGTGGCGGAGATCGTCGCAGCCGGTGGTGCGGCCGTGGCCAACCACGACGGCGTCCACACCTGGGCGGGGGGACAGGCGATCGTGCAGACCGCGATCGACGCCTTCGGCCGCGTCGACATCATCGTCAACAACGCCGGCATCCTGCGCGACGTCTCCTTCGCCAAGCTGACCCAGGAGCAGCTCGATCCCGTCGTACAGGTGCACCTGCTCGGGGCGTTCCACGTCACCCGCGCCGCGTGGCCGCACCTGCGCGAGCAGGCCTACGGCCGCGTCATCTCCACCACCTCGGGGTCGGGTCTGTACGGCAACTTCGGGCAGTCGAACTACGCGGCGGCCAAGCTCGGGCTCGTGGGGCTGACCCGCACCCTGGCCGTCGAGGGCGCGAAGTACGGGATCACCGCCAACGCCATCGCGCCGGTCGCCAAGTCGCGCATGACCGAGGACATCATGCCCCCGGCGCTGCTCGACCGTCTGGAACCGGAGTACGTGTCCCCGCTGGTCGCCTACCTCGCGAGCGAGTCCTGCACCGACACCGGGCGGGTCTTCTCCGTCGGTGGGGGCTATATGGCCCGCGTCGCGCTGTTGGAGGGGCCGGGCGCCACCTTCGACGATGTCCCCTCGCCGGAGGACGTGGCCGACGCGTGGTCCCGTATAGAGGAGTTGGGTCCGGGCGCGCAGGAGTTGGACCACGGCGTGATGGCCCAGACCAGCAAGATCATGCAGGCGCTGGGCATCGAGGTGGAGTGAGGCGGCCGGCTGGCACACCACGAAGCCGGCCCGCCCGTGGGCACCAGCGGTCGGCGTGCCTGGCGTCGCAGCGCTGCACGGGCTGACCGGCACCCTCCCCCGGCCGGTGCGGCGCAGGCCCCTACCTGCGTGTGCGCGCTGCCACCTCGGCGAGGATGGCGTCGACGAGTTCCTCGGTCGTCGTCTCGCTGGTGTCGAGGAGCAGGTCGGGCGGCGGCTGGTCGCGGCGCGCCCGCAGCTGCGCGACGGCCAGGCCGCGGGTGCGGGAGCCGGCCTCCCGCTCGCGATCCTCGAGGACGTCCGCGTCGCAGGTCAGGCCGATGTGCAGCACCTCGAGACCCGCGGTGGCCTCCTGGAGGTCGGCGACGGTGGCGTGGTTGAACAAGGTGTGATCCATCGCCACGTCCATCCCGGACCGCGCCCAGGCCGCCGCAACGCGGTGCATGCCAGCCACCATCTCACGACCCAGTGGCCCCCAGGTCACCCGGGGGTGGGCGGCGTCCGGCGGTGGCGCGCTCGGCAGCACGAGCTCGGCCCAGCGCCGGGCGCTCGGCCCGAAGGCGGCCAGTGCCGCGTCCAGACCCGCTTCGAGCAGCGGCCCGGACCGCACCTCCGGCCAGGCCCGTTGCAGACCGTGCAGGGTCGTGGTCCTGCCGACCATCGTGGGGCCATCCAGCACCACCACCAGTCCCATGTCGCTCACCGGACCCCGCCTTTCCACCCCTCCGGTACCGGCCGCGTGGCCGCTGCACCCCGCGATCCGCTCACAGACCGTAGATCTCCGGCTTGGCCTCGCGGGACATCAGCAACCCGACGAGCTGGGTCGGATCGTGCCCGCCGTGGCACACCGCCACGACGCCCTGGGTGATCGGCATCTCCACCCCGGCGCGTTCCGCCAACCCGAGCAGCGCCCGTGAGGACTTCACGCCCTCGGCGACCATGTTCATGGAGTCGATGATGTCGGACAGCGCCTCGCCCCGACCGAGCCGCTCGCCCACGGTGCGGTTGCGCGACTGCGGCGAGGTACAGGTCGCGGCGAGGTCCCCAACGCCGGCCAGTCCACCGAAGGTCAGGGGCTGGCCGCCGAGCGCTACCCCGAGCCGCGTCATCTCCGCGAGACCGCGGGTCAGCACCGCGGCCTTGGTGTTGTCCCCGTAGCCCATCCCGTGCGCCATACCGGCGGCGATGGCGATCACGTTCTTGACCGCACCCGCCACCTCGACACCGACCTTGTCCTGGTTGGTGTACACCCGGAAGTAGGGGGCCATCACCGCGGCCTGCACCCGCTCCGCCCGCCAGAGCTGCGGGCTGGCGGCCACGCTCGCGGCGGGGAGCCGGGCGGCGCACTCCCGGGCCAGGTTGGGGCCGCTGACCACGACCACGCGCCCGGGATCGCAGTCCAGTGCTTCGGCGATGATCTGGCTGCCGAAGCGCAGGGTGTCCACGTCCACACCCTTGATGAGGCTCACCAGGGTGGCCTCCGCAGGGATGACGTCACCCCAGGCGGCGAGCTGGTCCTCGATGCCGACCGAGGGCACGGCGAGCACCACCACCTCGGCCCCATCGAGCGCTGCCGCCGGATCATCGGTGGCCCCGAGCCCCGTCGGCAGGGTGACCTCGGGGAGGTAGCCGGCGTTGGTGTGCTGGGTGTTGATCTCCGCGGCGACCTCCGCACGGCGGGACCACAGGGTCACCTGCTCGCCAGCGTCCGTGGACATCGCCGCGAAGGCGGTGCCCCAGGAACCCGATCCCATCACCGCGACCTGACCCACCCGGCTCCTCCCACGCATGCGCGTATGCCAGCCACCCTAGCCGGGCCCGGTGGGTCGCCGGGCTAGCCTCGCACCATGATCGCTCCCACGGCTCTGGTGCCCCTGCGCGCCCCCGGCGCAGGGAAGACACGCCTGGCGACGGTGCTCTCGCGAGACGCCCGGGCGGCGCTCGCCGTCGCGATGCTGCGCGACGTGATGGGTGCGCTCGAGGACGGTGGGGTGACCGAGGTGGTCGTGGCCGCCGGCGGTGCGGGTGCCGTCGAGGTGGCCACCAACCTCGGCCTGGTAGCGGTGGTCGACCCGCCCGACGCACCCGACCTGAACGCTGCTCTGGCGGCGGCGTGCCGGCGGGTCGGTGTGGAGCAGGACGTCCTCGTGGTCGCCGCCGACCTGCCACGTCTACGCGCCGAGGATGTGACCGCGCTGCTCGAGACGGACGCCGAGGTGGTGGTGGCCCCGACGGCGGCCGGTGGAACGGGTGCCCTGCTGCGCCGACCGGCGTCGGTCATCCCGACGGCGTACGGGCCGGGCTCTGCTCGGCGCCACCTGGACCTGGCGTCCCGCGCGGGGGTGTCGGCCCGCACCCTGGACCGCGACGGCCTGTTCCACGACGTCGACACCTTCACCGACCTCGCGGCGCTGCACGAGATGGAGCTTGGGGCGGCGACCGCGGCGCTGCTCCCACGACTCCTCGGCGGGTACCGGTTGGCCGCCACGGGCTGACGCCCGTTGCGTCCCGGTTGAGCGCCACCGGATGACGACCGGCCGGCACCCCGTGATCGCCACCGGCGCCAGGCTTTGCAGCGGAAGGACCGCCTCATGGTCACATCGCTGCAAGACCTCAGCCGGAGCGGACGCAGGCTCCGCGGAGGCCGGCGCGACGACGGTTCACCCGTGTTCGCGCCGACCACCGCCCTGCTGCGCGGCCTTGCGAGCGCGACGGCTCCGACTGACGTACAGCTCGGTCAGGAAGGCGACGAGGGCGCCGACGACGAACGCGCCCAGCAGCAGCACGATCAGCGGCACCCCACCGACGGTTCCTTCGCCATCGGCAGCGGCACGGACCGTGGTCTCGCCGAAGACCCAGGAGAAGTCGACGCGCTGGCTGTTGGCTACCGCGAAGACCCCGAACAAGGCCGCCAGGATCCCGATCGTGATGCGGCCGAGCTGCTGGGTGAAGGGCGTGGGCGGCGCCACCTCCTCCGCCTCATCGGCAGCCGTGTCACCAGCGGGTTCGGACGACTTCTCGCTCGCGGGATCCGCGGCGTCACGCTGCGCCGCTCGATCGGCTCGGGACCGACCGCCCGCTGCCCCCGTGGACGCTGACGCCTGGCTGCCAGACCCGTCGCCGCCCGACGAGGACCCGCCGCTGCCGGTGCCCCCTGCGGGCTCGGCGGTCGAGGAACCACCGGAGCTGCCGCCCCCGCGTGCAGTATCACCGGTCGGGCCGGGTGCACCCGAAGGACCCGTCGGCGGCGTCGGTGGCGCCCCGTCGGGGTCTGGCGGCTGCGACGTGGACATGGCGACTCCAGGGCAGGGGGCAGCGGCGTGACACAGCTATCCTGCCCGAACCGTCGCCGGGTCGCGAGGAGCAACCATGCCGCAGGGCACCGTCAAGCACTTCGACGCCACGACCAGCACCGGCAGTCTGCTCGACGACGGGCTCAAGGAGCACCCCTTCGACCGAGAAGCCTTCGTCGCCTCCGGGCTGCGGGAACTGCGCATCGGCCAGCGGATCCGCTTCGAGCTCGAGAACGACGCTGACGGACCGCGGGTCAGCCACCTCAACATCGTGAGCCTCTAGCGCGCCCAGCATCGCGGCCGGTCAGGCCGCGTGCTCCGGCAACGACTCCAGCACCGCGGCCGTCCGGGCGAACAGGCCCTGGCCGTGATCGAGACCCTGGTCGTCGGCCCACCTACGGGTCTCCTCCAGCACCTCACGCAGCCGTGCAACCAGCTCCGGTGCGGTCGCGGTGTGTTCGGCAAGCACCGCGCTGACGACCTTGTCCGGGTCCATCTCCACCAGCTCGCGGATGAGACGGTCCGGGTCGGGCTCATCCCGCCACGCCAGCGCACAGGCGGCCGTGAAGTCGGTCGAGTCGAAGTCGGCGTCGCTGGCGATGACCGCGAGGTGCATCAGCGCCTTGGCGGAGAGCCGGTCTTCGTCGGCGACGGCGTCCACCACCTCGGCGTACTCGCCGAGCTGTTCTGGTGTGACGATGGGTGCGTGCAACTGCACACGCTTCGCCCGCACCGGCACGTTCTGGTGGACCTCGAGGTCGTCGGGGGCATCACCCTCGGCGAGCCACTCCTGCAGCGAGCGGACGCTCCCCCAGTAGGCGTCGGGGTCACCTTCGCGCACGCTCGCACGGTTGGCCAGGGCGCGCGCCGGATCGACGGAGTAGCTGACCAGCCCCCCGCCGAGCTCTGACACCCGACTCCGGGCGTGCTCCAGAGAGACCCAGCCACTGACCCGCTTGCCGTTGGCGTAGACGCCGGGCGCAGCCTTGTCGAAGGCGCTCGGCGGACCGTACAGGCCGGACAGGTCGGTACGGGTTCGCAGCCCATCCTCCTCGATCAGCGGCAGGCGTTTCGGCAGGGTGAGGTGGTAGACGGTGATGCGGGCCACGGGGTCCTCCAGCGGGACGGGATCACACGGCGACAGCCGCGCCCGTCGACGGTCGTGCGCGGTCGAGCGAACCGGTGAGGGTAGTGGCCCTACGCTGGTGGGGTGCCTCCCTCCGACACCCCCGACCTCACTGCAACGCTGGCTCCGCAGACCGTCGGGACCGCGCTCGCGACGATGGTGGCCGGCACCAGCGGGCTGCCGGTCGCCGGCATCACGGTGCGGCCGCCGACGTTCGCGGACATCGACGCCGTGGTGGCGCTGTTCGCGGCGGGGGCGGCCGCTCGGCCGGGAACCTCGACACCCCTGCGGCGTGACGATCTCCGGGTGCGCTGGCTGATGCTCGACCACCTCGACGACGCGGTGCTGGTACTGCCCGATCCGCCGACGGGGCTGCCGGATGGCAGCAGCGCAGGGTCGCCGTTGCTGGCCTACGCCAGCGCACCGGTGGACATCGAGGTTGCCTCGGAGACCGGTGCGCGCGAAGCCGTGGTGCACCTCGAGGGCGAGGTCCATCCAGAGCACCGCGGCCGGGGACTCGGGACCTTCCTCCTCGACCGGGCGGTGGCCACGGGGCGTGCAGCGCTCTCCCCACCCCGGGCATCCGACAGCGATCCACCGCACCCGGCGACCTCCGGGCAGGCGGTCGACGCCCCTGCTCGTGAGGCGGACGCCGATCACCCCGGCAGGGTCCGGGTCCGCACCGCTCTGGTGGATGCGACACCACAGGAACACGCCTGGTTCCGTGCCCGCGGCTTCCGCCCGGTGCGCCACCTCCTCGAGCTGCGGCTGGACCTGCACGCACCCCCGCCCGCACCGAGGTGGCCCGACGGGGTCTCGGTGCGCACCTTCCGGCCCGGGGTGGACGAGGACGTGCTGTGGCGGACCCACCAGGCCGCCTTCGAGGACGTCCCGACCCACCTGCCGATCGACCGCGAGGACTTCCTCCACGACCGTGACCCCGGTCATGATCCGGGATCGGTGCTCCTCGCGGAGTACGGCCAGCCCGATGCCGAGGTGGTCGCGGTCGCGGTCTGCCGCGCCGGAACCGGCTTCGCCGCCGAGGAAGGGTTGGTCCGCGACCTCGGCGTCCTGCCGCACTGGCGGCGACGTGGGGTGGCGATGGCGCTGCTACGCACCGCCTTCGCCACCTTCCGCGAACGCGGGCTGACCGGTGCCGCCCTCGAGGTGGACGACGTCACCCTCGACGGCGCCGTGGCGCTGTACCGGCGTGCGGGGATGCGGGTGACCCGGCGCACGGACATCCTGGAGTGGTCCAGCCCGCCGGCGGCGGTCACGTCGCCGGGTTGAGTTGCCCACCGGGCGGGGCGCATGGCGGTGGGGGGTGGCACGGGCGGCGGTCCGCGGTCGTGCCCGTCACACCTCGACGGTGCCCAGGTGGGGGTCGGCGGCGTCAGCGGCCTCCACCTCGTCGCGGCGGATACCCAGCAGGAACAGGATCGCGTCGAGGTAGGGCACGCTGACCGCGGTGTCGGCCTGCTCCCGCACCACGGGCTTGGCGTTGAAGGCGATCCCGAGCCCGGCGGTGGCGAGCATGTCGAGGTCGTTGGCGCCGTCGCCCACCGCTACGGTCTGCTCGACCGGCACCTGCTCCGCGGCGGCGATCCGGCGGAGCACCTCGGCCTTGCCCGGACGGTCCACCACCGTGCCGAGCAGCCGGCCGGTGATCACGCCATCGACGATCTCCAGCTCGTTGGCCACCGCGTGGTCGATGCCGAGCTCCGCGGCGAGGCGATCGGTGATGGCCGTGAACCCCCCGGACACGATGGCGACGGTGTAGCCGAGCCGCTTCAGGGTCCGCACGAAGGTGCGTGCCCCGGGGGTCAGCCGGACGGTGTCGCCCACCTCGTCCAGCACCGCCGACGGGATACCGGCCAGCCGTGCCACCCGCTCCCTGAGCGACGCCTCGAAGTCCAGCTCCCCCGCCATGGCGCGGGCCGTGATGGCGGCGACCTCGCGCTCGCACCCGGCGCGGGCAGCCAGCAGCTCGATGACCTCGTCCTGGATCAGGGTGGAGTCCACGTCGAGCACCACGAGGCGTTTCGCCCGCCGTTCGAGGTTCTGGCGCTGCACGGAGACGTCCACCCGCTGCGCACGTGAGGCGTCGACCAGCGCGACCCGCAGCTGGTCGAGGTCGCCGTCCAGGACGGTGAACTCGAAGGCGGTGACGGGCTCCCGGGCCAGCCGCACGATCCGGTCGATGTTGCCGCCGGCCTCGGCGATCGCGCCCGTCACCGCGCGCAACGCCCCGGGGGTCAGCGGCTGGCCGATGACCGTGACGACCGAGCGAACGCAGGGCGTGGGCGGGTCGGCGGCCTCCACCACCTCGAAGTCGAGGGTGAGGCCCTGCTCCCAGCCGTGGAACAGCAGGTCCTTGAGCACGTCGTCGGAGCCGCCGAGGCCGATGGACAGGTCCAAGGTGAGCCGGCCGCGGACCACGACCTGCTCCATGTCGTACAGCTCGGCGCCGGAGCCCTCGAGCACGCCGAGCAGCCCGGCGGTGATCCCCGGCCGGTCCCGCCCGGTGCAACGCACCAGGATCGTCCGCGTGTGCTCGTCCATCGCGGGCGAGCCTAGCGGTGGCCCGGCCACCGACCGGCCGGCGTAGGCTGCCCGGCCATGGTCACCTCCAACCCCGCACTGGACCAGCTCGGCGGCAACCGGCTCGCCGGGCTGCAGCAGCTGGCCCAGCAGCTGCGCGCCGACGGCGCCACGCTCCACGACTTCTCCATCGGCGACCCCGACGAGCCGACCCCGCAGGTCATCCGCGGGGCCCTCATCGACGCCCTCGACCCCGTCAGCCGCTACCCCACCGCCGCGGGACAGCCCGCGCTGCGCAGCGCTGTGGCCGACTGGTTCGGACGCCGTCACGGCGTCGTCGTCGACCCCGACACCGAGGTGATCCCCACCTCCGGCAGCAAGGAGGCGATCTTCCACCTGCCCCTGGCGGTGCTGGATCCCGCCGGCCCCCGGCGCCACGTGCTCTGGGGTGAGCCGGGCTACCCCACCTACGCCAGCGGCACGGTGTTCGCCGGCGGCGTGTCGGATCCGGTCACCCTCACCCCCGAACAGGGGTGGCGGCTGTCGCTGGCCGAGCTGCCCGCCGAGCGCCTCGACCGGGCCTGCATCGTGTGGCTCAACCACCCGCACAACCCCACCGGTGCCACAGCCGACCTCGGTTGGTACCGCGAACAGCTGGCCGTGGCCCGCGCCCACGACCTGCTGCTGGTCTCCGACGAGTGCTACCAGGAGATCTGGTTCGACCACCCCGCACCGTCGGCGCTCGAGGCCTGCGACGGTGACCTCGAGGGGGTGCTCGCCGTGGCGTCGCTGTCCAAGCGTTCGGGGATGACCGGCTACCGCTCCGGAGCCATCGTCGGCGACGCCGCGCTGATCGCCCGCCTGAAGGTGCTGCGTCCCCACATCGGAACGGCCTCCCCGGACTTCGTACAGGCGGCGGCGATCGCCGCGTGGAACGACCAGACCCACGTCGACGAACGGCGCGAGGTCTTCCGGGCCAAGCGGGAGGTGCTCCTCAACCACCTCGCCGCACACGACATCGAGGCGTCCGGCTCCCAGGCCACCTTCTACCTCTGGTTCCGGGCACCGGGCGGCGACGACGCGGCGTACGCCGAAGCGCTGCTGCGGGAGCGCATCGTCGCCTCGCCGGGTCGGGCCTTCGGCCCCGGTGGGTACGGCTGGCTCCGGCTCGCGCTGGTGCCGACGGTGGAGGGCTGCCGGGCCGCGGCCACCGCCTGGGCCGACGCCATCGCGGCCGGTCGCCTGCCGAACGGCTAACGGGTGGCTCAGGCGGGGGTCCCCCCGGCCTTGCGCGCCGCCCGGCGCTGGCGCAGACGCTCCATGCGACGCTGCACGGCGGTAGCCGACAGCCCGCCCATGTAGACCAGGGCGAACGCGGTGAGGGCGAGGGCCGCGGCCAGGAACACCTCGGTGCCCACGGGGGCGCCGAGCTCGGCGGAGCCGCCCACCCCGGCCTCCGACGGCCAGGGCCACAGCACCCGCACGCTGCCGACCATCAGGCCGATCAGCGCGGCCAGGACCAGGTCGTGGGCCCGTGCCAGCAGCCAGTTCAGGGCGGTGGAGAAGGCGGCGAGCCCCAGCACGCACCCGATGGCGAACAGCGCCAGGATGCCGAGGTCGCGGTCGGCGGCCGCGGCCACCACCGCCGGGTACAACCCCATCAGCAGCAGCAGGAAGGACCCCGACACCCCCGGCAGGATCCACGCGGTCACCGCGACCGCCCCCCCGAGCATCAGGAACAGCAGGTTCGGCTGGTCGATGGTGCCGGGCGTGAACCCCAGGGCGACGAAGGTGACCCCCGCTGCGAGGAGTGCGACACCGAGGTGGCGGGGACTCGGGGTGCGCAGACGCCGTGAAGCCACCACCGCCGCGCCGAGGACCAGACCGAGGAACACCGCGGACATCTCCACGGGACGGTCCTCGAGCAGCGCGGACAGGGGCCCGACCACGCTGAAGAGCACCGTGAGCATGCCGACGCCGAGCACCGCGACGAACAACCAGTCGATGGTGAGCAGCGCCCGCCACGCGTCCCGGGGCCGTGCGCGTACCAGCAGTGACAGCGTCCTCGCCCCCTGCCGGACGTTGGCCACCAGCCGCTCGTAGATGCCGGCGACCAGGGCGACGGTGCCTCCCGAGAAGCCGGGGACGACCTCGGCGGCGCCCATCACCCCGCCGGTGACCAAGGTGCCGACCAGCGCGGCGGGACGGCGCATCGGCGCCATCGCCTCGACGGGCCGCTCCGGGACGAGCTCCTCGAGGGGCAGCTGCCCGTCGGGGATCTCGTCCAGCGGGTCGAGGGAGATCGGGCCGTCATCGGCGGCGCCGACCGCGTCGCCGCTGGGAGCCTGGTCCACCTCAAGCCGCTCGCCGTCAGCGCGCGCCTCAGCCCCGGCGCGCTGCTCGTCCTCTGTTGCCATCGTCTCCTCCGGGAGCGCACGCTACCCGCCCGGGGGCGCCGACAGGCTCCCCGTGTGCCGCCGAGACGCGACCGCGGTGACGTGCCGTCCGGGAGAGCGGGTACTCAGACCGACTCGTGGACGTCCGCTGCACAGGCCCCGGGCCCCCGACCGACCGGCTCCGCGTCCGGATCGGGGCCCGGGCACGACGGCCCCGGCAACGCCGCATGCAGCACCTCCACCGCACCGTCGGCGAGCCGGTAGCACACCCGACGGCCGGCACGGTCGGAGTCCACGAGCCCTGCCTCGCGCAGCACCCTCAGATGGAAGGACATCCGGTTCGCCGGGACGCCGAGGTCCCGTTCCAGGCACCGGTGGCACCGTTCGGTCGAGCGGTAGAGTCGATCCAGGATGGCCAGGCGGGTCGGATCCGCCGCGGCCCGCAAGGCCTGGAGTCGCGCGGGGAAGGGGGTTGCGGACGCCGTCGGGGCCATGGGCACCTGCCGTTCTCGCGTGGTGCGGCCGCATCGAGGATACGCCGCAGACTGGCCCCTCGGGGAACCGCCCCCGCGCCCGCTACCTGGACCGGTGGCGCCGCACCTCGACCCGCAGCTGCGCCGGGTCGTCGACGCCACGCAGGCTGGACGTCAGCCCGCGCAGGGTGCTGGCAACGACCTGGTTGGCGAAGCCGCGCAGCGGGACCTCCTCGCCGTCAGCCGTCACGCTCGCCAGGTCCGTCCCGCGGGCGACGCGCGCGTCCTCGAGCAGCGCGAGCACGGACGCGACATCCTCGTCACTGCACCGTGGACCGTGCCGCACCACCTCCAGGACGACCGGGTCGGCCACTTCGCGGGGCGCCTTCCCAGCGGCCGTGACGCGCACCTTCGGCCAGGTGCTCGAGCTGAAGCCCTCGAGGAGCACGACGTCTCCCCTGAGCCCTCCGAGCAGCTGCGGCAGCGGGTCCCCGTCGCCACCGGTCAGCTCGATCGAGCCGTTCCGTCCGACCACCACCACCGGGTCCGCGCCGGCCTCGCGCACCCGCTCGCTGTTGGAGTCCGGACGACCCGGCTCGAACCCGTGGGGCGCGTGCTTGACGTAAGCAACGCGCAGTCCCCGGGCGACGGCGGCGGCCGTGACCTGCTCGGCCAGCAGCGTCTTGCCGCTGCCGGAGTGGCCGACGAGGGCGATGACCGGCATGCAGGGCACCTCCGGGGACGTGGTTGGGCGCCCGGAGCCGGGCGCAGGCGTAGCGGACGACCGCTCGTCTACCGTGACCGCACGCTACCGACCCGGAGTCCAGCGCCCATGACCGAGCACGTGCCGGAGATCTACGCCGACTACCGCGAACGGTTCCCGGAGGTGGCCGCGGCCATGGACGGCCTCGGCGCGGCGACCCAGGCCGCGGGGCCGATCGACGAGCGCAGCCAGCGGCTGGTCAAGCTCGGCCTGGCCATCGGCGGCGTCGCGGAGGGCGCGGTGCGCTCCAACGCCCGCAAGGCCCTCGATGCCGGTGCCTCGCCCGAGGAGCTCCGCCACGTGGCGATGCTGGCCATCGCCACCTGCGGGCTGCCCACCGCGATCGCGGGCCTGCAGTGGGTCGAGGAGGTGCTCGCGGCCCGCGCCGACGGCTGAACGGCGTCGGGGGCGGCCCGAAGGCCGCCCCCGAGGGTGCTGCATGGACCGGTCAGCCGGTCACAGCTCGACGTTGCCCGCCTCTGCGAGGGCGTCGAAGTTGCCGCCGAACCCGGTCACGTTGTCGTAGCCGAGCAGGTGCAAGATCGGGATGGAGAGCCCGGCCCGCCAACCGCTCTGGCAGTGCACGATGACGTTGGTGTCGGTCGGGATCTGGTCGCTTGCGGCCAGGTCCCGGATCGGGATGGAGATCGTGTCCGGGAGGCTGCCCTCCTGGTACTCGTCGGGCTGACGGACATCGATGATGGTCGCGCCCGCCTCCTGTGCCTCCAGGACGTCCTCGGCGCTGCCTGCGGTCAGCCACCCGTCGGGGATGGTGGTCAGGAAGTCATCGATCGCGTCGATCAGCTCCGGGGCGGCGTCCGGCATCCCGAAGTCCTGCAACTCCTCGAGCTCATCGGTCAGCTCGTTGCCCTCGGCTTCCCAGCCGGGGGCACCGGCGCGGTAGCCCAGCACGTTGTCGTAGCCGAGCATCCGGAGCGCGGAGGTCGCGATCCCTGCACGCCACCCGGCGGCGCAGACCACGATCACGGGCTGGTCGGTCGGGATGTGGTTGAGGTTCTGAGCGAGGTCCCGCAGGGTGATCGCGGTGGTGCCGGGGATCACCCCGTTCTCCTCGATCTCCTCCTCGGTCCGTACGTCGAGGATCATGGTGCCCTCGACCTGGCGTGCCTCGTCGAAGTCCTCGATGGTCCGGTGGAACATCCACCCCTCGGGGATGGTCTCGGTGTACTCGGTCACCGCGGCGACGAGGTCGAACTCCGCCTCGTCGGCGGGCTCCTCGGGCTCCTCCTCCTCGGCGGCCTCGTCCTCATCCGCCTCGTCGTCGTCGAGGT
>PXDB01000085.1 GCA_003565155.1 Nitriliruptoraceae bacterium | reverse complement strand
GAGAAGGAGAAGGCTGCCGAGGAGACGGCTGAGAAGGAGAAGGCTGCCGAGGAGACGGCGGAGCAGGACAAGGCTGCCGAGGAGACCGCGGAGAAGGAGAAGGCGGAGAAGGAGAAGGCCGAGAAAGAGAAGGCCGAGAAGGCTGCCGAGGAGGCGGAATAGGACGGGTGGTCGCCTACCCGATGCCGCGTTGTTGATGGCTCACTGGTTTCCGATCGATCTGTCACCGCGATCAGCCAGCGGCCTCCACGCATCGCTGGGCAGGGCATGAGCGCGGGCAACGAAGCCGCGCGTCCCGATGGCTCGTTCGTTCCGTGCTTCCGTGATCCGGTCGACGGGGTTCCGGTCGCTGACGAGGCGGTCCTGTACGAGTCCGATACGGGTGACCTGCATCGTCTCGACCACATCGCGGCGATCGTCTGTAGCCGGTTCGATGGAGTCCTGACCGTGCGTGAGATCGTGGACGACCTGTCCGCCGAGTTCGGCGCGCCACGCGAGGTGATCGAAGGCGACGTGCTCGCCCTGGTCAGGAACCTCGGTAGTAAGGGGCTCCTCGTCGGGGTCGAAGCCGACGATGAGGCGTCGAGCATCGCTGACGCGCCGTCCCATCCGGTCGACGATGGCTGTTGAATCGCTCACGACCCCGCCCTACCTCGGGGTTCCCCCGTCCACCTGAGTGACCGAGGTCGACCGCCTCGGGTGGGCGGTGACGGTTCCGTTGCAGGCGGGGGGATACACCCTGGGCGTCCGCACGAACACGCCGGCGGTCGGGGCACTGTTGGCAGAGCTCTTCGCCGATCGGTTGGTCGAGGGGGTAGCGCCGCCGGGCAACCTGTCCGTGCTGCTCGCTGGACGCGCCCAGGATGGCCCACAGGAACTGCACCGGCTCTACGTGACCTACACCCGAGCGCTGCGCACCCGTTCGGCCAGCCGGACCCTGCAGGCCCTGTGGCACGAGCTCGACGTGCGTGATGTCGAGGTCGAACGTACGCGACTACAACTCGATGCCACCACGCTGGTGCGCGACGGGCAGGCCTACGTGCTGCCCGCCGGCGTCCGACGTACCGTCGTCGACGCACAGCGGCGGTGGTCCGATGCCGGCTTCGCCCTGGTCGATCGTCGTCGGGTCGACGTCGATCCGGTCGGTGCGACGATCACGATCCCCCCCGCCGACCTGCCGCTCGGACCGACAGCGTTGCGTGAACGGATCGAGCAGCACGGCGTCGTCGATCGGAACGAGGCGGAGCTGCCGGTCGGCACGCTGCCGATCGGCGGCTGGGTGTTGCCGCCGGCACAGCGCACCCTCGCCGGTCGGGTCGTCGACGCGGCCGGGCAGGTCGTCGACCGGGTGGCGCACGACGGTGTCGAGCTGGTCCGTGGCCTCTCGGAGCTCCTCGCCGACCTGCCCGACGTCGTTTGGATCACCCCGGATGAGGTGCTCGCACAGCTCGGCCGCTGATCCCACCACTGCCCTCGATGACGCCGTGCGTGACCGGCTGCAGCGGCACGGACCGATACGCTCACGGACGTCAGCGGCATGGCCCGGCACTCACGCCGAGCACTTCAGTTTGACAGGGGGGTCGCCGATGCACGGATGGCAGGGACGGCCGCTCGGACGATCGTTGGGTGCCGCCGTGACCGTGACCGTGATCGCACGTAAGGACCGTGTTCGATGAACGACAGCCCCCTCGCGCGGTACCTGGTACCGCTCCGTCGCTGGTGGTGGATCATCGCGGCGATCCTGGTCGTCACGATCGGCGTGACCATGGCCACGTTGCCCAACGACGTCGAACTCACCGAACAGCAACTCGCTGAGCAGGCGACGCAGTTCCGCGCCACGCACATCCTGATCCGCAACGACGAAGCGACCAACCAACTGTCGTTCGAACTGATCCTGCTGTTGAGCCGACAAGGGGACCTGACCAACCGCGTTGTCGCCGCGACGGATGGGCAGGTGGAGGCTGGTGACGTTGAATCGGTGCAGCTGGCAGCCGATCCCATCACCGAGACCCTGACGATCACCGCGGTGCAGGACAGTCCGGACGCGGCGGCTGAGCTGTCCAACGTCTACGCCGAGCAACTGGTGAGCTTCCTGGACGAACGATCGGAGGGTTCGGCCCGGACTGAGTTCCGGCAGGTCACCGAGCAGCTCGACGACATCGAGGCACGCATCGACGGTATCCAGGACGAGCTCGCCACGCTGGGCGAGTTCGACCGGGACCGGGTGTTGCTGCAGGCTGAGCTCGACGGGCTGGTCACTGAGTTCTCCCGCCTGCTGTCGGTCGAACAGGCCCTGTCGTCGCGGGTCGCCGGACTCGCCGAGGGCTTCGTGACCCTCCAGGAGCCCTCACCCGTGCCGGTCGGGGAAGAGGAGGCGGTTCTGGCCCTGCCCGCCAACCCCGTCATCCGGGTCGGTGCGCTGACCGTGCTCGCGCTGATCCTGGGGATCGTCGTGGTGCTGACCATCGACTACCTCGACACCCGCATCCGCACCCGACGAGAAGCCGAGGAGGCCTTCGGCCTGCCGGTGCTCGCTGAGCTGCCCTTCCGCCGGAAACGGGACCGTGACGTACAACCGTTGCCGTCACTCTCCGAGCCCAGCGGGATCACCGCCGAGGTGATGCGGGCGCTGACGCTTTCCATCGAGCTGGCTCCGACCTGGCATCTGACGAGCCTGACCCGTAGCGCCGACGGGGCGGTCGGGACCAAGACGCCGGTCGCTCCCGACAAGCCGCCGCGCACTCTGGTGGTCACCTCGGCGCTGACCGGTGACGGCAAGTCGACGCTGGTTGCCAACCTCGCGGTCAGCATCGCCGAGGGAGGGAAGCGGGTCCTGGTCGTCGACTGTGACTTCCGCCGCCCCGCCGTCGGCGCATTGCTGGATGTCGATACGGGTATCGGCCTGCGCGACCTCGACGGTGTTGGGGACCTGCCGATGCACGAGCTGATCGCGAGCACCGCGGCGCCGAACGTCACGATGATCCGAGCGGGTTCCAAGGGCATCACCCCCCCGTGGTTCCGTGGCCAGATCATCGACTTCGTCCACGGCTGCCAGCGTCAGGCGGACGTCGTCATCTTCGATACCGGACCGATCACGCTGACCAATGAGGCGTCCGCACTGCTCCCGTACATGGACAGTTCGTTGCTGGTTGCGCGGGCCGGAAAGGTCGCCACCGACCAGGCGCGTGGTGCGATCGAACAGCTCACCCAGGTTGGTGCACACGTCTCCGGGGTCGTGCTCGTCGGGTCCGAGGCCCGCCGCCGCTACGGCTACGGCTACTACACCGCCGCGGAGGGCCGCCAGCGGCGTGACCGTTGGGCGAGCACCACGGAGAGGCCGACGTCGGATGAGGCGGAGGAGCCTGCCGATCCGGCGGACGCGGAGGTCAGTGTCTCCGCGACCGACTCCCGGCAGAATCAGGACACATGAGCTCCCTGCGGCGCGATCCGACGGTGCTCTGGCGGCGCAGCGGGCGCCGCGTCGTCCTGCTGCCCGCAGGGTGCGCCGAACCGATCGTCCTGGACGGCATCGGCCGGCTGGTGTGGGAACTGCTGGACGAGCCGACGGCGCGCGAGGACCTCGTCGACGTGCTCGGTGAGCACTTCGACGAATCGCGCGACCAGGTCGAGGTCGACCTGGAACCGTTCCTCGAAGAACTGACGGGCAGCGGGGCGCTCACGGTCGGCGCGTGAGTGATACCACGATGATGCCCGACACCGGCGTCCCCGCCTCCGGGGACGACGTGACCGTGGACGTCGACCGGCTGGTGCGCCGGGTCGCCGTGCATGGACTACCTGCCGCACCGCCGATCCGCGATGTCCTCGATGCGCCGCTGGACGATGACCGGTTCGGTGAACTGCTGCGCCGTACCGAGCGTCACCGGGTCACAGGGCACCTCATGGACGCCGTCGAGAGCGGCGCGCTGCCGGCCACCGCGTCGCAGGCCGAGCAGGTCGCGGCACGCCATGAGGCCTGGTGTGCCTCGATGTTGCTGCTCGAACGGGAACTGCTGCAGGTGATCGACCGGTTGGAAGCCAACAGCATCGAGGTGGTGGTGCTCAAGGGCAGCGCAGCGGCGCACCTGGGGTATCCCGATCCGGCCCTGCGGCTGTTCGGGGACAACGACATCCTGGTGCGCAGCCACCAGATCGACCGGGCCCTGCACGTCCTCGCGGCAGCCGGTTATGCGCGTCGCAGCGTGCCGGCCCGCCCGGACTTCGATCGGCGTTTCGGCAAGGGTGCCACCCTGTACAGCGCCGCCTCGACCGAACTGGACGTGCACCGCAGCCTGGTCTTCGGCAGTTTCGGGTTCGCGGTCGACCTCGACGAGCTGTGGGATGCCACGACCACCTTCCGCCTCGCGGGGCGGGAGCTCACGGCCCTGGACAGCGACGCGGCTCTGCTGCACGCCATGTTCCATGCGGCACTCGGCGATGCCCAGCCCCAGCTCGGCGTGCTGCGTGATCTGGCACAACGCACGACCTCGCCGGCGCACGATCCGGAGCGGGTCGTCGCGTTGGCGCGACGCTGGCGCGCCATGCCCGTGGTCAAGCGCGCGGTGTCGCTGCTCGAAGCACACCTCGAGGTCCGCGTCGACGGACCGATCGCTGTGGCGGCAGCGGCCTACCGGCCGACGTCGACGGAATCACGTGCGGTAGCCAGCTACGTCGCGGCGGACCGGTCGTTCACGGCGATGGTGCTCGCGTCCCTGCCCTACCTGCCCTCGATGCGTGAACGCGTGGCGTTCCTGCGGGCCGTGGCGATGCCCTCGACCGATTTCATCGCGACCCGGGGCATCGTCGGGGGTCTCGCCTGGTGGCGGCAGGGGCTGCGGCGTCTGGCCCGAGGCGGGCGCCGATGAGCGTTCGGGTCCTGTGGCTGGTCAAGGGGTTGGGCCGTGGCGGCGCGGAGCGGCTCATCCGGGGCATCGCCCCGCGTATCGACAAGACACGGGTGGAGGTCGATGTCGCCTACCTGCTGGCCTCCAAGGACGCGTTCGTGCCCGAACTGCGCGAGGCCGGGTTCACGTTGCACTGCCTGGATGCGCAGCGGACACTCGACCCCGCCTGGGTGTGGCGGCTGCGTCGGCTGTTGCACCGTGAACGCTACGACGTCGTACACACCCACAGTCCGGTCCCCGCCGTCATGGCCCGGCTCATCGCACCTCGCTCGACCCGGTTCATCCACACCGAACACAACGTCTGGGATTCCTACCGCGGGCTGACACGTTCAGCGAACGCGCTCACCTATGGGCGCAACGCCGTCGTCTGGGCCGTCTCCGACGGTGTCGCGGACACCATCCGGCTGCCACGGTGGTTACCCGGACCCCGGCCCCAGATCATCACCATGCTGCACGGGGTTGAGGTGGACGGGATGCCACGCGGTCCCGCTGCGCGGCAGGCTGCCCGTGAGGCCCTGGACCTCGATCCTGATGTCCCGGTTATCGGCACTGTGGCGAACCTCACACCCAAGAAGGATCCCGCGACGCTGTTGGCGGCCATCGACCGGGTCCGCCGGCAGCTTCCCGACGTCATCTGGTGCCTGATCGGTTCCGGGCCGTTGGAACCGCGGCTTCGGACCGAGGTGGCTATCCGTGGCCTCGAGGACCATGTGCGGCTGCTGGGGATGCGCGATGACGTGCCCGAACTGCTGCCCGCCTTCGACGTGTTCGTGCTCAGTTCCCGGTTCGAAGGGCTCGGGCTCTCCCTGCTGGAAGCCATGGCCGCCGGGGTTGCGTGCGTGTCCACCGGTGTCGGTGGGGTGCCTGAGGTCATCACCGACCGTGTCAACGGTCGACTTGTCGGCGTCGGGGATGCCGATGCGTTGGCCGCAGCGATCACCGAGGTGCTGACCGACGATGACCAGCGCCACGCGATGGTCACGGCCGGCCGTGCGCTGGTAGCTGGCTCGTTCGCGACGCTCGATCACATCGCGAGCCGCAGCGAAGAGCTGTACCTCGATGCCGGGACGGCTTCCCGGCATGAGCGCGGCCATCCACGCCGTCGCCGAACGAAGGCATCGGCATCCGACCGTCCCATCCGGGTGCTGTGGCTGACCAAGGGCCTGGGACTCGGGGGGGCCGAGCGGCTGCTGACGGTGATGGCCCCCAAACTGGATCCTGCACGCTTCGAGCTGGAGGTCGCCTACCTGCTGCCGTGGAAAGACAACTTCGTCCCCGCCCTCACGGAGGCCGGCGTGACGACGACCTGCCTGGGTGCGACCCGCACGATGGATCCGCGTTGGGTGTGGCGGTTGGCGCAGCTGCTGCGGCGTGGCCGGTTCGACCTCGTCCACACCCACAGCCCGGTGCCAGCGGCCGCTGCTCGCCTGCTGGCCCCGCGACGGACCCGACTGCTGCACACCGAGCACAACGTCTGGGAGCGCTACCGCGCACCGACCCGCCTGGCGAACCAGCTGACCTTCGGTCGCAACGTCGCTGCCTTCGGGGTCTCGGACGGTGTCACCGCGTCGATGACCCCGCCCCGATGGGCGCTGGGGAACCCGCCACATGCCGAGACGTTGCTGCACGGTGTCGATGCCGAGGACGTACCCCGAGGTCCCGAGGCCCGAGCAGCTTGCCGACGGACGCTGTCCATCTCCGAGGATGCCCCGGTCATCGGCACGGTCGCGAACCTCACGCCGAAGAAGGACCAGGCCACCCTGTTGGCAGCGGTCGATCGCCTGCGCGGGCAACTGCCCGATGTTGAGCTCGTCATCATCGGATCGGGACCGTTGGACGCCGAGCTGCGCGCGGAGGCACGCCGCCGCGAGATGGATGCCTACGTGCACTTCCTGGGATCCCGTGACGATGTGGCGGACCTGCTACCGGGCTTCGACGTCTTCACGCTCAGCTCCCGCTACGAGGGCCTGCCGATCTCCATGCTCGAAGCCATGGCCGCGGGCGTGCCGGTCGTCGTGACCGCCGTCGGTGGTATCCCGGAAGCCATCACCGACGGCGTGCACGGCCGTCTGGTCCCGCCCGGGGACGCCCACGCGCTCGCCGACGGGCTGCATGCCGTGTTGAGCGACGTGGAGGTGGCGGGTCGGTTGGCAAGCGCGGGCCGTGACCGGGTCGCTGCGGCGTTCTCGATCGACCGGGCGGTGCGGGTCAGCGAGGAGCGCTACGCCGCGATCTTCGATGACGGCTGAACTTGCTTCCGACGTCCGTATCGATGTCGGCCACCAACCAGATCTCGGTGGCTTCGGCTCGCGTATCCGTGTCGGGGAGGACCAGCGTCCCCGTTGATGCACCCGGCCCCGTCGATGCAGTTGCGGGGTGCCCGGCTTCGATCAGTACCGGCGGCGCAGACCGTTGCCGCAGTTTCTCGCCGAGCGGTGGCAGGCAGACGAGCACCAGCAGTAGCGGGATGAGCTGGGCTCGCTGGCGTGTCAGGATGCCGAAGTTCCCGACATTGGAGAACGCCACGATGAACCCCAGCGTGTAGACGGTCGCCATCGCGACGTAGGGCTGGCGCAGCATCCTGGTCGGTAGCGCCAGGAGCCGGGGGAGCGAGAACAGCACGATGAGCAGCAGTACCAGCCCTTCCAGGCCAGCGATGCGTGCCTGGAGGTTGTGGCCCTCCCACGGGAACGGCCGGAACGGCACGGTCAGCACCGCATGGCCGAGGTCCGCTGGGGTTCGTACGGGTCGGCTGTCGAAGGCGCCGCCGCCGGTGGTGGTGCGCCGTTCGGTCTCCGCGAAGATCTGATCGGTCGTGGTGCCTTCCACCGACTCGTCGCGCGGCAGTTCGTCCCCGAAGTTCGTGGCGACGAGACCCGCGCCGAACCCGACGAAGACCAGTCCGACGATCCACGCGATCGCGCTCTTCTTGACCGTCGGGTCACGGAACCGCAGGAGGAACGCCCCGGCCAGCGCGAGGGAAAACAGTGCGCCCATGTGGGGTCGAACGACGAACATGCCCGCTATCCCGATGGCGGTGAGGAGATACCCGTAGCGCAGACGGCGCAGCAGTCGCGCGGCGCCGTAGGCCCCGACCCCAAGTGTGAACACCAGCCAGGCTTCCTTGCCGATGCTCGATGGCCAGAAGACCATCGTGGGGACCAGGAAGATCAGGACCGCGTACCGGCGATGATCGCCGTCAGGAACGGCCGTGCGAAAGGCCAGGAAGAACAGGTAGGCGCCGATGAACGACAGCGCCGAGAAGAACACGAACCCCGCCAAGAGCGTCCGCGGCAGCACGGTGAAGACGAACCCGGCGATCAGATCCATGAACGGAGTCCCGAGCTGGCCCGCCTCCTCGGGCCACTGACCGGACAGGAGTTGGTCGGCGATGTCGCTGCCGTTGCGTAGGTAACGAAAGAAGTCACCGCGGGTGTAGAGGTCCTGCATGACCCCGTACCGCAGGTAGGTGCCGACCGCCTTGGCCAAGATCCCGAGCAGCAGGACACGACGCAGGAACACATCGTCCTCACGGCGGATCATGCGGCGCAGCAGATCGACGAGCACCACGACCGCGACCACCGCGATCACGATGGTGCCGAGCGAGATGGGTTGACCGTCCATGGCGGCAGGATACGTGCAGGTGGCGGTCGCGGCGACATGACCACGGGCGTGTCAGCCACAGCACCTCGAGGAAGACGACCAAGGCCTGACGCCCCGCGCGACTTGACACGGCCCGGCACAGCTCCGACGCGGCGTGAAGATTCCGAGACCGAGGCGCTCAGACAGTTCCGATACCTGACTCCGTCATTCGACGTGATCCCTGCTCGGCACCGCAAAGCTGCCGTGGGCCAGGTGCGTCGGACGCGGACGGCAAGACTGTCAGGAATAACCTGGGCCGGAGGCGCCACGCCGGAGCGCTGGGCTGTTGGGGCGCCTCGTTGAGTCGTGGGTTCGCCTCCGCCCCGCGTGAGGGGCGCGACCGGACGGCCGATGCCGCTACGTTGCCGATCCGCCCTCGCGCGCAGTGCCCCGATGAGAGGCTGCTGACGGAAGCAGCGAGCGCCCCACAGCATCAGCATTCACTGTCGTCGCCGCCTCGCTGGACGGTGTTGGCGCGCCAGGAACGACGGCTCTCGACACTCTTCGAGAGAGTGGCCGATCACAGGTTGGGGAGCAATCGCGCTTCCTGCAAGACCGACGCCCTTCCAACAGACGCGATCGATGCGGCACGTCGCGAGAATCGGCTTCTCCGCTTCCGCGACTCGATACGGGTCGAAGACCGGATAGCAGATCCTCTTGCGGCGACATTCGCTTCGGAGTGCGTCCACGTCGACCGTGCGCTGGCCGTGGATGTCGAGCAGTTGAGCGGCGTGCGCTTAGCCGTGCCCGGGCACCCCTTGGGGCGTGCTGGTAGGTACGCCCTTCCGGGACGCCGCCGCAGGAGG
>PXDB01000043.1 GCA_003565155.1 Nitriliruptoraceae bacterium | reverse complement strand
CCACCATGAGGTAGAGCACGATGGTCGCGAGCGCCAGGTCCTCGACGCTGATGCCATCCTGCGCGTAGGCAGGCGCACCGAGCATGAGCACCAGCGCGGACGTGACCACCCCCAACTTCAATAGACGCTTCACCGTGTCCTCCAACTCGACTCGTGGGTTCGGTGGCCCCGCAGGGTCGCGAAGCGCGGGGTTGCGCAGCGCGCCCTGCCCGGTTCCACCGGTACGGTCGGGGACGCTACGAAGCGGCGGTTTCTCCACCGTTGATCTCGCGTTTCCACCGTGTTTCGTGTCCAGGAGGTCCCGGTGGCGTTCACGATCGCGCTCGCACAGCTCCACGCACAGGTCGGTGACATCGACGGCAACGTGACGCGGATCCGGACCGCCTGGCAGGAGGCCGCGGCGGCCGGAGCCGATCTGGTGGTCACCACGGAGCTGGCGCTGACGGGCTACCCGCCGGAGGATCTGCTGCTGAAGCCGGAGTTCGTGGCGGCCAACCTCGCGGCGGTCGACCGCCTCGCAGCGAGCGGCCCGCCCGGCTGCACGCTCCTCCTCGGCTACGTGGGCGCCGGCGATGGTCAGGCCACCGACGAGGTGCACTGGGACGTGGCCCTGGCCACCCGTGATCTCACCAACTCCGTCGCGGTGCTGCGCGACGGGGAGGTGGTGGCCACCTACGACAAGCTCCGCCTGCCCAACTACGGGGTGTTCGACGAGGCCCGCTACTTCACCCCCCGTGACGCCCCCTGCGTGGTCGACGTCGCCGGGGTCGCCGTCGGTGTCACGGTGTGCGAGGACCTGTGGACGGCGTCGGGCCCCGTCCAGGCCGCGGTCGCGGCCGGCGCCGAGGTGGTCGCCTCGCTCAACGCCTCGCCCTACCACCGGGGCAAGCGTGCGGACCGCGAGGCGTGGGTCCGCCACCACGCACGTCGCGGCCAGGTGCCGGTGCTGTACTGCAACGTGGTTGGCGGGCAGGACGAGGTGGTGTTCGACGGTGACTCGATGGTGGCCGACGCGCAGGGCGCGGTGATCGCGCGGGGACGCCAGTTCAGCCCGGACCTCATCCTCGTGGAGCTGGCCACCGGCCCGGCAGCGACGGCACGCCCCGCCGCCGACTGGCAGGAGGAACCCCGCCTCGACGCCGTCGGCGAGGTGTGGCACGCGCTGCGGCGCGGGACGCGTGACTACTGCCTGCGCAACGGCTTCGCGCGGGCGATCGTGGCCCTGTCGGGTGGCATCGACTCCGCGGTGGTCGCCGCCCTGGCGGCCGACGCGCTCGGCGGGGACCGACTGGTCACGCTGGCGCTGCCCTCCCCCTACTCCTCCCCCGGCTCGGTCACCGACGCCGCCGCGCTGGCGGCAGCCATCGGCAGCGAGCACCACGTGCTCGACATCTCCGGGCCGATCGCCGCGGTCGGGGAGATGCTCGGTGCCCTGGTCGTGACCGGTTTCGACCGCGCCGACGGGCAGCAGCCCGGGGTCGCCTACGAGAACCTCCAGTCACGGCTGCGCGGCCTGGCGGTCATGGCGCTGTCCAACGAGACCGGCGCGATCGTGCTGACCACCGGCAACAAGTCCGAGTACGCCGTGGGCTACGCCACCCTGTACGGCGACATGTCCGGAGGGTTCGCGCCGATCAAGGACGTGCCCAAGCTGCTGGTCTACGAGCTGGCCCGCTGGCGCAACCGCACCGGCGAGGTGATCCCCCAGGAGACGATCACCAAGGCGCCGTCCGCGGAGCTGCGCCCGGGCCAGCTGGACCAGGACTCCCTGCCGAGCTACGAGGTCCTCGATCAGCTGGTCACCGGCTACGTCGAACAGGACAAGGGGATCGCCGGCCTGGTCGCCGACGGCCATGACGAGCAGGTGGTCCGCCGCGTGGTCCAGCTGATCGACCGGGCGGAGTACAAGCGTCGTCAGGCCGCACCGGGCCCCAAGATCACCGCGCGGGCCTTCGGCCGCGACCGGCGCGTGCCGATCACCAGCGGCTGGCGGGGCTGACGGGCCGCTGCTGCGACCCGGTGGGGGCACCCGTGCGTGCCAGCCCCTGGGCGGCCCGCGCCGCCTGTTGGCGCTCGGGACCCTCCTGCGGGGCGGGACGGGCCGCCAGCCGTGCCGGTCGGACCGCGACGGCCACGGCCACGACCACCGCCGCCACCACCAGGAAGGCTGCCGTGGCCCCGGCGACGTCGGCCGTGCTGCCGTTCACCGCAGCGGCGACCGGGCGGGAACCGAGGAACGCCACGGACCACAGGGCCATGACCCGGCCGCGCAGCACGTCCGGCAGCCGCGCCTGGAGCAGCGTGGAGAAGGAGGTCAGGGCGAAGGTCATCCCCGCGCCACCGACCACGAAGCCGACCACCGCGGGCCCTGGCAGCGGTGCCACACCGGCCAGCGCGGTCCCGGCTGCCAGCAACCCCAGCCCGAGCACCCCGAGGCGGTCGAGGCCGAGCCGCAACCGCAGCCGTGACAGGACGACGAAGGCCAGACCGGCGCCCAGACCGAACGCGGAGGCGAACACGCCGACCAGGGTGGGGTCGCCGCCATGGCCCGCCGCGAGCGCGGGGGTCAAGGTGATCACCGGGTCCGCGCCGACGCCGATCGCCCCGACCCCGAGCAGTAGCAGCAGGATCCCGCGGTCCTCCCGCAGGTAGCGGATCCCTGCCCGCACCCGCCGGTCGCCCTCCCCGGCGCCCTCCGCACGACCCTGGATGGGCAGCGGCAGCAGGAGCAGGACGAACAGCAGGTTGGTGGCCGCGGCGAGCGCGAAGGCCGAGGCCGGTCCGAAGCTCGTCGCGATCACCGCGCCCAGGGCGGGACCGGCAGCGCGGGCGACGGTGAAGGGGATCGAGTTGACCGCGATCGCGGCCGCGAGCTCGTTGGGGCGCACCAGGTGGGGCAGCAGCGCGTTCATCGCCGGCCCACCGACGACGAACCCGATGCCGACGACCAGGGCCGCCAGCACCACCGGCCAGGCACCCGGCAGACCCTCCACGCCGACCAGGGCGATCCACAGGGCCAGGCCGCCGGAGCCGGCGGTGGCGATCACCCGGCCCCAGATCAGCTGCCGCCGCCGGTCACCGCGGTCCGCGAAGGCACCGCTCAGCGGCGCGAACAGCAGCTGCGGGCCGAACTGCGCCACGCTGACCAGGCCCACGACGAAGGCGGAGCGGGAGAGCTCCCAGGCCAGGATGGCAGCCACGATGTTGTGGACCCAGATGCCCGCGGTGGACACCGACTTGCCCACGAAGAAGGGCCCGAACACCGGGTCCGCCAGCAGACGCCAGGAGCTGCGGGGCGGGGCGTCGGCTGGGAGGGCAGGGCTGGATCGACGCCAGCTCACCCGTGCACCTCGACCCGGTCGACGCCGGCCAGGAGCCCTTCGAGCGCCGCAGGCAGCAGCCGGTCCGCCCCGCGCGCGACGGTGGGCGGGGTGGCGTCCGACGGTACGAGCGCACGCGCGACATCGGTGGGGTGGGGAGCTGGTGAGGGCGACATAGAGAGGTAGGTACCACGCACGCATCGAGGTGTCAGGTCCCGTGTCACGTCACATCGCCGGGGGGCGGGAGGTCATCAGGGTCCAGCGGGCCGTCGGGCAGGTCGTCGAGGTCCGGCACCTCCCGCACCGTGTGTGCGCCACTGACCCGCAGGACCCGCGCCGCCCGGCGCGCACTGCGCTCGTCCTCACAGCGCACACCGACGACGACACCCCCCGGCACCAGCGGCGCGAAGGTCCGCTCCCAGGAGTCCACCATCGTGGGCGCCAGCAGCAGCCCCGCCATCGCCCCCACGGCCGCACCGAAGAACGCGCCTCCCCCGGCGCCGGAGAACAGCACCGTCGCGGTCCAGCCCCCGAAGGAGGCCAGCAGCAACGCACCGAAGAGCGCACCGGGCACCAGCCCGAGGAGCAGACCCCGCAGCACCAGACCGCCGAGGGCGAGGCTGGAGCCACGGTCGGTCTGGCGGTCGCCGTAGCGGCCGGCGGTCACCACCTCCACGGGGCCGAGCAGGGCGATGTCGTTGCCGTCGATACCGGCCCGTGACAGCCGGGTGATGGTCGCCCGTGCGGTCCGCCCATCATGGTGGAAGGCCACCAGATCGGGGTGGCCGTCAGCCGCTGCCACGGTGCTGCCTCCACGGGACGTGCGGGTGGGTTCGGCTCAGCCGTGCGCGCCAGCTGGGCCCGCAGGGTCCGGAGCGGGCACACTAGGTGGACCGCCACCGGTCGATCCGCTGGACCCGCACGCTGGGCCGGCAGGAAGGTTGTCGAGGTGTCCGTCCACACGCCCATGGACGGGGCGGGCGCGGCGCGCCGTCCCGTCACCATCCACGACCTCGCCGCAGCGAAGTCGCGCGGAGAGCGCTTCGTCATGGTGACCGCCTACGACGCGAGCAGCGCGGCGTTGCTCGACGAACTCGGGGTCCCGGTCCTGCTGGTCGGCGACAGCCTCGGGATGGTGGTGCTCGGCTACGACTCCACCGTGCCGGTGACCCTCGAGGAGATGCTGCACCACACACGCGCGGTGGCGCGCGGCGCCGGCAACGCCCTGGTTGTCGGCGACCTGCCCTTCGGCAGCTACCAGGAGGGTCCTAGCCAGGCCCTGTCAGCAGCGGTACGGATGCTGAAGGAGGGCGGCGCGAGCGCCGTGAAGCTCGAGGGGGGCGGGCCGATGGTCGAGGTCACCGAGCGGCTGGTCACCGCCGGCATCCCCGTCATGGGCCACGTCGGCCTCACCCCGCAGTCGGTGCACCAGTTCGGTGGCTTCAAGGTGCAGGGCCGTGACGACGCCGCGGCCGAACGGATCGTCGCCGACGCCGTCGCCCTCGCGGACGCCGGGGCCTTCGCGGTGGTCCTCGAGGCGGTACCCGCGGCGGTGGGTCGCCGCGTGACCGCGGCGATCGAGGTCCCCACCATCGGCATCGGCGCCGGGCCCGACACCGACGCACAGGTGCTGGTGTGGCACGACCTGCTCGGCCTCACCTCCGGACGGCTACCCCGGTTCGTCAAGGCCTACGCGGACCTCCGTGCGGAGATCAGCGGCGCGGTCAAGTCCTTCCAGAGCGAGGTGGCCGACGGGGAGTACCCCGGTCCGGAGCACACCTACTGACCGCCGCGACCAGCGGGATCACGCACGGACGACGGGCCGCCCGACCCTGCCGTGCCGTCACTCGGCCAGTTGAGCGAGCCGGCCGAGGGCGGAAGGGGTGCGCGCCCCCCACCACCACAGGTCCCTGCCATCCACCAGCACCGCCGGCAGCCCCGCCTGTTCCAGTTCCGCCACATCGTCCGGGCCGAAGGCGTAGGGCTCGTCCGGCAGGAGCACGATCTCGGGCTCGAGACGTCGGAGCGCCGAGAACCGACAGCGGGGATAGCGGCCGTCGGGGTCCTCGGGCCGGACCGTCAGACCGGCCCGCTCCAGGAGGCCGGCGCCGAACGTGTCGCGACCGAGCAACCACCAACCCTCCTCGTCCCCTCCACGCGCGGGATCGTCACGCCAGATCGCACAGACCGCGGCCCGCAGCCGTCGGGGTTGCGCAGCGGCCGTGCGCGTCGACCTGAGCTCGCGCACGAGTCGCTCGGCCACATCCGGGACCCCCAACACCCTCGCCAGCCGCTGCAGCGTCTCCGGCAGCGCATCGAGCGTGCGCACGCGTGTCACATGGACCGCGAGCCCGGCCTCCCGCAGCCGCTCCACATCCCGGCGCCGGTTCTCCTCCTCGTTGGCCACGACGAGGTCCGGCGACAGCGCGACGATGGCGGAGAGGTCCGGGTTCTTCGTGCCCCGCACCCGACGGGCGCCGGGGAAGCCGTCGGGTGGCAGCACGCACCACTCGGTGACACCGACGAGACGATCAGCGAGCCCCCAGCTCCAGAGCAACTCGGAGACGTTCGGCACGAGGGAGACCACCCGCTCCACCTCGCCGGTACCCGGGACCTCGTGTCCCAGGTCGTCCGTCAGCGACACGGCTCGGTTCACCGCGCCTCGCGGGACGGCACGTGGGTGCCCTCGACCTCGCGCGCCAGCACGTAGAGGTAGTCCGCGCAGCGGTTCAGGTAGCGCACCGGCGCGTCGTCGGGGAGGAGCCCGTTGCGGTCCATCGCCACGGTGTGCCGCTCCGCGCGCCGGCACACGGTCCTGGCGAGATCGAGGGCTGCGGCGGCGCGGTTGCCGCCGGGGACCACGAACTCCTGCGGCAGGGGGTGTCGGGCGACGCACGCGTCGATGCGGGCGTCGAGGGCATCGACCATCGTGCCGTCCACGCGGCTGACGCCGACCTCGAGCCGGTCCCAGTGATCGGCGCGGGTGGCCAGCTGCGCACCGACGACGAAGAGTTCCCGCTGCACCTCGAGCACCGTGTCGTGGAGCGCGCCATCGAGCTCGGCGCGCGCCAACCCGAGCGCGCTGCAGGTCTCGTCCACCGTCCCGTAGGCCGTGGTCCGCACATCGTGCTTGTCGACCCGGCCGCCGTACAGCAGCCCCGTGGTGCCGTCATCGCCGGTCTTGGTGTAGACCTTCACCGCGTGCCTCGCTTCGTCGTCGCGCGCCGCCCTCCGAGAGGCCCGAAGCCTACCGACGCGCCCGCACAGCCCGGCGCGCCCGTTGTCCGTGCGTGAGCCCCGGCGGTACCGTCCGCTCACCCAGCCGCCCCGGTGCCCCCGAGAGGAACCCGTGAGCCAGGACCGACCGCCCCACCGCGACTTCCGCGTGCTGACCCGTCAGCGTGGCGGCTACGACGGCGCGTGGATGGTCGACGTCCAGCTGCAGGTGGCCTCGACGGGTGCGCTCGTGTGGTCGCAGACCTTCTCGGACACCGCGCAGGCCGACGCCTTCCAGCAGCAGCTCGAGGAGGATCTCGACACCCTCGACGGCACCAGCTTCCGACGGAAGTACGGCGTGCCGACGAGCAAATGAGCCGCGTCGCAACCAGCCCGGCGGGTGCCACATCGTCGCGCCGGGAACGTATCGCCGCACCCCGTGGCGCCGACGGCCGCGTCGACCTCGACGCGTGCGTCGCCGCGCTCGGGCCGGTCGACGTGCTGGAGACCGCCGCGGGGAACGGGTGGAGCTACGTGGTGCCCCACACCGGCTGGCGGCTGCGCGATGACGGGCGACGTACCTCGCTGCTCGGGCCCGGTGGGGGCCGGCATGACCTGGGCGAGGATCCCTTCACGGCCCTCGAGCGGGTGACCGGATGGCTGGGGGCCCGACCCGATGCCTCGACCCGCACCGACGGCACCGGTGTCGCCGAACCCCTGCTGACCGGCGGCCTGGTCGGTGCGCTGGCCTACGACCTCGGCCGCCGCACCGAACGCATCCCGGCACGTACCCGGGATGACCGGCGCCGTGCCCACCTCAGCATGCGGGTGGTGGAGGTGGTCTGCGCCGTGCCACCCGACCGGGGCCACCTGGAACTGCTGGCCACCGCCCTGCCCGCCGAGCTGTCGGGCGACCTGCCGCCCGCCCGGCGCCGTGACGCGCTCGCCCGTCGGGTCCGTGCCCGCCTGGCCGCTGCCGCACGACGGGTCCCGGCGCCGTTGGACGTCTCCCCCCACGCGCCCCAGGTCGCGTGGACCAGCCTGCCGCGTGACGCCCACCTCACCGCGGTCGAGCAGGTCCTGGAGGCCATCGCCGCGGGCGAGTTGTTCCAGGCGAACCTCGCGCAGCGGCTCTCCGCCCGGTGGGACGCGGACGTCCACGCCCTCTACCGCGCGCTGAGAGCCGCCTCACCCGCGGCCTTCGGCGCGGCGCTGCCCGACGCGGGGGTGGCGTCCATCTCCCCAGAGACCTTCCTCGCGGTGGATGGTGCGCAGGTGCGGACCCGACCGATCAAGGGCACGCGGCCCCGGGCGGCCGACGCCGCTCTGGACGCCGCACTGGCCGACGACCTGGCCACGGCGGTCAAGGACCGTGCGGAGAACGTCATGGTCGTCGACATGGAACGCAACGACCTCGGTCGGGTGTGCGAACCGGGCTCGGTCACCGTTCCCGAACTGACCCGGGTCGAGGCCCACCCCACCGTCTGGCACCTGGTGTCCACCGTGGCGGGGCGGTTGCGACCGGGGACCGGCTACGGCGACCTGCTGCGCGCGACCTTCCCCTGCGGCTCCATCACCGGCGCCCCGAAGATCGCCGCCATGACCGCCATCGAGACCCTGGAGCGGGTGCGGCGCGGGATGTACTGCGGCGCGGTCGGGTACCTGGCCCCCGGGCACGCACGGCTGTCGGTGGCGATCCGCACCGCCGTGCTGCACCGGGACGGCGTGGTCGACCACGGGGCCGGCGGCGGCATCGTCGCCGACTCCGATCCCGAGAGCGAGCACGCGGAGAGCCTCGACAAGGCCGCCGCCTTCCTCCGGGCGGTCGCCGCGGTGCGGGTCGACGCCGCGCCCCACGCGCCACCCGCCCCACGCGGGCAGCGGTCGGACCGGCGCCTGCTGGAGCGCACCGCGGGCCTGCACCGATGACGTCGCAGGTGTGGGTCGACGGCGACCTGATGCCGGCAGCCACGGCACGGATCAGCGCCCTCGACCTGGGGTTCCGCAGCGGTGTCGGGGTGTTCGAGACCCTGCGCGTCGATCACGGCCGGGCCTTCCGACCGAGCGTGCACCTGGCACGCCTGACCGCCGGCGCACGCACCCTGGGGTTCACCGCTCCCGACGAGCGACGTCTGCGTCGCGGCATCGCCGAGACCGTCAGCGCCAACGCCCACCTCGGCGACCACCTCGTCCTGCGCATCACCTGCTCGGCCGGCGCACTGGACCCGGGGGCCCCCTTCCCGGGCAGACCCGGCGGCCCGGCCACCACGGTGCTCACCGCGCACCCCACGCTCGCGCTGCCGGCGACACCGCCCACCGCCACCGCCGTGACGACCGACCTGCGGCGCGAGGTGGCGGGCACCAAGCACACCTCCTACCTGGTCTCGGTGCTGGCGCAGCAGCAGGCGGCCGCCGCCGGCTGCACCGACGGCCTGCTGACCACCCCGGACGGGGCCCCGCTGGAGGCCGCCACGGCGAACCTGCTGGTGGTCGTAGGACGCACCCTGTGCACCCCGGCCCGTGACGACGCGATCCTCGTCGGGGTGACCCGTGACGCCGTCCTCGAGCTCGCCCGGGATGACGGCATCGCGGTCGCGACACACCCCGTGACCGCCGAGCAACTCCACGGCGCGGCGGAGGCGCTGCTGACCTCGTCGGTGCGTGGCGTGCGGGCAGTGACCTCGGTGGACGGCCACGCGCTGGGTGACGGCACGCCCGGACCGCTGACACGACGGCTCGCCGCCGCCTACCGGTCGCTGGTCGACGAGGAGGGCGAACCGGTGACGCTCACCGGATCTCCAGGCGGCTGAACCGCACCCCGGCGTGGGTGCGGTAGCGCTTGTTCACCCCGATCAGCACCGGGGTCAGCGCCTCCAGCACCGACGACAGCCGCAGCGCACCGACCGCCACGCCACGTGCGCCGTCGAGGTGATCGGCGAGGTCCACCACGGTGGCGACGGCGTCAGGGTCGTCACCGGCCACCAGGATGTCCTCGTCCACGGGGTCGTCGACCGCGTTCAGCACCGGGCTCGCGACCGTGTTGAAGGCCGAGACCACCCGGGCGGTCGGGATCCGCTCGGCGATCTCCTGTGCCACGGACCCGGCTGCGACCGGGACCGGGTAGGGGCCGGTGCCGTCGAAGGCGAGCGGGTTCACCATCGACACGATGATCGACGAGGCGGCGCTGGCGGCGATCGCCGCCAGGTTGTCCTCCAGCGACGAGAAGGGGACCGCCAGGATGACGATCGGCGCGCGGGCAGCCGTGGCGTTGTCGGCGCCCGTGATCGCCGGCTGGTCCGGCGTCAGGGCGGCGCTGAGTTCCTCGGCCTTCCCGGCTCCCCGCGCGGCGTCCCGGGAGCCGATGACCACCTCCCAACCGGTGCGGGCCAACCGGACCGCCAACCCCCTGCCCATCGCGCCGGTTCCACCGATGATGGCGACCTGGCCTGCCACGTGCTGCCTCCTCGTCCTGGTGTCAGCTACTCGACCTTCGCGACCGCTGGGTCACGCGGGCGGCCCGACGATAGACTCCCGGCGCGCCCCGTCACAGCCGACGGGGTCGTGCGACCGGCCTGGCGGTGGTCGTACGCGCCGGATCGACGGCGACGAGGGAGGCCGAGGTGGGAGCGCGACCCGACGCCGGTCTGCGCTGGCACCGCACGACGCTGGGCGGTCGTACCGTGGCCTACGGCGACGCCGGCGAGGGGCCCCCGGTCGTGTTCCTCCATGGGTGGGGGTTGACCGCCCGTTCCTACGCCCAGGCCTTCCCGCTGATCGCCGCCACGGGCTCCCGGGTCATCGCACCGGCGCTCCCCGGGTTCGGACGCAGCGATGAGCTCGAAGGCGAGTACACCTTCCCCCGGCTGGCGACCTGGGTCCTGGAGCTGCTCGACACCCTCGACCTGCGTGAGGGCGTGACCTTCGTCGGCCACTCCTTCGGCGGCGCGGTCGCGACCGCCACCGCGTGGGCTGAGCCGGAGCGGCTGCGTGCGCTGGTGCTGGTCAACTCCGTCGGTGGCTCGGTGTGGAAGAGCTCACGTGAGGGCGAGCGCACCCTCGCCGACCGGCCCATCTGGGACTGGGGGCTGCGGATGCCGGGCGAGTTCCGGCGCCGCGACTACCGACGGGTGCTCCCGGTGGTGGTCCGCGACCTGGTCGGCAACGCCATCACCCATCCCGGCGCGATGCGCCGGGCGGCGAACCTCGCCCGCACCGCCGACCTGCGCGAGGAGCTGGCCACCCTGGCGGCCAACGGCCTGCCCGTGTCCATCCTGTGGGGGTCGGAGGACGAGGTGGTCCCCGAGGCGACCTTCCTCGCGATGTGCGAGGCTGCCGGCGCCCCCGGCGACATCATCCCGCAGGCGGGCCACTCCTGGCTGATCGCCGACCCTGCGGGCTTCGGTGAGCTGGTCACCAACTCCCTGGCCGTGCAGCGCACCCTGGCGGAGCGCACCGTCGACCCCGACGCGGAACGCCCCACTGACCAGGGGTCGGTGGGGCGCAGCGCCTGACGGACGGCGAGCTCAGCCGGTGTTCTGCAACCCGGCGGAGAGACCGGCGACGGTGGTCTTGACGATCAGCTGGTCGAAGGCGTCCGGCTCGTCCTGGCCGCGCAGACGCGCCAGGGTGGCCAGCTGCAGCAGCGACAGCGCGTCGATGTCCGGCGCCCTGAGCGACACGGCGGCCCTGAGCGCCGGCTGGCGCTCGAGGAGGCGCTCCTGCCCGGTGACCTTGAGCACCCACTCCTCGGTGAGCTCCCACTCGGCCATGATCCGTTCCGCGAGCTCCGGGTTGCCCCCGAGGTCGAGGGCGTAACGCCCGAGCAGCTTGTCCGCCTTGGCCAGGCTCATCTCCGCCATCTCGACGACCGGGGTGAAGAAGGGCCACTCCCGGCGCATGGCACGCAGGGTGTCGAGGCCGCCCTCGCGGGCACCGATCGCCGCCAGGCCCGTGCCGACGCCGTACCACCCGGTCAGGTTGACCCGGCTCTGGGACCAGGCGAACACCCACGGGATCGCACGCAGCGACGACAGGTCCCGCGCCTTGGTGCGGTGCGCCGGCCGGGAGCCGATGGTCAGCTGGCCGATCTCGTCGTAGGGGGTGGCCAGGGTGAAGAAGTCCGCGAACCCCTCGGCATCGAGCAGGTCGCGGTAGGCGCGCTCGCTGGCGGTGGCCATCTCGTTGGCCAGCTCCTCGAACCGTTCCTCCTGGGCCCAGGCGCGCTCCTCGGCGTTGGGAGTGGAGGTCGCGAGCACGGCGTTGACCGTGCGCTCGAGGTGACGGCGTCCGGTGTTGACCGAGCGGTAGCGGGCGAAGATCACCTCGCCCTGCTCGGTCACCTTGAACCGTCCGTCGACCGAGCCGCCGCCCTGGCCGCGGATCGCACGGTTGAGGGGACCACCACCGCGCCCCATCGAACCGCCACGCCCGTGGAAGAAGGTCAGCTCGATGTCCTGCTCGCGTGCCCAGCGGGCGAGCTGGCCCTGCAGCTGGTGGAGCGCCACGTGGGCAGCGAGGAGGCCGGCGTCCTTCGCGGAGTCGGAGTAGCCGATCATCACCTCGAGGCGACGACCCGCCTCATCCAGCTTCTCCCGCTCACCCGGGGTGGAGAGCACCTCCTCGAGGACCTGCGGTGCGCGTTGCAGGTCCGCGCGGGTCTCGAACAGCGGCACGACGGAGAGGTTGAAGCGGGCGTAGCGCTCGTCGTCGAGCGCCGCCCGCACCAGGGCCCGTACCGCGAGCATGTTGACGGCGCTGGTGGTGAAGGAGATGACGTAGCGGTAGCAGGCCTCGGGGCCGTACCGCTCCTGGAGGTCCGACATCGCCCGGATGGTCTCGAGCACCTCCTGTCCCTCCTCGGAGGTGACCTCGGCACCCTCGGGCCAGCCGTCGTTGACCACCTCGGCGAGGGCATCCATGTCCTCGGAGATGCCCTCCCGGAGCTCCTCGAGCACCCGCGCGTGGACCGCGGAGTGCTGGCGCACCTCGACCGACACCAGGTGGAAACCGAAGGTCTCCGCCCGCCAGATGAGGTCCTGGATGACGCCGTAGGCCAACCGGGGGCTCCCCGCCTCGTCCAGCGACCGCTGGACCGCGAGCAGGTCGTCGAGGTACTCGTGCGGACCGTCGTAGGCGTGCGCACCGCCCTCCCGGGTGGCGGCGAGGCGCTCGGCGACCAGCACCAACCGGTGCCGGTAGGGCTGCTCGGGGGCGGCACGCTCGATCTCCGCGGCCCGCTCGGGGAAGCGGGCACGGTCGGCGTCGAGACCGGCCTGGACCTCGTCGTTGATCGGCGTCCCGCTGGCCGGGTCCGCGGTCATGCTCAGCGCCACGGCACGGGTGTGCTCCTCCAGGCGGGTGAGCGCCACCTCGGCGTAGCGGCGACCGCTGTCACGGGTGACGTCGGCGGTGACGTAGGGGTTGCCGTCCCGGTCCCCGCCGACCCAGCTGCCGTAGCGCAGGAACGCGCCGGTGTAGGGGGGCCGGGCACCGACGGTGGTGGGGTCCAGGGCGCGGTCCACCTCGCGGTAGACGTCCGCGACGACGTGGAAGACCTGGTCGCCGAGGACACCGAGGACGCGCTGCACCTCGTCGACCGGCTGCGGCCGGGTCGGCCGGAAGGGTGAGGTGCGCCACAGGTTGGTGACCTCCTCGACCAGACGGCGACGGATGTCCTGGACCAGGGCGTCGTCCACCTCGATCTCGTCCAGCCGCTTGAGCTCCGCGGCGATGCGCCGCAGGATCTGGGTGACCGAGCGCCGCCGGGCCTCCGTGGGGTGCGCGGTGAACACCGGGTGGATGCGCATGCGCTGGACGAGGCGGCGGGTGTCGTTCTTGCCGATCAGCGCGGTGACCTCGCTCACACCGGCGACGATGCCCTCGCTGTCGACCTGCCCGGCCCGACCCTTCATCCGCGAGGTCTTGATCCGCTGCCGGTCCTCGGCGATGTTGAGGAGCAGGCAGTGGTTGGTCAGCGCCTGCGCGATCTTGCGGCACACGTCCGGGTCGAGCGCTGCGGCCTCCTCGAGGAGCGCGTCGACCGATCCCTGCGCCTTCGCCCGCTCCCGCACCGCGGCGTTGCGCAGCCAGTTCACGGTATCGACGAACTCCGGCCCCTCGGACTCGGCGAGGACGTCGTCGAGGACACCGGCGAGGAGGTTGACCTCGAACTGGAGTCCCTCGGGGAGTTGCGCCTTCAGGGGACGGATCGGGTGGAGTCCGGGCATGTCGGCCTCGTGTCGTCATGGACGGGGACCTGCCTGACGCTAGACCAGCGCCGTGCCGCCGTGGGACCGTCCGGACGTCCCGTTGCGTCACTCCACACCGCGTGGGCGCAACAGGGCGGATGCCGTGCGACGCACGGCGGGCATGTCGACCCGGTTCAGCCGCCCCGACGCCCGCGGTGCGGCCTCAGAGGTCCTCGTCGAGGTTCTCGAGACCGAGGGTCACGGTGCGCCGCCGGTGACCGGTGAGCACCTCCATGGCGAGCCGCTTCACCTGGGCCTCGCCCGAGGTGCCCTCCGCAGCGGCCGCGTCGGCGAACAGGACCTTCAGTGCGTCGGTGTGGCCCATCGCCTCCTGGTAGCTGGTCAGCGCGCGACCGAGGAGGTCGCCGGCCAACTGCCGGGCACGCGCCTGGGCGTCGGCGTCGGTCAACTGCGCGCGCAACTGCTCGACCGCCGCCTCCTCGAAGCGCTCGCGTCCACCGATGGCCTCCACCACCAGCTCACCCGTGTGCTCGTCCAACACCGGGGCGACGGCGCGGGCGAAGTCGGCCGCGATGGGGAGCCCGAGGGCGAAGAAGACGCTGGCACCGAACCAGTCGTCGAGTGGTGCCCGGTCGAAGTAGCTGTCGAAGAACGGTTTCATGGCGTCCATGAGCGCGCTGGGCTCCCCGCTACGGGCGGTGAGGTCGTCATGGAGCGTGCGGTACGCGCCGAACTCGTGGTTGACCACGTCCGCAGCCAGATCAGCGGTCGCGGCGTCCGGCGCGACGGCGATCAGGCGGGCCGCCGCTTCGATGGCCCGCAACTGCCCGTAGGCCAGAGCCCCCAGCAGCTCGGTGACCGCCGCGTCGTGGTCCAGGGTGTCGTCTGTGGTGTCGCTCACGATCAGGTCGCCCTCCGCGGCCGCCAACCCAGCCGCTCCGAGATCTCACGCGCGGACCGGAGCACGCGCAGCGCGATCGACTCCGGCTCCGGGAGCCGCGCCGTGGGTGCCACGATACCGACGGCGGCCACGGCCCGACCGGTGTGGTCGAACACCGGCGCCGCCACCCCGGACGCGCCCGGTTCCAGCTCGTCGCGTGTGTAGGCGACCCCCCGCTGGCGCACCGACTGCAGTTCCGGGTTGCGGGCGCCTTCGGGCAGGAACGCCAGCAGCGCCTTGCCGTGCGCCGCGACGCCGAGTTCGTGGCGGAAGCCGACGCGGTAGTTGACCTGCACGAAGCGGTCGCCCGGCTCGATCACCTCCACGACGACCAGGTCGTCGCGGTCACGCACGGCCAGACATGCGGTCTCGCCGGTGTCGTCGGACAGCGCCCGCAGGGGTGGTCCCGCCAGGCGCCGCACCTCGAGGCCCTGCGCCGCCCGGACCCCGAGCTCCAGCATCGACAGCCCCAGCCGGTACCGGCGGGTCTCCGCATCCCGGGTGACGAACCCCTCCGCGACCAGGGTGTCGAGCAGACGGTAGAGCACCGCGCGGTCCAGGCCGGTGGACTCCGCGAGCCCCGACACCGTCGCCCCGTCGCTGTGCTCACCGAGGGCGTTCAACAGTGACAGGCCCCGTGACAGGGTCCGGGAGCCGCTCGATCGTCGGGCGCGTGCGCCTTCAACCTCGTCGATGTCGCTCACGCAACGCCCTCCTCCCCTGATCGACGACGACCGAACGTGCCGTCGCCGCCCCCCGCAGATCCTGCGTGGCCGCACGTCGGGGTGCGGTGGTCGCTTGAGTGTGCTGCGCGACCCGCGCACGGTCAAGGACGCGGCCCCCACTACTCGGCCACCTCCGGCGAACCCCGGCCGCGACCAGCCGCCTGAGCGCATCCCACGCAGGCTGGCGGCCCCACAACGACCCATCGCTACCATCCCGGGTCGTGGCGTCACCATCATCTACGAGAAGGATCCTCCGTGCCCGAGGAGATCGAGAAGCTGCTGGGCGGCTCCCGCCGAGCGTTCGACACGCTGTTCGAGTCGAGGATCCTGTTCCTCAAGGGGGCGCTCGAGGACGACATCGCCGACAACCTCGTCGCCCAGCTGCTGGCCCTGGACGCGGACAGCGACGAGGACATCACGCTCTACATCAACTCCCCCGGCGGCATCATCACCGGCATGTTCGCCATCTACGACTCCATGCGGCTGCTGCGGAGCAAGGTCAACGTCCGCTGCATCGGGCTGGCCGCCTCCGCTGGCGCCTTCCTGCTGGCGACGGGGACCGGCACACGGTCCGCCACGGAGAACGCCCGCATCATGATCCATCAGCCGCTGGGCGGCGCACGCGGCACCGCCAAGGACATCGAGATCCAGGCGAAGAACATCGTGTGGATCCGGGAGCGCATCAACGAGATCCTCGCCGAGCGCACCGGCCAGAGCCTGGAGACGATCCGCAAGGACACCGACCGGGACTACTGGATGACCGCGGCGGACGCCCTCGAGTACGGGGTGATCGACGAGGTCATCGCGCCGGGGCAGGGCAGCTGAGCAGGAGACGACCGATCGAGGCGCGGCCCAGTCGAGGCGAGCCGACGGGGGCGGGCGAACGCGCCCGCCGTAACGTCGCCCTTCTCGAGTGCGATCACGTCGACCCCGCCTTACGGGCGATCGACGGCGACTACGGCGAGATGTTCCTCCGACTGTTCGCCGCGCACGCGCCAGAGATCGCGCTCACCCGTGTCGATGTCGTCGGTGGGGCGACGCTGCCCGACCTCGACGATGTCGACGCGCTCCTGGTCTCGGGCTCGCGCTTCGGGGTCACGGACGCGCACGCCTGGATCGACGACCTCGCCGCGCTGCTGCGTGACGCCCACGCGGCCTCCGTGCCGACGGTGGGCATCTGTTTCGGTCACCAGCTCATCGCCCACAGCCTCGGTGGCCGTGTGGAACGCGCCGCCGTCGGCTGGGGGGTCGGCGTCCACCGGGCCACCCCGACACCGACCGGCGCCGCGGCGCTCGGCCGGTCAGCGCCCTTCGACCTGCTGGTCAGCCACCAGGACCAGGTGGTCGCCCTCCCACCGGACGGCGAGCTGCTGGCGACCAGCGCGCACGCACCCGTGGCTGTGCTGCGGGTCGGCAGCCTGCTGGGGTTCCAGGGCCACCCGGAGTTCTCCGCGGCCTACGCCGCCGCGCTGATGGACAGCCGCAGCGACCGCATCCCCGCGGAGGCCATCGCACGGGCGAGACCAACCCTCGACACACCGACGCAGCACGCGCCGATCGCGCGGGCCGTCGCGGATCACCTCGCTGCCGTCGTGCCATGAGCGCCCGACGCCTGGCGGTCTCCCTCGACGCCGTCGTGCTCGCGGTCACCGATCACACCCCGCGGGTCCTGGTCACCATCGACGAGGATGGTGCGCTGGCGCTGCCGGCCGGCCCACTGGACGTCCAACACGATGAGACCCTCGAGCGGGGCCTGCGCCGCTACGTCCGCGAGCAGACCGAGCTGGAGCTCGGCTACGTGGAACAGCTCTACACCTTCGGCGACCGCGATCGCGCCCCCGACAGCACGGCGGTGCGACGCCTCAGCGTCGGGTACCTCGCGCTGGTGCAGGAGACCTCCGCGCTCGCCGGAACGCGGTGGGTGGACGTCCACGGGCTGCTGCCCTGGGAGGACCACCGGGGCGGTCCACCGGCCGTGGTCACGCAGCTGCTGGAGGAATTGGAACGGTGGGCGGACGGCGACGACCAGCGAGCGCAGCGGCTGACGATGACCTTCCAGCCGCCATGGGACGGGATCCGGGCGCTGGAGCGTTACGAGCTGCTCTACGGCGTCGGCCTGGTGACCGAACGCTTCCGCGACGACCATCGTGACCCACCGGAGCTGGCCACCGGGACCCCGATGCTGAGCGACCACCGCCGCATCCTGGCCACGGCGCTGGGACGCATCCGTGGCAAGCTGACCTACCGACCGGTGGTGTTCGAGCTGATGGCGGAGCCCTTCACCCTGCTGGAGCTCCAGCGGACCGTCGAGGCGCTGTCCGGCGTGGACGTCCACAAGCAGAACTTCCGGAGGCTGGTGCTCGGTTCGGGTCTGGTCGAGGGCACCGGCCAGACCCGCCAGACCGGTGCGGGGCGGCCCGCGCAGCTGTTCCGCTACCGCCCGGAGGTCCAGCTCGAACGTCCCCGGCCGGGCTTCGGGCTGCCCTACCGCTGAGCACGGCAGCCCCGTGGCACGGACCGCCCTTGGGGCGTCGGTCGCCTCATCAGGCCGGACGCGGGCGGCCGTCGGGGTGGCGCCACCGGGGTCCGGACGGGTAACCTCGCGTTATGCTCGCAGTGAGCATAACTGTTCCGGTCCTCGATCCGACCGCACCGCACCGGTCAGGGAGCAGCCTGCATGACCGCGTTCACTCCCCCGTCGCCGACCCTGCCGGTACTCGGCCACGACCGCCTCGCCGGGGTCCTGCCCGACGTCGAACGGCACATCGTCGAGCCGATCATCACCGACATCGAGCGCCTGAAGCAGCAACGTGACGCCATCGTGCTCGCGCACAACTACATGACGCCCGACATCTTCCACGGCGTCGCGGACCTCGCCGGCGACTCGCTGCAGCTCGCGCGGATGGCCGCGGACACCGACGCCGCGGTGATCGTGATGGCCGGGGTGCACTTCATGGCGGAGACCGCCAAGATCCTCTCCCCCGAGCGGACCGTGCTGATCCCCGACCTCAAGGCCGGCTGCTCCCTCGCGGAGTCCATCACCCCCGCCGACATCGCCGACCTGCGGCGCGCCCACCCCGGCGCCCCGGTGGTCACCTACGTCAACACCTCCGCTGCGGTCAAGGCCGCATCCGACATCACCTGCACCTCCTCCAACGCCGTCGAGGTGGTGCGCTCGCTCGGCGTGGACCGCGTCATCTTCATCCCCGACCGCTACCTCGGCTCCTGGGTCGCCTCCCAGGTCCCCGACATCGAGGTGGTGACCTACGACGGCGCGTGCGAGGTCCACGAGCGCTTCACCGGCAGCGAGGTGGAGGAGCTCCGCGCCCTGCACGACGGGGTTGCGGTGCTCGCCCACCCGGAGTGTCCACCGGACGTGCTGGCCGCGGCCGACGTCGTCGGCTCCACCAAGCTGATGCACGACTGGGTCCGCGACCACCAGCCGTCATCGGTGGCCATGATCACCGAGTGCTCGATGGCGGACAACGTCGCTGCGGACGCGCCGGACACCACCTTCATCCGGCCCTGCAACATGTGCCCCCACATGAAGCGGATCACGATCCAGAACATCCGCACCTCCCTGGAGACCATGACCCACGAGGTGGTGGTCGAGCCCGACACCGCCGCGCGTGCGCGCCACGCGGTCGAGGCCATGCTGGCCGTGACGTGACGACGCGCACCACACCGGCCGATCACCGGGCGGTGATCGTCGGCTCCGGCCTCGCCGGGCTCACGGTCGCCCTCGAGCTGGGGCAGTGCACCCTGGTGACCCGCACGGCGCTCGGCGACGGGGCGAGCGCCTGGGCGCAGGGCGGCATCGCCGCGGCGATCGGCGCGGACGACGACCCGTCGCTGCACGCCGAGGACACCGTCGCGGTCAGCGCCGGCCTCGCCGACGCGGGGGTGGCACGGGCGGTCGCCGCGGACGCGGCCGAGCGGCTGGGGTGGCTGGAGGCCCTGTCGGTGCCCTTCGACCGTGCGGGCGGGACGCTCTCGCTCGGCCGCGAGGCCGGCCACAGCCGGCACCGCATCGTCCACGCCGCGGGTGATGCGACGGGCGCGGCGGTGATGGCGCGGCTCCAGGCCGCGGTCGAAGCGCGCGACGACATCACGGTGGTCACCGACGCCCGTGCCGTCGACCTGCTCCACGACGGAGGCCGGGTCACCGGGCTCGCGATCGCACGTGGTGGCCGACTGGAGATCCTGACCTGCCGGGCGGTGGTGGTGGCGACGGGGGGCCTCGGCCGCCTGTACGCCCGCACGACGAACCCGGTGTCGGCGACCGGCGACGGCGTCGCGATGGCGCTCCGGGCCGGGGTGCGGGTGCGCGATCCGGAGTTCGTGCAGTTCCACCCCACCGCCCTCGACACCGGCGCCGACCCCCTGCCCCTGGTCACCGAAGCGTTGCGCGGCGCTGGTGCGGTGCTGCGCGACGCCGACGGGCGGCGCTTCCTCGCCGACCTCCATCCGGACGCCGAGCTCGCGCCACGCGACGTGGTGGCCCGCGCCAACTTCGCCGCCGCGCGACGCGGACCCGTGGTGCTGGACACCACCCACCTCGATGTCGACATCGAGCGGCGCTTCCCGACCGTGGCCCGCCTGGCGCGGGCGGCGGGGTTCGATCCGCTGGCACCGCTGCCCGTGACCCCCGCCCAGCACTACAGCATGGGCGGCGTGGCCACCGACCTCGACGGGCAGACCTCGCTGCCGGGACTCTTCGCCTGCGGCGAGGTGGCCTCCACGGGGCTCCACGGGGCGAACCGGCTGGCCAGCAACTCGCTGCTAGAGGCCATGGTGGTGGCACGTCGGGTCGCACAGGTGCTCCGGCGCGACACCTCGGTGCTGTCCGATCTGGACCACGCCCGGGCACCCCGTCGACCCGCCGACGTCGCGCTCCCCGCCGCTGATCACCCCGGCGCGATCGCGGCGCTGCGCACGCTGATGTGGCGCGGTGCCGGACCCGTCCGTGACGAGGAGGGGCTGCGGAACGGTCTCGCGGAGCTGGACAGCCTGCTCCCGCAGCTCGCCGCCGGCGCGGACGGGCGCAACCTCGCCGTGGTCGCCGAGGTGGTGCTGCGCGCGGCGTTGGCCCGCACCGAGTCCCGTGGCGCCCACCACCGGCGTGACCATCCGCTGTCGGACCCGGCGCAGGCCCGGTCGACGGTGATCGAGGCGGGCCCCCTCGCGCAGCTGGGCCCACGGGCGGTGCTCGCGGCGACCGCTCCCCGACCCGCGACGACCGCACATCCCGGTGGGGGGAGCCGATGAGCGACCCGCTCCCGGGGCACCTCGTCGATGAACTGGTGCGGCGGACCCTCGCCGAGGATCTCGGCCTCGCCGGGGACCTCTCCTCCGCCGCGGCCATCGACGCCGATGCGGACGGCACCGCGGACCTGGTGGCGCGTGCGGCCGGCACCGTCGCCGGTCTCGACGTCGCGCTGGCCGTGTTCGGCGCGGTCGACGTCCGCGTCCGCGCCGGCGCGGCGGCGGCCGACGGGGACGCGGTCGATGCCGGCACCCTCCTCGCGCAGGTGGCGGGGCCCACCCGGGCGCTGCTCACGGCGGAACGCGCGGCGCTGAACATCCTGGGGCACGCGAGCGGCATCGCCACGGCGACGCGGCAGGTGGTCGACGCCGTGGCCGGGACCGGCGTGCGCATCGTGGACACCCGCAAGACCACGCCGGGGCTGCGGGCGCTCGAGAAGCACGCGGTGCGCTGCGGTGGGGGCCACAACCACCGGTTCGGCCTGTTCGATGCGGTCATGCTCAAGGACAACCACCTCGTCGCCGCCGGCGGCATCGGTCCCGCGGTCGCGGCGGTGCGCGAGCGCGTCGGGCACACCGTCCACATCGAGGTGGAGATCGACGACCTGGAGCAGCTCCCCGCGGCCCTGGAGGCCGGCGCCGACTCGATCCTGCTCGACAACCTCGACGACGAGGCACTCCGTGCGGCCGTCCGGCTCGTGGCCGGGCGTGCCATCACCGAAGCGTCGGGGGGCATCACCCCGCAGCGTGCCGCAGCCGTGGCAGGGACCGGCGTCGACGTCATCTCCCTGGGCTGGCTGACCCACTCCGCGCCCCGGCTCGATGTCGCGCTCGACCTGCAGCCGGAAGCCACGCGGTAGGGCTCGCTTCGCGGTGCTGCCCGCGGGGAGGCGGTGCGGGTGTTGGCGTTGCGGTCGCCGGCCAGGAACGCCCCGGCCACACGGTGCAGACGACGCTCGGTGGACGGGTGAAGGATGGTCACGGTGACATCGGTCACGACGGGGACTCCCGGCCGCGGCACGCACCGCCAGCGGTCCACCGACGACCCAAGACCACGCTGCCACCGTCGGCGAGCCCGAGAAGCGCAGCGAGCTCGTGTCCACGGTGAGGTACACCTCAGCCATGTCCAAGACCGTGCCGGTCCGTGGGTTCCGCACCGTGCGCGTCGTCGCCATCCGTCACCGCGGCAACGCCGACGACACGGACCCCCGGTAGGGCACCCGCAACCGGGCCACAACGCGCGTTCCAGCTACCCGGTGCTTCCCCGCAGCTGTGCGACGGCCCCATACCCCGCTGGCGTTCCGGAACCCGGTCGCGGCGGCGTGCGCCGAGCCCCGCCGCGGCATCACGGGGAGATGGGTCGCTCCCCGCTCTGGGCGATCACGCTGCCCGCACCGTCGCGGGCCACGACGTCCCAGGTCATGTCCTCCTCGACCCGGGGCGCCAGCGCCGCGTCGGGGTCGGGCTCCTCAGGGAAACCGCCGACCCGGACCTCGGTGTCCTCACCGCGCCACCGCCAGTACACCTCGCCGGAGGCGGCGTACAGCGTCACGCCGTAGCTCTCCGCGCCGTCGATCGTCTCCCACTCGAGCACGGGCCAGGGACCGCCCGCAGCACCCGAGGTGCGCAGCTCGATGGGGTCCGCATCGGGGAACGCGAAGCGCGGCGCTGCCTCGTCCACCTCGACGAAGCTCGGCTCCTCGTCCGTGCCGTCCGCGTCGTCGGGCGCGTCGGCCTCGCCCGGGTCGCCGCCGTCATCGGGATCCGTCGTCGCCTCCTCGGTGTCCTCACCGGCGGCGGTGTCGACCTCCTCGGTGTCGCAGGCGGCGAGCGCGAGCGCGGCGCCGGCCAGCAGGATGGTTGCCAGGTTCCTCGGTTGCATGTCGCGCTCCTCTACGACGCGGCGACCAGTTCGCCCGCCTGTTCGGGCGTGATCTCGAAACCCTCCGGCGAGTAGGTCAGGTCGTGACGGGCACCGGTGTCGAGCACGTCCAGGGCGTCATCGTCCGGATCGAGGCAGGGGGCGTCGGCGCTGCAGGGCTCGCCCTGCTGGTTCTCCTGGCCCTCATCGGTGACCAGGTGCTCCTCGAGGATCTCGCTGCCGCGCTCCTCCATCAGCACCTCGATGCGGTCGGCGGCCTGGTCACGGATCGAGCCCTCACCGAGCCCGCCCATCCACGACAGGTTCTCCGCGAGCACCGACAGGGTCTCCCCGTCCAGGCCGGCGTGGCCCTCGAGGATGTAGATCGCCAACTCCTGGACCATGGCGGTGAACAGGAAGGAGAACCCGCCCTCGTCCGGCCCCAGCGCGCAGCGCTCGTCCGGGTCGGCGTTGCGCAGCTCGAACTCCAGGTCCACCGCCTCGTTGAACAGCTCCTGGAGCTGCGTTCGCAGCGCGGCGTCGAACACCGAGGTGGGCTCCTCCGCGTCGGCGTGCACGTTGCCGTGGACCTCGTCGACCCACGCGTTGAACCGCTCGAGCAGGTCCTCCGCCCGGTCACGCAGGTCCTCACCGGTGTCGAGGAGCAGGTGGTCGGCGGTGAACTGGCCCTCGACGTCGGTGGTCTGCCACCCGCCGTCCACCAGGGCCCGCTGGATCCCCGCCGACCAGTCCCCGAAGACCCGGTTGCAGTCGAAACCGACCACCTCGATGTCGAAGGGCCCGAACCCCTCCTCGTTGGGGCCGATCCCCTGTGACGTCGCGACCGGGCTGGTGATCGCCATGGTGCCGACCGTGGTGTGGGTGCCATCGAAGGTCAGGCCCGACGAGCTGCCGGTCAGCGCACCGGTGGTGTCGTGGGACATGAGGATCACGGCGTCCAACTCGCCGCTGAACCGCATGACGCTGGAACCCGGCATGTCGCCCTCACCGGACGCCTGACCGCCATCGACGTCGAAGCGCACGGACCCGGAGTGGTGGGTGCTGAGGTCGGAGATCACCCCCTCCACCTCGGTGCGGGCGCCGCCGGTGGCCGAGATCGTCCCGAGCCACGGGCCGTCCCGGAAGGGCGCGGCCTCCGTGGCCTCCTCAGGCGGTGTCTCGGTAGCCGGCTCGTCATCGGCCAGCGCAGCGCCGGCCATCGTCAGCAGCAGCACCGTGCACACGAGCACGACCACCGGGCTGCGATCACGGGTGCGGATCGTCACCATCCACGGACCTCCCCTTCGGCTGCGGCGGACCAGCACCGCGATGACGGCGCAGGACCGTAGGGAGGCGGCCCGGGGGGCCGTCAAGGCCACGACGCACAACCTGGTCCCGGTGGGCGGTGCGCCCTACGGCCGTGGTCCCGGGGAGGGGACCGCCCGAGCCCTCTTCGGGCGGGGACGACCGGCAGGCTTTGCAGCGATGTGACCGTCCCACTGTCGCATCGCTGCAGACCTTCGCGGCAGTCGCGAGCGGGGGCGACCGGCAGGCTTTGCAGCGATGTGACCGTCCCACGGTCGCATCGCTGCAGACCTTCGCGATATTCGCGAGCGGGGACGACCGGCAGGCCGTGACACCTCCACCAGGCGCCGAGTCCCCGGTCCGGCGTGGCGCAACGTCGCTCTCCTCGGTGCGTGACGGTCACTGCGACCCCGTGCGGGCGGTGCGGGCGGACCGCCGCCGATCCCAGGCCCCGTGCGGGCGGTGCGGGCGGACCGCCGCCGATCCCAGGCCCCGTGCGGATGGCCACGTGCGCGTGCCGATACGCCCGATAGCTTCAGGCTGTGGTGATGGCTATCGGTACCACCGCAACGGAGGTGCACTCCCCCATGGTCTTCCTCGACGACCACCAGGATCACGACACCTCCAACCGTGCGACCTTCGGCTACTTCGCGCTCTGGATCGCCAGCTTCCTCCTTCCCTTCGAGGTGGCACGCTGGGCGTGGGCCTGGGAACTCGACACCACCGGCCGCCTCGCGCTGGTCGCGGCCGCGGTCGCCATCCTCGACGCCGGCCTCATCCGCGCCGGGATCCGCGGCGAGGGGCCCCGCCCGATCGTCCAGCCGTGGAGCTGGGGCCGTTACGCGTTCTGGCTCGGCGGCCGCGCGCTGCTCCTCGCCATCGCGGTGTACTGACCACCGACGTGCGTTCCGCGGGTGACGCCCACACGCCGGCTGGACCACCGCCGTGCACAGGTCATCGACGGTGGCCGCGGTGCACCGGTCGTCCGCGAGCGGGTCGCACACCATCGCGAGGGCTCCGAGCCGGTCGCGGACCATCGCGAGGGCTCCGAGCCGGTCGCGGACCATCGCGAGCGCTCAGAGCCGTTCGAGCTCCCTGCGTTCGCACATGGCAGCCTCCTGCTGCTCGTAGCGCTCCCGCGACAACAGCACCGCCTCTTCCCACCGGTGGGCGGCGACGTGCACCAGCTCACTCTGCGGCGCGCCGCGACTGGCGTCACCAGCTGCAGCGTCAGGCCTTGCCGTCACCCTCCTCGACGTAGAGGTAGTACTCGGCGTCCTCCTCCTCCCAGTCCATCTCGACGATGTCCTTGGTGACCGCCGCCTTGCAGAACTGCAGGAAGCCGGAGTAGCCGAGGTCCTTCTCGGAGAAGTCGGGTTGACGCTTGCGCAGCTGGTCCTTCAGGCCGGAGAGCGGCGGGTCGCCGCCGAGCTCCACCATCAGCTCCTTGACGGTGTCGCGCAGCAGCTGGAAGGCGCCGTCCTCGTCCCGCGGGGCGGAGGGGAAGTCCACCTCCGGGTCCCCCGGCGCGGACCCGTCGGTCAGGGTGATCACGCCACCATCGGCGAGGTGGCGCAGCAGTTCGCGGAACCCGCGGAAGCCGAAGTCGCCCTCGTTGAAGGTGGGGTCCTTGCGCAGCAGCGCACGCTTGAGGTTGGAGGCCTGCACCGCACCGGCCGCGGAGGACTGGATCCCCGCCAGTGTCCGGGTGATGAGCCGCTCCAGCTTGCGGAGGTCCTGCTTCTGCGACGAGCTCTTGGGATCCGGTGTCGGCTCCGGCGTCGGGGCGGCGGCTGCGCCCTTGCCCCCACCCCCGCCGCGCTTCGAGGACGTCGGGGACGTCGGCTTCTTCTTGGGCCGGCCCTGTGCGGGACCACCGCCGCGGGTCTCCCGGCGTGGGATGCCCTCCAGGCGGTCGTAGAACAGGAACTCATCGCAGGCCGGCGGCAGCATCGCGGAGGTCGAGCCCTTCAGTCCGACGCCGATGACCCGCTTGTTCAGCTCCCGGAGCTTGCTGACCAGCGGGGTGAAGTCCGAGTCCCCGGACACGATCACGAAGGTGGAGACGAAGTCACGGGTCAGCGCCAGTTCCATGGCGTCCACGGCCATCTGGATGTCCGCGGCGTTCTTGCGGACCGAGTCCGAGCGCTGCGGGATCTCGATCAGTTCCATGTTGGCGTCGACCATCCCGCGGCGGTCGTCCCGGAACAGGTTCCAGTCGGCGTAGGCGCGACGGGTGATCAGCCGCCCCCGCTCGACCAGCGCCTCGAGGAGCGGCTGGGGGTCGAAGCGGTAGCCGATGTCGCGGGCACCGATCGCCACGTTCTCGTGGTCGACGTACAGCGCGAGTCGCTCTTCAGGTGTGTGTGAGGAAGTCATGCGCCGGACACTACTCGACGACCGTCGCCCCCCGCTGCTGGGCCGAGCTCCAGGGCCTCCAGCACGGCAGCACGGGTGGCAGCGTCATCGCCCTGGTGGTGGACGCCGGTGAGGCCAAGCTCCTCCGCGGCGGCGACGTTGGGCGCCAGGTCGTCCACGAACACGCAGCGATCGGCGGGGAGCCCGATCCGCTCCAGCGCCAGCGCGAAGATCCGGGGGTCCGGCTTGCGGAGCCCCACCTCACCCGACAGCACCAGGGTGTCGAAGCTGCGCTGGAGCCGGGCGAAGGGGTAGGCGGACAGGCCCCAGGAGTTCGACAGCAGGCCGGTCCGCACCCCGTGGCTGCGGACCTCCTCCACCAGGGCCCACAGTTGCCCTGCGGGCTGCATCGCCGCGAACAGTCCCTCCAGCAGGCCGGTGCCCTCCCCGACGTCGTAGCCGGCTTGGCGGAGCAGCCCGCGCAGGTGCGCGTCGAACGCCTCGACCGACACCTCACCCCGTTCCAGGGCGCCGATCATCCCGCCGTCCTCGCTCTGCCCGGCAGCACGCAACGTCGCGTAGCTGTCGCCTGGCGCGATGCCCAGGGCCGCCTCGAAACGGGCGAAGGAGTCCTTGACCGGACGGGTCAGCACCCCGCCGTAGTCCATCAACAGCGCCCGGTCGGCGCCGGGATGCTCGCTCGCGGCGGCGCTCACCGTCCCACCTCGGCTGCCGCGTCCGACGCGCGCTCCCCCAGCTCCACGACGAGGTCGCCGAGCGCGGCGAACCCCTCCGCCTCCTTCCCGTACGCGCCCGCCACGTACCGGCTGTGCACCCCCTCGAGGATGCAGGCCAGCTTCCAGTAGCCGAAGGCGACGTGGTAGCCGACCCCGCTGACATCGCGTCCTGAGGCCGCTGCGTAGCGCTCCGTCAGCTCCGCGCGGGTCACGAAACCCTCCGCCAGGGTCGGTGCGTCGGGCAGCGGCAGGGTCGCATCATCGGGCTGCGCCCAGTAGACGAGGAGCAGCCCGAGATCGGCCAGTGGGTCCCCGAGGGTGGTCAGCTCCCAGTCGAGCACCGCACGGACCGCGCCGGTTGCAGGGTCGAGCAGCAGGTTGTCCAACCGGTAGTCCCCGTGGACGATCGTCGCCGGGCCCTGGGCGGGTACGTCCGCGGACAGCCGGGTGTGGACCTCCTCGAGGACCGGCAGGTCCCGGGTCTTGGCCCGCTCCAGCTGGCCGTGCCACCGCCGCAACTGCCGTTCGAGGTAGCCCTCGCGGCGCGCGAGCGCACCGAGCCCGACCGCGTCCACGTCGACCCGGTGCAGGCGGACCAGCACGTCGATCAGCGCCGGTCCACTGGCCGCACGCGCGGCACCGCTCAGCGCCGACCTGGCGGTCTCGGCGTCCCGGGCGACCACCCCCTCCACGTACTCCATGGCGTAGAAGGGCGCACCGAGCAGCGCCTCGTCCTCCTCGAGCCCCAGACACCGCGGCACCGGCACGTCCGAGTGCGCGAGTGCGGTGAGGATCCGGTGCTCACGGGCGACATCGTGGGCGGACTGCAGCACGCCGTGCAACGGCGGGCGTCGCACGACCACGCGCCGCCCGGCGGCGTCGGTGACGATGTAGGTGAGGTTCGATCGGCCTCCCGCGACCGTCGTGGCGGTCACGGGGGGCGACAGGTCGGCGTGGGCGGCCAGCCACGGGGTGACCGCTGCCAGGTCGAGGCCCGCGGGGCTGTCGGGCGGCGTGGTGGGTGATGTCGACACCTGGGTTCCCTCGGTCGTCTCGGCACGGGAGCCTGGCAGAGACGGCGGCTGCGGACCAACACCGGCGGTCGCTTCCCCGACCCGGCATCGTCGGCGCTAGCGTTGCGGTGTGAGCGAGCATCCCCCCGGCCCACGTGCGCCGCACCGCGACGGCCGTCCTGGCCGCCGTCACCACCGCGTCGCCGCCTGGGCGGCGGAGGAGCCCTCGGGGCACGTCCCGGCCACCTCCTCCCTGAGCCGGGTCTCGCGCGCCGGTACACGCAAGCTGACCGGCAGCGTGCGCTCGCTGTTCGAGACCGGCGGCAGGGGCTTCCGCAACCTCGCGATCACCCAGGTCTTCTCCACCGCCGCCGACACCCTGGTCTCCATCGGGCTCGCTGGGACGCTGTTCTTCTCCGTCCCCACCGCCGAGGCCCGCGGCAACGTCGCCCTCTACCTCCTGCTGACCGTCGCGCCCTTCGCGGTGATCGGCCCCGTGCTCGGTCGCATCCTGGACCGTGCGCCGATGGCGACGCGGACCACCCTGATCGTCGCCGCGCTCGGTCGCGCGGTGTTCGCGCTGGCGGCGCTCGGGCGCCTCGACAGCCTGTGGCTGTTCCCGGCCGCCTTCATGCTGCTCGTGCTCTCCCGGGTGCACGGCATCACCCGTAACGCGCTGCTGCCCCTGGCGCTGGACGCTCCCCGGGCGCTGGTCGCCGCCAACGCACGCCTGGCGTGGATCGGGGTGCTCGCCGGTGGTCTTGCTGGCGGGATCGGGCTGCTGGCGCTGTCCTGGCTCGACGCCAACGGCCCACTCGCGCTCAGCGCCGTCGCGGCGCTCGCAGCGGCCGCTTTCGGGCGTCGCCTACCTGCACCTGATGGCGCCGCCACACGGCTGGTGGGCGTCCCGCGACGGCAGCAGCGGGTGCAGTTGCCGCGGGAGGTACGCCTGGCGCAGTTGGCCACCGCGGGGGTACGGGTGGGCAACGGCTTCCTGCTGCTCCTGCTCGCCTTCGAGCTCCAGCAGACCGACGCCGGGCTGCTGGACTTCGGCGCGCTGCTGGCAGCGGCCGGCGGTGGGTACGCCGTCGCCTCCCGGTTGGTACCACTGCTCGCGCGTCGGGTGCGCGAGGAGCCGATCGTGCTCGCTGCCCTGGCGCTGACCGCCGCAGCAGCCTTCTCGGCCGGTCAGTGGTTCGGGCTGGTGGCGGCAGCCGCGGTGGCCGGTGTCGCCGGGATCGCTTGGGGGTTCGCGAAGCTCGCCTTCGACGGCCTGCTCCAGGCATCGGTGCCGGCAGGCCGCCGCGGGGCAGCCTTCACCCGGTCGGAGACGGTGTTCTCCGTGGCGTGGGTGGTGGGCGCCATCATCCCCACCGCCGTGCCGATGTCGGCCGGCGTCGGCCTCGCGCTCGCCGGCTTCGGCGCCCTGGCGGCCCAGATCGTCTACGTCTCCGTGCTGCTGGTCCCCGAGGCCCCGCCCCGCCTGCCGGACGATCCCGCCGACCGCACCGCACCTCCGGGCGATACCGCGCCGCCCGTCGCGGAGCGCGAGGACCCGGCCTGAGGCGGCAGGACCCCGGCTGAGGCGGCAGCACCAGGGCCGAGGTAGCAGGACCCGGCCTGCGGCGGCAGGACCCGGGCCGAGGTGGCAGGAGCGGCCGGTGCAGCGGTGTCGCCGACCATGCCGCTCCGCCAGCTCAGAGCACGTCCCAGACGTTGCCGCTGTCGAGCAGCGCCGTGAGTTCACCCTCGCCACGCTGCTGCTTGGCCGCATCGACCTGGGCCCGCAGCTGGTCGTCGTAGACCGGCCGGTCGACGTCGCGGAAGATGCCGATGGGGGTGGGCCCGGTCGGGTTGAGCGCCAGCCGGGACAGCGCGAAGGCCGTGGTCGGCTCGTCACGGGCCGGGTCGTGGACCACGACCCGGTCCCCCGCCTCCTCGGTGGGCACGATGGACATCGAGCCGTCCGACTCCGCCACCACGGCACGCTCACCGTCGGGCCCGAAGGTGATCGGCTCGCCCGCCTGCAACCGGATCTGGTTCAGGTCCTTCTTGTCGGGGTCCTTCAGCGCCGCGAAGGCACCGTCGTTGAAGATGTTGCAGTTCTGGTAGATCTCCACGAAGGACGACCCACGGTGCTCGTACGCGCCCTTGAGGACCTCGGTGAGGTGCTTGCGGTCGGTGTCGATGGAGCGGCCGACGAAGGTGGCCTCCACGCCCAGCGCGAGCGACACCGGGTTGATCGGACGGTCCAGGGAGCCCATCGGCGTCGACTTGTGCGTCGACCCCAGCGGCGAGGTCGGTGAGTACTGGCCCTTGGTCAGGCCGTAGATCTCGTTGTTGAACAGCAGGATGTTGACGTTGACGTTGCGCCGCAGGGTGTGCATCAGGTGGTTGCCACCGATGGACAGCCCGTCGCCGTCCCCGGTGACGATCCAGATGTCGAGGTCAGGGCGGGTGATGGCCAGCCCCGTCGCCAGCGTCGGGGCCCGCCCGTGGATCGAGTGGAAGCCGTAGGTGTCCATGTAGTAGGGGAACCGGGACGAGCACCCGATCCCGGAGATGAACACCGTCTTCTCCGGGACGGCGCCGACCTCGGCCAGCAGGGACTGCACCGTGGCCAGGATCGCGTAGTCACCGCAGCCCGGGCACCAGCGCACCTCGCGGTCGGAGGTGAAGTCCCTCTTGGTGAGCGTGCGTTCGTTGGTCGTCATGCCTGCTCTCCCCAGCCGTAGCGCTCGATGACGGCAGCCAGCTCGGTCGCGGCGAAGGGCTGGCCGGTCACGCGGTCGTAGCTCTTGACGTCCACCAGGGTGCGGGCCCTGAGCAGCATCGCGAGCTGGCCCATGTTGTTCTCCGGACACACCACGGTGCGGTACCGCCCGAGCACCTCCTCGAGGTCGGGGTGGAGGGGCGCGAGGTGCCGCAGGTGCACCCGCGCGACCTTCCGACCCCGCTGTCGGAGCTGGTGGCAGGCGGCCTGGATCGGCCCCAGGGTGGAACCCCAGCCGATGACCAGCACCTCCGCATCCCCGTCCGGGTCCTCGACCTCGAGCGGCGGTAGCTGCGCGCCGATGCGTTCGAGCCGGGCGTAACGCATCTCGGTCATCGCGTGGTGGTTCGCGGGGTCGTAGGAGATGTGGCCGGTCTCCTCCTCCTTCTCGATCCCACCGAGGCGGTGCTCGAGTCCCGGTGTCCCCGGCAGGGCCCACGGCCGGGCGAGGGTGTCCTCGTCCCGGAGGAAGGGCACGAAGCTGCCGTCCGCTCGGTTCGGTTCGGTGGTGAAGCTGAACGCGGTGGTGAGGTCCGGGAGCTCGTCGATGTCGGGGAGCATCCAGGGCTCCGCCGAGTTGGCCAGGTAGCCGTCGGAGAGCACCACCACCGGGGTCCGGTAGGTCAGCGCGATGCGGGCGGCCTCGAGGCTGATGTGGAAGCAGTCCGCGGGCGACGCCGCGGCCAGGACCGGGATCGGTGCTTCCCCGTTGCGGCCGTAGAGGACCTGGAACAGGTCGGACTGTTCGGTCTTGGTGGGCAGACCGGTCGATGGACCACCACGCTGCACGTCGATGACGAGCATCGGCAGTTCGGTGATGGTCGCCAGCCCCATCGCCTCGGTCTTCAGCGCGATACCCGGGCCCGATGACGCGGTCACCGCGAGCGAGCCGCCGAAGGCGGCGCCGATGACCGAGCCCATCGCGGCGATCTCGTCCTCCGCCTGGTAGGTGGCCACACCGAAGTGCTTCAGCTTCGCGAGCTCATGCAGGATGTCGGACGCCGGGGTGATCGGGTAGGAGCCGTAGAACAGGGGGAGCGCACTGCGGACGCTGGCGGCCACCAGCCCGTAGGCCATGGCCTGGTTGCCGGTGATGTTGCGGTAGCGACCGGGAGCGAGCTTGGCGGCCTTGACCTCGTAGGTGAAGGCGAAGGCCTCCGTGGTGTCGCCGTAGTTCCAGCCGGCCCGCAGCGCCGTCACGTTCGCGTCGGCGATCGCGGGCTTGGCGGCGAACTTGTCCTCCAGCCACCCCTCCGTCTCGTCGATCGGACGGTGGTACATCCACGACACCAGCCCGAGCGCGAGCATGTTCTTGCACCGCTCGGCCTCCTTCTTGTTCAGTTCACCCCGCTCGATGTGTCCTTCCAGCGCTCGCAGGGTCAGCTCGGTGATCGGGACCTCGTGCAGCTGGTAGTCGGTGAGCGTGTTGTCCTCCAGCGGTGATTCTTCGTACCCCGCCTTCTGCAGGTTCCGCTCCGTGAACGCGTCGGTGTTGACGATCACGATGCCGCCTGGCTTGAGCGCGCTGAGGTGCTTGTGCAGCGCGGCGGGGTTCATCGCCACGAGCACGTCCGGCGCGTCACCGGGGGTGTGGATGTCCTGGTCGGAGAAGTGCAGCTGGAACGAGCTCACCCCGGCCAGGGTCCCGGCGGGCGCCCGGATCTCCGCGGGGAAGTCCGGCAACGTGGCCAGGTCGTTGCCCGCGAGCGCCGTCTGGGTCGTGAACCGGTCCCCGGTCAGCTGCATCCCGTCGCCCGAGTCGCCGGCGAACCGCACGACGGCGTTGGACAGCTGGATCCGTTCCCGCTGCGCTGTGCTGGTGTCGCTCATCGCCCCACCTGCCGGTCAGCCACGTCGTTCATCTCCTTCGCGCGGGTGTGCGCGTCCTCTGCCGGCGCGCCGTGCCCTGCCATCGGGACGGGGTCGTACCGGCACCACCGGACTGGTCCCGAACCTACCGCCCGTGGCCGACCTCGTCCCACTCGGCGGGTCAGCCCCCGGATCCCGTCGGGGCGCCGCCACGGTGCGCTGACCAGCGCCCCGGGTGCCGGCTGGACCGGACCTGCCCGGGGCTGCCCGCCTCAGCCGCAGACCGAGCGCAGCAGCGGGTAGGGGTTGATGGCCCGCCCCCCACCCGGGTGGTGCTCGAAGTGGACGTGCTCGGCCCCGGCGGTGGCGTTCCCCGTGGAGCCGTTGGTCCCCACCTGCTGCCCCGCCGAGACACGCGCGCCGTCGGCGACCGTGTGGCTGTCGAGGTGCATGTACCAGAACTGGTCGCCGTTCGATGCCCGAAGGATCGCCCACAGCCCTGCGCTGCGCCCCGGGCTCTGGATGTCCCACACCCCGTCGGTGATGGCGCGCACCGGGATGCCGAGCGGACCCATCAGGTCGGTGCCACGGTGGGCCCGCCCCCCGGAACGGGGGTGGCCCCAGGAGTCGATGAACGAGCGCGGCTGGTCGAGGGGGCAGGCCATCCCCGATCCCGAGGTGCGCGCGGGCGCGGAGGTCGTGGTGGTGGAGGAGGAGCTCCCGCCACCGGAGGAGCCGCCCCCACCGCTGCTCTGCTGCGCGGCGGCCTCGCGCTCGCGGCGCTCTTGCTCGAGGCGCTCCTGACGTTCCCGCTCACGGCGTTGCTGCTCGAGGCGCTCCTGCTCCTCGCGCCGCTCGTCCTCGAGGTCGCTGAGCTCGGCACCCAGGGCCTCGTACCCGGCCTGGAGCTCCTCGCGCGTCGCGGCCTGCTCGTCGCGGGCGTCGTCGAGCTCGTCGCGCCGCTCCTCGAGCCGTGCAGCGGCCGCGTCGTAGCGGTCCTGGGCCGCGACCAGCTCCTCGGTCCGCCCACGGTCCGCCGCGACGGCACGTTGCACCGTCTCGGCACGGGTCAGGGCCGACTGGGGATCCTCGCTGGCGAGGAACACCGTCAGGGGGTCGATGTTGGACCCGTGCTTGAACACCGCCCGCAACCGGTCGGTCACCGCTTCGTCGAGCTCGACGAGGTCGCGGCCGAGGGCCTCCACCTCCGCCTCGAGCGCCGCGTTGTCCTCCTCCAGCAGGGCGATCCGCTGGACCAGGTCCTCGTAGGCACGGGTGGCGCGGTCGATGCGGTCCTGGACCGCCTCCCGTTCCTCGCGCACGTCGTCGATGTCGGACTCGATGCGCTCGAGTTCGTCGGCCCGGGCGTCATCGCTGGTCGCGAACCCGACGAGCACGGCGACGCCGAGCACCGCTGCGAGCAGGGCACCGAGGTGCGGGAAGCGAGGTGACACGGGAGTCCTGCCGCGGCGTGGGGAACGGTGGGCCGGCGGGGGCGGAGGATAGCCAGCAGGTCGGCGGTCACCCCCGAGACCACCCGACCGGCCACCGTCCGGGGTGCGATGCGCGCGCGCCTTGCGGCTGGTGGGCGGGAGGACCGTGGTGCTGCGGACCGCCCGCCGGGGTCGGTCAGTCCGCCTTGGCCCCTGCGGTCTCCGCGGAGGCCACCCGGTCCATCTCGGTCTTGGGCGCGATCCGCCACAGGTGCTCGGCGGTGGCGTGCCACTCCGAGAGCAGCCGCCGTGCCCGGGGTGAGCCCGTGACGGTGGCGTGCTCCTCCACCAGCGCACGGACCCGTTCGAGCTGGCCGCCGTCGGGACGGCGGGCCTCGACGAGCTGGCGGTTGACCCGTGCCAGTACCTCGCCGCGCGGGTCGTGCACGATGCACTCACCGCCGCTCATGCCCGCGCCGATGTTGTGGCCCGTCGGCCCCAGCACCACCACGGTCCCACCGGTCATGTACTCGCAGGCGTGGTCACCGGTGCCCTCCACCACCGCCGTGGCGCCGGAGTTGCGGACCGCGAAGCGCTCACCGGCACGGCCGGCGACGAACAGCTGCCCGGCGGTGGCCCCGTACAGCACGGTGTTGCCCAGCAGGACGGGATCGCCGGCGTCGTCCTCGGGCGCACGGATCACGATGCGTCCGCCACCGAGCCCCTTGCCGACGTAGTCGTTGGCCTCGCCGTCGAGGGCCAGCTCCACCCCGCGGCTGGTGAAGGCGCCGAAGGACTGGCCTGCGGCGCCCGTGAACCGCAACCGCGCGAGCCCCGGCGGGTCCTCCTCACCGAACTCGAGGCCGACGGCACCGCCGATCCGCGCACCGATGGTGCGGTCGGCGTTGGAGATGGGGTAGGTGAACTCCGTGATACCGCCGAGGAAGATGGTCTCGAGCGCGTCGGCGAACACCCGGTCGCCGAGTTCGCTGCGGGGATCCTGGATCGCCACCCGACCGGTGAACCGGCGCTGGCCGATACCGGGATCGTGCAGCAGCGGTGCCACGTCGATGCGCTCGGCCTTGCCGGTGAGGTCGGGCTTGCGCTCCAGCAGGTCGACCCGCCCGATGACCTCATCCAGTGACCGGTAGCCGAGCTCGGCGAGCAGGCCACGCACCTCCTCGGCGACCATGGTCAGGTAGGCCGCGACCATGTCCGGGGTACCGGCGAACTTGTCCCGCAGATCCCGGCGCTGGGTGGCGATGCCCACCGGGCAGGTATCGCGGTGGCAGGCGCGGGCCATGATGCACCCCTCGGCGAACAGCGCGGCCGTGCCGAAGGAGTACTCGTCCGCGCCGAGCAGCGCGGCCAGCAGCACGTCATGACCGGTCTTGAACCCGCCGTCCACCCGCAGCTTGACCCGACCGCGCAGCTGGTTCTCCCTGAGGCGCTGCTGGACCTCGGCCAGACCGAGCTCCCAGGGCAGCCCGGCGTGCTGGATGGAGGACAGCGGCGAGGCTCCCGTGCCACCGTCGTTGCCGGAGATGTGGATCGAGTCGGCCAGGGCCTTGACCACGCCCGCCGCCACGGTGCCGATGCCGGCCTCCGCCACGAGCTTGACGTCGACCAGCGCCTCGGGGTTGACCTGCTTGAGGTCGAAGATCAGCTGGGCGAGGTCCTCGATCGAGTAGATGTCGTGGTGCGGCGGCGGGCTGATCAGGGTCACACCCGGTGTGGTGTGCCGCAGCCGCGCGATCTCGTCGGTGACCTTGTGCCCGGGGATCTGACCGCCCTCGCCGGGCTTGGACCCCTGGGCGATCTTGATCTGCAGCAGGTGGGCGTTGGCCAGGTACTCCGGGGTGACCCCGAAGCGCCCGGAGGCGACCTGCTTCATCCGGCAGTCGAGGTCGAGCTCGCTCCAGCGGGTCCGGAAACGGGCGGGATCCTCGCCGCCCTCCCCGGAGTTGGCGCGCCCGCCGATCATGTTGAGCGCCGCCGCCAGGGTCTCGTGGGCCTCCGCGGACAGGGCCCCGTGGGACATCGCGCCGGTGGAGAACCGGGCGGTGATGGCGCTGACCGGCTCCACCTCCTCCAGCGGGACCGCGGCGCCGTCCCCGACGGGGGCGAGGAAGTCGCGCGGGTAGGCCGGCGGTCGCGCGCGCACCGTCCGGCTGAAGTGCGCGTACAGGTCGTCGCGTCCCTGGTCGGCGGCGGTACGCAGCAGCGCCGCGGTGGTGCCGTCCACCTCGGTGCCGACACCGACGCCGTCGAGCCGGAAGGGGTCGGTGGAGGCGGTACGGCCGAGCCCGAGGGTGTCGTGCAGCGCGTCGACCACGGGCTTCGACATGTCGTGGAACTCGCCGCCCTTGCGCCACTTGATGATCCCGGGGCTGGACAGGCTCGGCAGCGCCACCTCGCCGTCCTCGCCGGGCTCGGGGAAGGCCTCCGCGTGCTGGGCGAGCACCTCCGCCCCCAGATCCGCCAGGGTGAGCCCACCCAGCGTCGAGGTGGTACCGGTGAAGCAGGTGTCGATGACGTCCTGGCCGAGACCCAGGCACTCGAAGATCTGCGCCGAGCGGTAGCTGTCCAGGACGCTGATGCCCATCTTGGACATGATCTTCAGCACCCCGTCCTCGAGCGCGTTGCGGTAGCGCTCCTGCGCCACGGAGGCGGACGGGTTGTCACCACCGATCCTGCCCTCGTCCGCCAGGTCGGCGATGGTGTTGAGGACCAGACGCGGGACGATGGCGTCGGCGCCGTAGCCCAGCAGGGTCGCGGCGTCGTGGGTCTCACGGGCCTCGTCGGTCTCCGCCACCAGCGAGGTGGAGGTCCGGAGGTTCTCGGCCAGCAGCCGCTGGTGGACGGCACCCACCGCCAGCAGGATCGGCACCCGCGCCCGCTCGGCCAGGACCCCGACGTCGGAGACCACGACGACCCCTGCGCCGGCGCGGACGTGCGCGACGGCCTCGTCACCGAGCCGTTCCAGCGCTGCGGCCAGGCCATCGGGTCCGTCGGTGACCGGGAACGTGGCGTCGACCGCCTGGACGTCGAAGGGCAGGTCCGCGGAGAGCACGATGCGCTGCAGGCCCTCCGGGTAGAGGAAGAAGGAGCCGAGCTCGAGCAGCTCCGCGGCCTGCGGTGTCTCGGTCAGGATCGAGGCGCGCGGCCCGAGCAGGGTGCGCAGGCTCATCACCTCGGACTCGCGGTAGTGGTCGATCGGCGGGTTGGTGACCTGGGCGAAGCGCTGCTTGAGGAAGTGGGACACCGGGCGACGCACGTGGCTGAGCGCTTCGATCGGGGTGTCGTCACCCATCGAGGAGGTGGTCTCGCGGCCCTGGGTGGCCATCGGCCGCAGGATGGAGATGATCTCCTCCTTGGTGATGCCGAAGGCCAGCTGGCGCTGGACCAGGTCGGTTGGCACACCCTCGGCGGGCTGCCCGGCGCGGACCGGCGTCAGCCGCTCGGACAGCCACCGACCGTAGGGCGCGCGGGCGCCGAGCCGCAGCTTGATCTCGCGGTCCTCCTGGAGCCCGCCCTCCGCGGGATCGACGCACAGCATCTGTCCCGGTCCGAGGCGCTCGCGGCGCACCTGGCCGTGGTGATCGGGGGCGTCGGTGGGCAGCGAGGTGGTGACCGCGCCGACCTCGGAGGAGGCGACCACGGTGCCGTCCTCGCACACGTGGTAGCGCAGCGGCCGGAGCCCGTTGCGGTCGAGCCCCGCCGCGACCCGGGTGCCGTCGGTGAAGATCAGCCCGGCGGGCCCGTCCCACGGCTCGACCAGGCAGGAGTGGTAGCGGTAGAAGTCCCGCACGCTCGGTTCCAGGTCGCGGGCGCCCTCCCACACCTGTGGCACGAGCATGGCCTGCGCGTGGCGCAGGTCGCGCCCGCCGAGCACCAGCAGCTCGAGGGCGGCGTCCAGCTTGGCGGAGTCGGACTGGTCGTGGTCGATGACCGGGGGCAGCAGCTCCGGCGCGGCCCAGTCCACACCGTCGACCGACAGCTGCCCCGGGACGAACTGGCCCTCGCGGGCCCGCATCAGGTTCAGGTTGCCGTCGATGGTGTTGATCTCACCGTTGTGGCACAGCGTACGGAAGGGCTGCGCCCGCTCCCACGACGGTGCGGTGTTGGTGGAGAAGCGGGAGTGGAAGATCACCAGCGCCGAGGTGTAGCGGGGGTCGGAGAGGTCGGGGTAGAAGGCGTCGAGCTGGTCCGCGTCGGCCATCGCCTTGTAGGTGACGGTGAGGAAGGAGCAGCTGGCGGCGTAGAAGCGGACGCCTGCGGCCTCGCAGGCCTTGCGTGCTCGGCGCCGGACCCGGTAGGCGAGGCGTTCCGCCGCGCGGTCGTCGGCGTGCTCCGGACGCAGCATCACGGGCTGGACCAGGGCGGGCTGCGCCGCCAACGCCATCTCGCCGATGGCCTCCGGCACCGTGGGCACCTCCCGGAACCCGCACAGCTCGACGCCCTCCTCGGCACAGGCGTCGGCGAAGGCCTCCTGGGCCTGCTCCCGTGCCGCTCGCGCGGCGTCGTCGTCGCCGGCCTGCAGGAACAGCATGGCGAGCCCGGTCCGCGCCGGCTCGACCGGTGCGCCGGACAGGGATGCGGCCCACTCCGCGGCGAGCTGGCGGGGGATCTGGGTGAGCACCCCTGCGCCGTCGCCGGAGCGCGCATCGGCGGCGACGGCGCCGCGGTGCTTGACGCCGCACAGGCCGCCGAGGGCCATCTCGACGATGCTGCGGCGGGGGCGGCCGTCGACGTGCGCCACGAACCCGATACCGCAGGCATCGCGTTCCGCGGCAGGGTCGAACCCGAAGGTGGACGGGCGTGGGACGGGCAGCGTGCGGGCGTGCTCGGTCACCGGTGTCTCCGACGGCTCGGGGCCCACCGGATGGAGCGATGGGCCTGACGGGGAGCACGGTCACCGTCACGTGGTGGCCATGCCCGGGTCGATCGCGGCCGGACGCACGAACGGCGCCCGCGGATCAGAGGGATCGCGAGCGCCGTTGCTCGGCCGGGCACGGTACCTGCCTGCCGACGACACTGTCCATCCGACCGGTGCCGTCCCGGTGCAGCGAGCCCGGTCCCGGCCGACGAGGGCTGCGGCTGCGAGAACCACGGGCTGGCCCGGCGGAGCCGCTGCGCACGACCACGGGATCCGAGGTGACGGTGCACGACGCGAACGACCCGTTCCCGCGGCGCCGCCGCGAGGACCTCGACCGGACCCTGGCGGCGGCGGCTGCTGCCGGAGACCGATCGCACGTGGCTGGCGGAGGCGGTCACGGCGCTGAACGCGGGCGACGCCGACGCGGACCAGCAGCCGGTCCGCATGCTCCGGGTCGGCGACCGTCACCTGCGCGCCCACGTCGGGGCGCCCAGGCCCGGTCAGGACACCGTCCTGGGGTGCGTCGTGGCCCTGGAGGACGTCACCACGGAGGTGGAGGCGACCGCGACGGGGTCATCGTGCACGCCAACCCGGCGTGGCGGCACGGTCCCGCCGGTGACCCGCTGCTCGGAGCGCCCGTGTGCCGTGACCTGCTGCGGCACACCGCAGGGCAGGGCGCCGGCGATCAACTCCTTCGCGAGGTCGCCGCCCGGCTCGACGGCCAGCTCCGCGAGGATGACCTGGCCGTGCGCTTCGGCGGGGACGAGTTCCTCGTGGCGCTGCCCCGGACCAACGCCCGCGAGGCCGAGCGGGTCGCGACCCGGCTCAGGGACCGCCTCGAACAGCCCATCACCGTGGACGATGACCTGGAGCTGCAGGTCGGTGCGAGCATCGGTGTGGTCAGCACGGAGGAACCCCGACCCGTGGAGGAGCTGGTGCGTGCGGCGGATGCGGCCATGTACGCACGGAAGCGGGAGCGACGAGCAGCAAGGGTCGACGCCGGGTCCACGAGCCCACGCGAGTAGGGTGGTCGCGACCGCGGTGAGGGGAGGTTGCGGATGGGTGTGCTGCTCGAGCGTGGCCAGGACGGCATCGCGACCCTGACCATCGACGACCCGGATCGACGCAACGCCATGACCGCGGCGATGGGCGCCGAGCTCAGCGACCGCTGCGACGAGCTGGCCGCCGACCCGCAGCTCCGCGCCGTGGTGGTGACGGGGACCCCACCGGCGTTCTCCGCCGGCGGCGACCTCGACATGCTCGAGGACCTCGCACGACGCACGCGCGAGGAGGGGTTCGACGCCACCACCACGATGCGCAGCTTCTACGCGCGGTTCCTGCGGGTCGGTGACCTCCCCGTCCCGGTGATCGCCGCGGTCAACGGGCACGCGGTCGGTGCGGGTCTGTGCGTCGCACTGGCGGCGGACCTGCGGATCGTCGCCGCGGACGCCAAGGTCGGCCTCAACTTCTCCCGGCTGGGGCTGCACCCCGGGATGGGCGCGACGTGGTACCTGCCGCGCCTGCTCGGTGCGGAGCGCGCCGCAGCGTGGCTGTACACCGGCGCCCTCCACGACGCCGGCGTCGCCGTGGCGCAGGGTCTGGCGCTGGAGGCCGTGGAGGCGACCGAGGTGCTGCCCCGGGCCGTGGCGCTCGCGCGCGAGATCGCGGCGGCCTCACCGGTGGTGGTCCGCCAACTCAAGCGCAGCCTGCGGCTCAGCCCGCAGCTGGACCGGGCCGCCAGCCTCGAGGTCGAGGCGGCGGCCCAGGCAGCCAGCTACGGCTCGGCGGACCTCGCCGAGGGGCTCGCGGCAGCCCGCGAACGGCGCTCGCCCGACTTCCCCGGCCGGTGAGCCTCAGCCCGCGGGGACGAGCTCCCGCGCCAGCAGGCCCCGGGCGATCACCTTCAGGGCCAGCACCTCGTCGGTGCCCTCGAAGATCGACAGCACGCGGGCGTCGACGAACAGACGGCTCACCTCGTACTCCTCGGCGTAGCCGTAGCCACCGTGCAGCTGCTGCGCCTCGCGGGTGACCCACTCGGCGCTGCGGCAGGCGTACTGCTTGACCTGGCTGGCGGTCAGGGCCGCCTCGCTGGAGCCGCGGGCGATGTCGCGCGCGACCTGCACCGACAGCGCCCGGCAGGCCGCCAGGGTCGCCGCCATCCGGGCCATGCGCACCCGGGTCAGCTCGAAACCGGCGATCGGCTGGTCGAACACCTTGCGCTCGCGGCTGTAGGTCGCGGCCCGCTCCAGGGCAGCCTGCATCACCCCCTGGGCACGGGCGGCGGTCTGCAGTCGGGCGTTGGCGAAGGCCTGCATCTGAAGGTAGAAGCCCCGGCCGAGCCCGTCCTGTTCGCCGATCAGGGCGTCAGCGGGGACCCGCCAGCCGTCGAGGGACACCTCGAAGGAGTGCATGCCGCGGTAGCCGATCGTGGGGATCGCGCGGGCCTCCATGCGGCCGCCCCCGGTGCCGCCGACCGCACCGTCGGGCCCCTGCGCGAAGGCGAACTCGTGGCCGCTGGCGGCGGGCTTCTCCACCACGAACAGGCTCAGGCCCTTGTGCCCCAGCGAACGGTCGGGGTCGGTGCGGGCCAGCACCAGCAGGTACTCCGCGCGGCCGGCGAAGGTGCACCAGGTCTTGACCCCGTCGAGGACCCACCCGTCCCCGTCCCGACGGGCCGTGGTCTTGACCCCCGCCACGTCGGAGCCGTAGTCCGGCTCGGTCACGGCCACGGCGCACATCTTCTCACCCGCGGCGATCGCGGGCAGCCACCGGGCCTTCTGGGCGTCGGTGCCGCCCTTGAGGATCGCGGTGCCGATGATCTCCGGTCGGGTGATCAGGGACCCCGCCACGCCGAGGGAGCCGCGGGAGAGCTCCTCGGTGACCAGCACCATGTTGAGCAGCTCGTCCTCACCGCCGGTGGCGAACCCGCCATGCTCCTCGGGGATCGACAGGGCGAAGCAGCCGAGCTCGGCCAGACCGGAGATGATCGGCTCGGGGATGTCCTCGTCGGCGCGGTGGACGTGCTCCGCGACCGGGGCGACCTTGTCCTCGGCGTAGCGACGGAAGGTCTGGCGGACCATCTCGAGGTCCTCGTCGAGGTGGCGGGAGCCGGCCTCGCCGGTGGCCAGCACCTCGTCACCCACGGCGCCGAGCAGCCCGGCCTCGCGGCCCGCCGCCAGCGCGTCGGCCACCTCGGCGAGCGGATCACGCGGCAGCCCGAAGGCGGCCTCCCGGCCGGCCGTGCGGCTGAGCAGGTCCGCCGCCACATCGGCGGCCGCCACCAGGGCGAGGCGGGCCTGCAGGTCACCGGGTGTGGCCAGCTCCGCCAGGGCCTTGGCGGCGGCCAGGCCGGAGGAGACCGACGCGAGGTCGTAGGCGGCCGCCTGCTGGTCGTCGAGGCGGCCGCCGTCGATCCGACCGTCCACGGTGCAGGCGTCGGCGAGGTGGCGGGTGACCACCTGCAGGCAGCCCTCCACGGCGGCGTTGAGGTCAGCGGCGTGGGTGAGCTCGGTCATGACGGTGCGTCCTCCCGGGGCCGGCAGGTCGGCGGGCCCGCCCGACGGCTGCGACAAGACTGCCAGGCCGGCACAGGACCGACCAAGCTGGCGGGTGCGGCGGCAGGGACGCCGCCGCAGGACGGCTTCGCACCGCGTCAGGCGCGCTCGCGTCCGACGACGGCGGCGCCGATGGCCCCGCCGGCATCACCCAGCGCCGCGCGGACCAGGCGCACCTCAGGGGGCTGGAGGAACAGCAGGGGTGCCATGACGCGCTCGATGTCGGCGCGGAAGGGCTCCCCCAGCTTGTCCGCCAACCCACCGCCGAGCACCACCACGTCGAGGTCGAGCAGGTTGACCGCGGTGGCGATGCCGGCGGCCAACGCCTCGGCCGCCTCGCCGAGCAGCGCGGTGACCAGCTCGTCGTCCTCCGCCAGCGCCGCGCGGACCACCCCGGAGGTGACCCGGTCCTTACCCTTGTCCTCGGCGATCTCGAACAGCCGGGTGCTGCGTCCCCCGGCGTTGGCGCGTTCGGCCGCCATCTCCAGGCCGCGACGCCCGGCGTAGGCCTCCACGCAGCCACGGCGCCCACAGCCGCACATCGCGCCGCCCTGCCGCACGATCATGTGGCCGAACTCGCCGGCCCCGCCGTGGCCGCCCTCGTAGGGCTGTCCGTCCAGGACCAGCCCGCCCCCGACGCCGGTACCGACGAACACCGTCAGGGAGTTGGCGGCGCCCTGTGCGGCGCCGAGGCGGTGCTCCCCGATCGCCGCGGCGGTGACGTCGTTGACCACCGAGACCGGGACGCCGGCGGCCTCGCCCAGCACCGTGGCCAGGGGGAAACGCTCCCGGACCCCCCGCACGTTCGGCCCACCGTCGATCGTGCCGTCAGCGACGATGCCGGGCGCGCCGACACCGATCGCCTCGAGGTCACCCAGGGAGAGGTCGGCGTCCTCGGCGGCCTTCTTCGCCGCCTTGCGGAGCTCGGCCACCAGCGCATCGACGTCACCATCGGCGGGGGTCGAGCGCTTGGTGCTGCCGACGACCTCCTCGCCGTCGAGCACGACGGCGTAGATGTTGGTCCCACCCAGATCGAGTCCGACGCTCGGCACGCTGCTGCTCCCTCGACACGGTGGCCGGCAGCCTAACGGCGCGGCAGCGGGCGGTGCCGGACGACGCCGCCACGGCCACGCGGGGCACCCACCAGCACGAGCCCGAACACCAGCGCCCCGGCACCCACCCACGACAGCGGATCGAGCCGCTCGCCGACCACCGCCACCGCGAGCACCGTGGCGGCCAGGGGCTCGGCGAGGGTCAACGTGGTCACCGTCGGCGCGTCCAGTCCCGACAACCCGCGCGCGAAGAGGACGTAGCCGAGCGCGGTGGTGGCGACCACCAGCCAGACGGCGGTCACGCCACCGGCGACGGTGACCACCCAGGCGAGGTCGCCGGTGAGCAGCACCGGGGCGAGCAGCAGCCCAGCCACGACGAAGGTCACCGCGACCGTGCTGGCACCGTCGGCGCCCGCCGCCAGGATGCGGCCGCTGACGGTGGTGAACGTGCCGTAGGCGGCGCCGGCCACCAGGCCCGCAACGATCCCGACAGCACCGGGATCCTGACCGGCCCCGCCGGCACCACCGCCGAGGAGCAGCGCACCCGCGCCCACGACGGTCGCGCAGGTCGCCACCACCCACCGCCGGCCCGGGGGCCGGCCCGCCAGCGCCGCGTACAGCCCGGCGGCCACGGGCGCGGTCCCGATCGCCACCAGCGTCCCGAGGGCCACACCGACCGAGCGCACCGCCGTGAGGTAGCCCAACTGGAACACCGTGATCGCGGCCGCCGCACCCAGCAGCGCGAGCGGTGCGCCGACCACCGCCGAGCGCACCCGTGGCCCCCGACCGGCGGCCACCAGCAGCAGCACGAGCAGCACACCACCGCCGAGGCTGCGGACCCCGGCGACCGTGGCGGGCGCCGCGGTCGGCGCGCCGAGTTCCTGCGCGGTGCCGATCGTGCCCCACAGCACCGCCGCCGCCAGGGCGGCGAGCACCGCCGGCCGGCGTGCCACCCGGCCAGCCGGCTCAGCCCGCGCCGAGCGCATCGCGGGTGCGGGCGAGCGCGTGATCGTCGAGTTGTGCGCTGGACACGCTGACCCGATCGACGAGCCCTGCGTAGCGCTCGGCGACCGCCTCGCCGACCTCGTCGGGTTCGGCCACCACCGCGAAGGTCTCCAGGACCTCGGTGGGGATCATCGAGGGCATCTCCTCCCACCGGTTCTCCAGGGAGGCGTTGTGCAGGCGGGTGTGCAGCTCACCCCAGCCGTGCAGGTCCAGGACCGGCTTGTACGCCGGCGTGGAGCCGTAGAACGCCAGCTGGCCGCGGACCATCGCCTCGCTGGCGGCCCGCGACGCGTCGTCACGTCCGCTGACCACGAACGCCGGCAGGACCACCTCGAGGTCGTCCCGGGAGCGGCCGGCCGCCTCCGCGCCCTCGAGCAGGTTGGGCAGGGTGACCTCGGCGAGGTAGCGGGCCGTGGTGAAGCCGTGGGCGAGCAGCCCGTCCGCCACCTCGCCGGTGACCCGGGTCATCAGCGGGCCGACGGCGGCCAGCCAGACGTCCGCGTCGCCATGCCCGTGGTCCTCGGGCGTGAAGAAGGGCGTCATGAGGGTGTGACGGTAGAACTCCCCGCGGACGTTGAGGCGCTCCCCCGTCCGCCACGCCTGCCAGATGGCCCGCAACGCCAGCACGTACTCCCGCATCCGTGCCGCGGGCCGCGACCACTCCGTGGAGAAGCGCTTCTCGATGTGGGGCTTGATCTGCGACCCGAGCCCGAGCACGAACCGTCCGCCGGTCAGCGCCTGCAGATCGTGGGCGGCGTAGGCGACGTGCATGGGGCTGCGGGGGAAGGCCACGGCGATCGCAGTGCCCACCTGCATCCCGCCCGAGACCTGCCCGGCGACCGCCGCGGCCAGGAACGGGTCGTGCACGGTCTCCGAGACGAACCAGCCGTCGAACCCGCGGTCACGCGCCCGTTCCACGACCGTCGCGGTCTCTGAGAGCGGGTGGCCGTAGGTCATCTCGTCGAGCTGCATCGTGGCTCCTCTCGCCGCGGCTGGCCGCGGTGTCCGCAGGCGGGGCTCAGGTGGTGACCTGGCCCGGATCGATGTTGGCGAGGCGGACCTGGCCGCGGGCGACCTGGACGCCGTCACTGGCACGGGTCAGGACGACCTGCCAGAGCTGCTGGCTCCTGCCGACGTGGATCGGGGTGGCGACCGCCTCGATCCGGCCCTGCCGGTGACTGCGCAGGAAGTCGGTGGCGTTGCTCACACCGACGACGAAGCGCCCGGACCCGGCGACCCGTATCGCCCCCGACACCGATGCCAACGACTCCACGACCGCGCACCACACCCCGCCGTGGACGATGCCGTAGGGCTGGAGGTGGCGCTCGTCGATGTCGAGGTACGCGCGGGTCGCCTCCAGGGAGATCCGGTCCCAGACGAGCCCCAGGGTCGTGGTGCCGAAGCCGTCCTCGCCGAGGGCGAACAGGCCCTCGAGGTCGGCGGCGGCCAGGGTCTCGCCGGCCTCGAGGCGCGACAGCGCCGCCGCCATCGCGCCGTCACCGTCGCCGGGTAGCTCCGCCACGCTGATCTCCTGCTCGTCCGTCGGGCCGGCACGCTAGTCCCTGCAGCGGCGTGTCAGCGCTTCGCCACGCCGGGGTTCGGATCGCTACGCCAGCGGTGGGACATGGTCAGGGGTCAGCCGCCGGGACCTTCAGCCAGCGCGACGGTCACGACCTCCACGCTCGCAGGGGTCGCGATCACCCGTGGACGTCGGTGCACCATCCCGCCGGCTCGTTGCGATCGCCGCAGGTATCGCCGAACCGCTCGTACGCCGAGTCGAGGGGGCTCTCGAGGTAGAGCTGGTCGCAGCTGTCCCAGTCACCCTCGGCGCACGCATCCCACAACGCGTCGAGGGCGCTGTCACTCCCGTAGCCACCAGCGTCGGAACCGGACGCCTCACCGCCCGTCTCGAGATCGACGCACCACACGCCCGTGCCGGTCGGCTGGCGATCGCCGCAGGTGTCGCCGAACCGCTCGTACTCCGTGCCGAGGGGGCTGTAGCGGAAGAGGTCGTCGCAGGAGACCATCTCGCCGAGCTCGCAGGCATCCCAGAACAGGTCGAGGTCCGGGTCGTCGCCGTACTCGTCCGCGTCGCCCAACCCGTCGTCGAGCCCGGCCCACTCCTCCGGCAGGTCCGGTGCCCCGACACGTGCGCAGTCCGCGGTCACCGACGTTGGGTTGGCCACCATGTCCTCGAGAGCCTGCTGGAGGAACGCGTGGGTGTAGCTCAGCCCGACCAGTTGGCGTCCGTCACCGTCGGCGAACTCCGTGATCACGCCGGCGACACGGCCTCGGGCGTCGAGCAGCGGTCCGCCGCTGCTGCCGAAGTCGGTGATCTCGTCCGAGGCGAGCGCGACCCGCTGTCCTGCCTCTTCCTTGAAGGACAGCAACGTGCCCGGTGCGACGGAGAACCGCAGCAGCGGCGTCGGATAGCTCAGCGCGGTCAGCGGCTGTCCCTCGACCAGATCCTCGGTGACCGCCCACTCGAGGGTGGTCTCGACCGGTGCATCGACCCGGATCAGGGCGAGGTCCGGCCAGTCACGGATCCCGATGACCTCGCCAGCCATGGTCTCGTCGTGACGGGACGTCAGTTGCGGTGACGGGTCGACCTCTACGACGTGGGCGTTGGTCACGAACAGGTTCGCGTCGATCGCGAAGGCGGTCCCTGATCCGGTGAGACCGCAGCCATCCACATCGACCCGCCAGACCGCATCTCCGAAGCGTTCACCGAGTTCCTGCGGGCTGAGTACCGGTGCTTTGTCGGGATCGTCAGCCGCGTCCCCGAGGTGTTTACCGCGTTCCTGCGTGCCGAGTACCGGTGCTTCGTCGGGATCGTCAGCCGCGTCCCCGGCGTCGAGTTCCACGCCTGCGACGGCGACTGGTTCGCCATCTTCGCCGTTCCCGTCGAGGAGCAGGATCGCGATGACGGTGAGCATGACGACCGACGCCGAGCCGAGCCCGGCGATCAGCCAGACCTGACCGCGGCTGCCGCCTCCGCTCCGGGGTGGAGGCGGAGGTGGCGACCACCCTCCTGGCGGCGAGCCCGCAGGACCTGTCGGACCGGACATGGCACCTGACCTAGCGATGGCTCGGGAGACAACCCGGCTCGCACCGGAGCGTGAGGTGACGATAGCCGACGATCCCGGGCGCAGGAGGCCGATCCTGCCGTACCGTCGGCGCCCTATGGTCACCTCCACCGACCCTTCCGAACGCACCGCGAGGAGCCACCCCGATGGCTGAGCGAGAAGACCGCACCCGTCCGGACCTCAAGCCGCGCAGCCGCGACGTCACCGACGGCTACGAGCGCGCCCCGGCCCGGGCGATGCTCCGCGCCATCGGGATGGGTGACGAGGACTGGGCGAAACCGCAGATCGGTGTGGCCTCCTCCTGGAACGAGGTCACCCCCTGCAACCTGCCCCTGGACCGTCTCGCCAAGCAGGCCAAGGAGGGGGTGCGCGAGGCCGGCGGCTTCCCGATCGAGTTCAACACCATCGCGGTGTCCGACGGCATCGCCATGGGCCACGAGGGCATGCGCGCCTCCCTGGTGTCCCGGGAGGTCATCGCCGACTCCGTGGAGACGGTGATGCACGCCGAACGCCTCGACGGCATGGTCACCTTCGCCGGGTGCGACAAGTCCCTGCCGGGCATGGTGATGGCCGCCGTCCGCCTGGATGTGGCCAGCACCTTCCTGTACGGCGGATCGATCCTGCCGGGCCACCACGACGGCCGGGACATCACGATCCAGGAGGTGTTCGAGGCGGTGGGCGCGCGCGGTCGCGGGACCATCGACGACGACGAGCTGGCCGCGATCGAACGTGCCGCCTGCCCGACCGAGGGCTCCTGCGGGGGCATGTTCACGGCCAACACCATGGCCTCCGCCATCGAGGCGCTGGGCCTGGCGCTGCCGGGCTCGTCGACCGCACCCGCCACCGATGCCCGCCGTGACGGGTTCGCCCGACGCTCCGGCGCCGCGGTGGTGCACCTGCTCGAGCAGGGGCTGACCGCCCGCGACATCGTCACCCGTGCGGCCCTTGAGAACGCGATCGCCGTGGTGATGGCGGTCGGCGGGTCCACCAACGCGGTCCTGCACCTGATGGCCATCGCCCGCGAAGCCGAGGTGGAGCTCCACCTCGAGGACTTCGATCGCATCGGGCGACGCGTCCCCCACATCGCCGACACCAAGCCCGCCGGTCGGTACGTGATGACCGACCTCGACCGCATCGGCGGGGTGCCGGTGGTGCTCCGCGCGCTCCTCGAGGCAGGACACCTCCACGGCGACGCGCGCACGGTCACCGGCCGCACCATGGCGGAGGAGCTCGACCTGCTCGACGCGCCGAGCCCCGACGGCGAGGTGGTGCACCCCCTGACCGACCCGATCCACGACCACGGCGGCCTGGCGATCCTCCGCGGCTCGCTGGCGCCGGAGGGGGCCGTGGTCAAGATCGCCGGCCTCAGCGAGGACCAGATGACCTTCGAGGGGCCGGCCCGGGTCTTCGACGGCGAACAGGCGGCGATGGAGGCCGTGCTGACCGGTCGGATCGTGGACGGTGACGTGATCGTGATCCGCTACGAGGGCCCCAAGGGCGGCCCGGGGATGCGCGAGATGCTCGCGGTCACCTCCGCGGTCAAGGGGGCGGGCCTCGGCAGCAGCGTCGCCCTGCTGACCGACGGGCGCTTCTCTGGCGCCACCCACGGCTTCTCCATCGGCCACGTGGCGCCGGAGGCCACCGACGGTGGTCCGATCGCCCTGGTCGTCGACGGCGACCCGATCCGCATCGACGTCCACTCCCGCACGATGGAGCTGCAGGTCGACGAGGAGGTGCTGGCCGAGCGGCGTGCGACGTTCCAGCCGCTCCCTCCGCGCTACACCCGTGGTGTGCTGTGGAAGTACGCCCGCACGGTCGGCTCGGCGGCCGACGGCGCCACCACCTCGCTGTGACGCGGTGTCGGTAGCCTGCCGGCGGCACACGCCCGTCCGGCGGGATGGGCGTCAGCCCGCCGGCGCAGTGAGGTCACCGTGCAGTTCGAGGAGCTGCGGTTCGTCTGTCAGGAGGCCGCCGACGACCTGGTGCGTTCCCGTGGGCGGCCGCTGCCCCCGACCGTGGTGCTTCCCGGACCGCAACGCACCCAGCTGGTGACCCTGCCGGAGCTCCCCGAGGAGGACCCGGCACGGCACGCGGTCCTCGCACAGCTCGCCGAGGACCTCATCACCGCCCAGGCCATCCCCTGTTGGGGTTTCGTGGCGGAGGCGGAGGTCGACGATGCCGACGCGGCGGTGGTCATCTACGGCGCCCGTCGCCACGCGCCGCACCTGACCGCCTCCCGCTTCACCGCCGACGGGGGGCTCGCGGGTTTCGTCAGCGACGAGGAACTCGATCCGACCGCCCTGCCCTTCCTCCACCCCCTCCAGCACGCCGTGGACGCCCTCCCAGGGGTCGGTGACGTGTTCGCCACCTTCGACCCCAAGCGCGGGCCCGAAGGCGGGCTCCCGGTGATCGACTGACCGCCCGGAGCGCTGGCGGGATCAGGGGCGCAGCGGCCCGAGGGGCGCGAGCGGCTCGAGTGCGGCGATGCCCTGCTCCGTGCGCCAGGGGCGGAGGTCCTGCGGTGTCAGCTGTCAGCCGCCAGGCGTGCCGCGTCGATCCGCACGAAGGTGGCCTCGGCGGTCGCGACCACCAGACCGTCCACCCGGATCTCGCCCACGGTGTGGAGATGGCGCTGATCGCGCCCGACCACCCGTCCACGCAGTTCCAGCCGGCGTTCCACCGGTGTCGGGCGGTGGTAGCGCACGGTCAGCGCACCGGTGAAGGCCGGGAACCGGTGGACCGTGAGCAGGTAGCCCAGCAGATCGTCGAACAGCGCCGCCACGACCCCACCGTGCGCCATGCCGGGACCGCCCTCGAAGGCGTGCCCGAGCACGACCGCGGCCGCCACCGCGTCCCCGTCACGCTCGACCTCGATCCCGACCCCGAGCGGGTTCCAGGGGCCGCAGACCACGCACTCGTCGAAGTGCACCACCGGCTCGCGGTCGCCGATGGCGCGACCGAACATCCGCTCCGTCAAGGTGGTCACGTCGCGGTGGCGTGGCCCGGCCCGCTCGGCCTGCCGTGTCAGGGCGGGCAGCTCGGCCGCGACCTGCTCCAGCAGGCGTGCATCGACGTCGTGGGCGAGCAGGGCGTGACCGAGGGCGCGGACCGCTGCCGCCGCGCGCTCCCGGGGCCCGTCGATGCCCGCGTCACCGTCATCGGGGCGCGGAGCCGCTCCGTCACCCGGCGAGGACGCCCCCTGTTCCACCTGCACGCCGTCCGGGCTCAGCGCGTCGCGCGCAGACGTGCGGCGTCGGGCAGGAGGGCCAGGGCGTGACGGCGCATGTCGAAGCCCGGGTCGATCAGCGCGGTCATGCCGAGCCCGGTGAGCGCCCCGAGCATCACCTCGGCGCGTGCGGTCGCCTCGCTCGGGGCGAGTTCCGGATCCTCACGCTGCCACGCGTCGGCGAACCGCTCGACCCGGCGACGGTGGCTGCGCAGGACCCGCGCCGCGACCACCGGGTCGGTCAGGCCCCGGCCGGCCAGCTGGAGGTAGATGCGGGCGATCGGTGAGGAACCGGTCATGAAGGCGACGAAGGCGTCGACGAGGTCCTCGAGGCTGTCGGTGCCCGCACCGGCGGGGTCGGGGTCGACCGCCTCGATGGCCTCGCGGACCACCTCGAAGACCGCGTCGTCCTTGGAGGAGAACAGGTTGTAGAAGCTGCCGGCACCGACCCGGGCGTTGGCGGTGATCGCCTTCAGCGTCACGCCCTCGATGCCGACCTCGGCGAGGAGGCGGCGCGTGGCCGACAGGATGCGTTCGCGGGTCTCGAGCCCGACGCGGTAGCGCCCCATGCCACACCTCCTCCTGCGACGGGTCCTTCGCCACTGGTGCCGGCGGCACCAGCGCGGAAACTAGCGGTCATCGGCGTGCGCACGGTGATCGCGCCAGTTTGCAGAAATTGAGCGGACGCTCCAATATGTAGCACACGTTCCAAGATGGAACATCCACTCCAGGTTCGGCGTTCCCGCAACGGGCCCCCACGGGCTCGCCCGCAAGGAGCCGCCGATCGGGGTGCCGTGGACGGTGTGGAGGGAGCCCCCACCCAGCGGGAGCCGTGCGGCAGATCGAGGGAGACGCGATGAGCCACTTCAAGAGCAACCTCCGCGACATCGAGTTCAACCTCTTCGAGGTGCTCGGTGCCGACACCTACTTCGGGACCGGCCCCTTCGAGGCCGTTGACGGCGAGCAGGCACGGATGCTGCTCAGCGAACTCGAGCGCTTCAGCCGCGAGTCCGTGTGGGCCGACTCCTTCGTCGCCACCGACCGTGAGCCGCTCGGACTCTCGCCCGAGGGCGACGTCACCGTCCCGGAGGAGCTCAACCGGGCCCTGGAGGCCTTCTACGACGCCGGCTGGCACCTGATGCCGCTGCCCACCCACCTCGGCGGGTTCGGGGCACCGCCCACGATCCGGTGGGCGGGCACGGAGCTGCTGGCCGGCGGGCACGCCACCGCCAGCCTGTGGCCCATCGGTGCGCTGATGGCCTCCATCGTCGACCAGATCGGGACCGAGGGCCAGAAGGCGACCTTCGGCCGTCCCCTGGTCGAGGACCGGTGGGGCGGCACCATGGTGCTCACCGAGCCCGACGCGGGCTCCGACGTCGGTGCCGGGGTCACCAAGGCCACCTTCGTCGAGGCGGCGGGTGACGACGACCTCGGTGACGTCTACCACCTCGAGGGCATCAAGCGGTTCATCACCTCCGCGGACGCCCAGACCCACCCCAACACCCTCCATCTGGTGCTGGCCCGCCCGGAGGGCGCGGCGCCCGGCACCAAGGGCCTCAGCCTGTTCCTGGTGCCCAAGCGGCACGTGGACGCCGACGGCACGATCGGCGAGCGCAACGGGGTGCGGGTCTCCAACCTCGAGAAGAAGATGGGGATCAAGGGCTCGGCGACCTGCGAGCTCTCCCTCGGCCAGGACGGCGAGCCCTGCGTCGGCTACCTCGCCGGCAACGTCCACGAGGGCATCAAGCAGATGTTCCTGGTGATCGAGTACGCCCGGATGATGGTGGGCACCAAGGCGATGGCCACGCTGTCCACGGGCTACCTCAACGCCCTGGAGTACGCGAAGCTGCGGGTCCAGGGCCCGGACATGACCCAGATGACCGACAAGACCGCGTCCAAGGTGGCGATCATCAACCACCCGGACGTGCGCCGGATGCTGATGGACCAGAAGGCCCACGCCGAGGGCATGCGCGCCCTGGTGATGTACGCCGGCTGGGTCCAGGACCAGGCCCAGCTCGCCGCCCACCCCGACACCCTGGGTGGGGAGGACCACGACGAGCACGACCGCTGGATCGCCCGCGAGGACCTGCTGCTGCCCCTGGTCAAGGGCTACTGCTCGGAGAAGGCCTACGAGCTGCTCGGCTCCCACAGCCTCCAGACCTTCGGTGGCTCCGGCTACACCCAGGACTACCCCATCGAGCAGTACATCCGCGACGCCAAGATCGACACCCTCTACGAGGGCACGACGGCGATCCAGGCCCTGGACCTGCTGTTCCGCAAGATCGTCCGGGACCAGGGCGCGACCCTGACCTGGTTCGCCGACCAGATCCGGACCTTCCTCAAGGCCGGGGTGGACGGCGATCCCATCGCGGACGAGCGGGAGCGGCTCGGCACGGCGCTCGATGCGGCGCAGTCCCACCTCGGGGTGCTGCTCCAGCACGCCATGGCCTCGATGGACGAGTCGAAGCGCCAGGAGATCTACAAGACCGGGCTGCAGTCCACGGCGTTCCTCGCCTCGCTGGCCGAGGTGATGATCGGCTGGCTGCTGCTGCGCCAGGCAGAGGTCGCCCATGACGCGCTGGAGGCCGGGATCGCCGGCGACAAGGACACCGCCTTCTACACCGGCAAGATCGCCGCGGCACGCCACTTCTCGCGTTCCGTCCTGCCGAAGGTGGGCCTGCGCGCGCAGGTCGCCGCCGAGGAGGACGGCGCCCTGATGGAGGTCGCCGCCGAGGCCTTCTGACGGCGTGCGCGTCGGCGGAGCCGACGCGTACGACCCCGGCGTCCCGATCGCGGGCCCGCTCCTTCGCAGGGCGGGCCCGTCGCCTGTCGGCCAGGGATGGCGGACAGGGTCGAGACCCGCAGCAGCCGGCCGACAGGGGGTACCTTCGAGGGTCGGTTCGTTGCGTGCCGGGACCCGCGGGCGGGCCGATCACCAGTGGAGGGACACGCCGATGGCCAGGACCTCGAGCACCCGCTCCGCCTCGGCGAAGCCGAAACGCACCGGCTGGCGCCGGTGGCGGCGCTGGCTGCTGCTGCTGATGGTCATCCCCGCCGCGATGGCCGCGGCGGTCGGGCTGCTCGGCTTCTACCTCGTGTTCTCCAGCGTGCCCCTGCCCGGCGACATCGACGCCCGCTCCTCCCTGGTCTACGACATCGACGGGGAGGAGGTGGGCAGCCTGGCCAGCGAGCTCGCGCGCGAGGACATCGACCTCGCCTCCCTGCCGGAGCACGTGCCGCAGGCCGTGCTGGCGGCGGAGGACCGTGGCTTCTACGAGCACCGCGGCATCTCGCTGCGCGGCATCGCCCGTGCGCTGTTCACCAACGTGCGGGCCGGCTCGGTCCAGCAGGGTGGCTCGACCATCACCCAGCAGTACATCAAGAACGCGACGCTCACCCCCGACCAGACCTACACCCGGAAGGTCGAGGAGGCAGCGCTCGCGATCAGGCTCGAGCAGACCTTCGAGAAGGACGAGATCCTCGAGTTCTACCTCAACACGATCTACTGGGGACGCGGCACCTACGGCATCGAGGCCGCCTCCCAGGCCTTCTTCGACCGTCCCGCGGAGGCGTTGGACGTCAACCAGGCCGCGCTCATGGCCGGCATCATCGCCGCACCGGAGGCCTTCGATCCGCTGGAGAACCCGGAGCGGGCGGACCAGCGTCGCCGCTTCGCCCTGAACGGGATGGTCGAGACCGGTGCCCTGACCCGGGCGGAGGCCGACGCGCTGATCGACGAGGGCCTACCGGAGGTCACCGAGCGCCGCGGGCTGGACCGCGGCCCCAACGCCTACTACCTCGACGCCGTGCGCCGCGAGCTGGCGGCGCGTCCGGAGTTCGCCCAGGGGGAGCTGTTCCGGGGCCTGCGCATCCACACCGAGCTGGACCAGTCCATGCAGCGGGCCGCCCAGGAGACCCTCACCGAGGCCGTCACCGACGGGCCCACCGACACCGGTGCGATCGTCACCATCGACCCACGTACCGGCGGGGTCCGCGCGCTGTCCGGCGGGCCGGACATCGCCGAGCAGCCCTTCAACACCGCGATGCGTTCGGTCCGCCAGGTCGGCTCCACCTTCAAGGCCTTCACCGTCCAGGCCTTCATCGACGCCGGCCGTGCCCCGGAGTCGAGCTTCACCGCACCCGCCGAGCTCGAGATCGGCCAGGACACCATCCGCAACTTCGGTGGCTCCGCCTTCGGGGAACAGACGGTGCGCCAGGCCACCGCTTCCTCCACCAACACCGTGTTCGTCCAGATGCAGGAGGAGCTCGGCCGCGAGGCGGTCATCGAGGCGGCACGCCGCGCGGGCCTGCCCCGCGACGCCTCCGACGAGGTGTTCGACACCGAGCGGGACGACGGTCCGACCATGCAGCCCCTGCCGGGGCTGACGCTGGGACAGGACGGCTTCAGCCCCCTGGAGCTCACCAGCGCCTACGGCACCTACGCGGCCGAAGGCTTCCACGTCCGGCCGCGCCTGGTGGTGCGGGTCGAGGATCGCGACGGCCGCGCCATCTACACCCCCGGCCCGCGCGACGATCAGTCCATGGACGTGCAGGTGGCGCGTGCGGTCACCGACGTGCTGGTGGGCGTGGTGACCGGTGGTAGCGGCCAGGCAGCCGCCCTCGACGACCGCCCCGTCGCGGGCAAGACCGGCACCACCAACGAGGGTCGCGACGTCTGGTTCTCGGGCTACATCCCCCAGCTGTCCACCACGGTGTGGCTCGGCAACCTCGACAACTCCCCCATCGAGGGCGAGGGCGTGACCGGCGGTCAGCTCGCCGCCCCGGTGTGGCGCACCTACATGACGCGCGCCACCGAAGGTCTCGAGGTGGAGGGCTTCACCGCGCCGTCGTTGGACCTCGAGGGCGGGGAGCCGGATGAGGACGCCTGCCCGGAGGGCTACGAGTTCGCCGATCCGCCCACCGCGGCCGACGCGGACGGGTTCTTCCCCGATGTCCTGGTGGACATCACCGACGACGAGGATCGCCCGTGCGTGGAGATCAAGCCGGAGCTGGAGCCCTGCCCTGACGGCTTCGCCTACGGCCCCGCTCCGGACGGACCGGACGAGTTCGGCCGTACCCCCGAGGTGCTCGACGAACCGGTCGACTTCCAGGGCAACCGGTGCGTGGAGATCCTCGAGGACCCGGAACCCGAACCGGAGCCGGAACCCGAACCCGAACCGGAGCCCGAACCCGAACCGGAGCCCGAACCCGAACCGGAGCCGGAACCCGAGCCCGATGACGACGACGCGGCGGGCGACGAGGACGAGTGAGGGTCAGCCCCCGCCGGCGACCACGCCGTCCGCCCGCAGTGCACGCCGCTCGTCGTCGTCGAACCCGAGCGCGCTGAGGACCTCCTCGGTGTGCTCGCCCGGCGTGGGCGGCGGACGGTGGACACCGCCGGGTGTGCGGGAGAACCGCGGCGCCGGTGCCGGCTGGGTCCGTCCGAAGGCGTCGGTGAAGGTGCCCCGCGCCTGGTTGTGCGGGTGGTCCGGGGCCTCGTCGAGGTCGAGCACGGGCGCCACGCACGCGTCGGTGTCGGCGAACACCTCCATCCACTCGTCGCGGGTCCGCGTGGCGATCAGCGCCGCCAGGCGGTCCTTCTGCTCCGGCCACAGCGACGGGTCGTGCTGCGGCCACTCGGCCGCGTCGAGGCCGAGCCCGGCACACAACTGCGCGTGGAACTGGGGCTCGAGCGCCGCGACCGCCAGGAAGCGCCCGTCGGCGCACGCGTAGGTGTCGTAGAAGGGTGCGGCCCCGTCCAGCAGGTTGCTCCCGCGGTCGGTGCTCCAGGCACCCATGCCGCGCAGCCCGTGCAGGAACGCGGTCAGCGAGGCGGTGCCGTCGAGCATGGCCGCGTCGATGACCTGCCCCTCCCCGGACCGCTCCCGCTCCACGAGCGCCGCCAGCACACCGATGGCGAGGAAGGCGCCACCGCCCGCGAAGTCGGCCAGGTAGTTGATGGGCGGTGGCGGTGAGGTGTCGGCGCGTCCGATGCCGTGCAGCGCCCCGGCCACGGCCGCGTAGTCGAGGTCGTGGCCGGCCCGTGGCGCCAGCGGGCCCTCCTGTCCCCACCCGGTGACACGGGCGTAGATGAGGCCGGGGTGCGCCGCCCGCAGGTCGTCGGGGCCAACACCGAGCCGTTCGGCCACGCCCGGCCGGAACCCCTCGACGAACACGTCCGCTGCGGCCGAGAGGCGGCGGACCACCTCGACGCCCGCCGGCTGCTTCAGGTCGACGGCGATGGAACGACGGTTGCGGGACACGCCGACCATGGAGGCCTCCGCCCCGGGCTGGCCGGCGGCCGCGGACGCGCGGTCGACCCGCACCACCTCGGCACCGAGGTCGGCGAGCAGCATCACGCCGTAGGGCGCCGGCCCGATGGCAGCGACCTCGACGACCCGTACCCCGTGCAGCGGCCCGTTCATCGGCCCCACCTCCTCCCGCGGCCGGCGCGGGTCACCGGCGCCCCGTCAGCGGATGCGATCGCGGAGATCCAGGGTCGCTCCCGTCGAGGGCTCCTCGTCGTCCAGCACCCCCCACAGCGCGCGGGCGACGGCCGCCGGCTCGAGCAGTGCACCCTCGGCGTGCAGCGCGCGGAAGCGTTCGACCTCGGGGAAGTCCCGCGCGTCGGTGTCACGGATCACCTCCTGCATCCCGGTGGCCACGACGCCGGGGGCGATGCTCAGGACCCGCACCCCACCGCGCTGTTGCTGCTCCGCTCCGACGGTGCTCACCCAGCGGTCCACCGACGCCTTGGCGGCGCAGTAGGACGACCAGCCGGGGTAGTCCTTGCGTGCCGCGCCCGAGGACAGGACCACCAGCTCCCGGCGGCATCGCAGGTGCGAGACCGCGCCGAGGAAGCGGTGGCCGAGCACCAGGGGTGCCGCGGCGTTGAGCAGCAGGTTGCGCTCGTAGGCACCGGGCTCGACCTCGCCGGCGAAGCCGATCGGCGCGAGGGTGCCCGCGGCCTGGACCAGGGTGATGCGCTGCCACTCCCGCTCCGTGGCGACGGCGTCGAGCACGTCCCCGACCCGCGCCCAACTGCGCGGCTCCGCCAGGTCGGCCTCGATGAAGCCGGGGGCGACGTCGTCGGCCGCCCTGCGGCTGACGGTGATGCGGTGGGAGGGCTCGGGGGCCGTGGCCAGCAGGGCGTGACCGATGCCCGCGGACCCGCCGGTGACGATGATGAGGTGATCCATAGCCGCGAGCCTACTGCCCGCGGTCGCCCTCCCCGTCACCATCCGAGCTCGCCGAGGAAGCGGGCGACACGGGCCTGGAAGGGCCCCTGCGCCTGCTCCGGGAAGCCGTGCCCGAGGTCGGAGAACACCTCGAGGTGGCTGTCGGGCAGCTGCGCGGCGAGCTGCCGGGTCGCCGCGGCGCCCACCACCTCGTCCCGGCCGCCGGCCATGACCAGCGCCGGGGCCCGGATGTCCGTGAGCACCGAGGTGGCGTCGTGGCCGGCGCAGGCGGCACTGAGGGCGAGGTGGCGGGCGATGGCGGCGGGCGTCGGCGCCGGCCGTGGCGACGCCGCGTGGATCGCGAGGTGCGCCTGTCGTGCCGCCCCGGTCACCGAGGTGCGGATGGCATCCACGTGGAAACGGTCGTGCTCGCCGTCGACCAACCACTGATCCCACCGCGCCAGCACCGCACGCAACCGCGCGTCGGCGCGCCCCGCGGTGGCCGAGAGGACCAGTCCGGCCACCATGTCCGGCGACCTCGCCGCGAGGTGCTGTGCGACCATCCCCCCGAGGGAGTGGGCCACGAGCACCGCAGGACCGTCCAGCAGCCGCGCCAGCGCGCTGGCCAGCCGCGTCGCGAGCTGCTGGGTGCCCCAGCCGGGGCGTACCGGCACGGGATGGGACAGCACCAGCGCGCGGTAGCGGTCGAGGGGCAGGGGGACCTGGCTGAACAGCTGCTGGGCCGCCGGGGCGGTCACGGGCGCCAGACCGTCGGTCAACCCGGGGACCAGGACGAGCGGACGACCGTCCCGTGCCCCTATGTCGAGGACCGGGACCCGTCCGCCCTCCACCGGCACCCATCCCGGCGTCGCGTCCGCGACCATGGGTTCCCCTCCCGCCGTCCCGCGGCGCCGACCCGCCGCGTGGTCGGCCGCCGCCGACGCCTTCGCCGCCGCCTGCGCCGACGCTACTGCCGACCCGCTCGCTGCGCGGCCCCCCTCGCCGGAGGCGAGCACCCATCCGCGGCTGCCGCGCGGCCCGCCCCGCCGCACGCGAGCACGCACCCCGGGTGCCGCGCGGCCCGCCCCGCCGCACGTGAGCACGCACCCCGGCTGCCGCGCCCCCCCAGCGCCGCACGCGAGCACGCACTCCCGGCACCCTCGTCAAAGTCTCGGATACGAGACTTTAGTGAGGGGCCGTGGGAGGCCACCTACGGCGGGCAGCCACCGGGCGGCGGAGCCAGGTCGGCACAGCGCCGCCGCCTGTGCCGACCTGGGGTAGCGTCCTGCCCGGCGGCTCGGGAGGGAACCCCGCAGGTGAGCGAGGCAGACGCACGCTCCGTAGCCGGCTCCCTCGGGCCGCGCCCGGAACCCGGCTCCCGCGGACCGGGCACGGAACCCGACTCCCGCGGACCCGGCCCGCACCGCTCGGCACTGCGACGCACACTCCTGACGGGTGCCGTCGCCGTCCTCGTTCTCCTCGTCGCTGGCGCGGCCCTGGTCGCCACCGTGGCGCAGCGCGCAGCGCCGGACACGGCGATGGTGGCGGACGCGCCGCTGGCCGAGGGCTACACGGTGTGGGAGCGCAACGACGACGGCACCCCGGTGCGCTTCGATCCCTGCTCCGTCATCGAGGTGGTGCTCGCTCCGCGGCACGCACCTCCCGGTGCACGTGCGGACCTCGAGGAGGCGCTGACGCGGATCGTCGACGCGACGGGGCTCGACCTGCGTCTGATCGGCAGCACGGACGAGCCGCCGTCCGACCCACGGCTGCCGTACCAGCCGGAACGCTACGGCGAGCGCTGGGCGCCGGTGCTGGTCACCTGGGCCCGTCCGGGCGATCCGGGGGTACCGCTGCGCGTCATCGACCGTGGCGTCGCGAGCCCGGTGGCGGTCGGCCCCGAGGGCGATCGCACCTACGTGACCGGCCAGGTGGTGCTCAACGCCGACCGTGACGACCTGCGGCCCGGCTTCGGGGATCGCTCGGACGCGTGGGGGGCCACGCTGCTCCACGAGCTCGCCCACCTCGTGGGCCTCGGGCACGTCGATGATCCCACGGAGCTGATGTACACCTTCCCCGGTGACGGCGAGGTGGTGCTCGGCCCCGGGGATCGCGCCGGCCTGGCTGCGGTCGGCGCCGATCACGGCTGCCGGGACGTGCCCCCGGCCGGGCCCGTCGCGGTCCGGCGGCCCGCCGAAGCCAGGGACCACCACGGGTAGACGTCCGGACCGACCCGCCCGACCGGAGACGGTCTACGCGTGCGGACCGCCGTCAGCCGGGGGCGCCACGTAGCTGGCACCGGCACCGGTCAACCCGCCGTCCACGGGCAGGACCACCCCGGTGATCCACGACGCCGCGTCGGAGAGCAGGAAGGACACCGCCCTGGCGACGTCGGCGGGTTCGCCCAGACGGCGCAGCGGGTGCATCGCCGCTGCCGCCTGTTCGTCGGAGGCCCACAGCGCCTCGGAGAGCCGTGTACGCACCACCGACGCGGCGACGGCGTTGACCCGCACCCCCGGGGCCAGCTCCAGGGCCAGCTGCCGGGTGAGGTGGTGCAGTCCCGCCTTGGAGACGTTGTAGGCCCCCAGCACGGGACTGGTCACGATCCCGCCCACCGACCCGATGGTGACCACGGCACCGCCGTGCTCGGCCATCCATCGGTGCCAGGCCCCGCGGACCCACAGCAGCGGCGCGCGGAGGTTGACCTCCCAGGTGCGGTCGAGCGCGCCGAGATCGACGTCCATCATCGGCCCGGCACCCGGGTTGGTCCCGGCGTTGGCGACCAGCAGGTCGAGGCGACCGAAGCGCGTCACCGCCGCATCGACCGCGGCATCGACGTGCTCCGGGTCAGCTGCGTTGCCGGCGACCCCGACGGCACCGGGACCGAGCCGGTCCGCGACCTCCTCCAGGGTCTCCGGGCGCCGTCCGGTGACCACGACGCCTGCTGCGCCGCTGGCGAGCAGCTGCCCGGCGATGGCTTCGCCGATCCCGCGACTGGCGCCGGTGACCAGCGCCACCTTGCCGTCGACACGTGCCTCCACGTGGCCCTCCCACATCCCGTCGTCGGTGCGTGGCAGGAACGTAGTGGCGTCGGCGCGACGCGAGCGCCGACGACGGGTCGAACGACGGGTCAGACGACGGCGTTGATGGCCCCCGCGAGGTCGAGGTCCTTCTGGGTGATGCCGCCCTCGTCGTGGGTGGTGAGCACCACCGTCACCGTGGCGTAGACGTTGGTGAGCTCGGGGTGGTGGTTCGCCTCCTCGGCGAGCGGTGCCAGCCGGGTGATGAACGCGACCGCGTCCAGGAAGCCGTCGAAGGTGAACTCCCGACGGATCGCGTCACCGTGGAGCTCCCACCCGGGCAACCCCTCGAGGGCGGTCGTGATGGTGTCGTTGTCGAGCACTGCCATGTTGGTCTCCGTTCGTCGGTGCAGCCCACCGTACGGGCCGGGAACGGGTGGCACGCCGACCGATGACCAGCCGACGAGCGAACCCTCGCCCCCACTTCGACGCCGCCCCGCGGGCGGGTCGCCCGGTCGACCCCCGGCCCGACCGACCCAGCGCCGTGGCGGGAGCGAACCCCGCGGTCGCTATCTTCGACCGTCACGCTCGCCCGGACGGCCGGCGGACGCGACACCTCCACGCCCCCCCACGGCCGGAGTCGCACGTGCGTGAACTGCCCATGTTCCCCCTCGGGACCGTGCTCTTCCCCCACATGGTCCTGCCGCTCCACATCTTCGAGCCGCGGTACCGCACCATGATCGAACGCATCCTCGACGGGGACGGGGAGTTCGGCGTGGTGCTCATCTCCCGGGGTCACGAGGTCGGGGGCGGCGATCTGCGGACCGACGTCGGCACCGTGGCGAAGGTGGTCCGTGCCGACCGGTTGGACGACGAACGGTGGCTGGTCATCGCGGTCGGTACCGAGCGGATCCGGGTCGAGCAGTGGCTGCCCGATGACCCCTACCCCAGGGCCGAGGTGGAGTCGTTGCCAGAGGAGCACGAGAGCGGGGTGGCCCACGAGGCGTTCACCAGCCTCGAGCCGCGCCTTCGGCGGGTGCTCGCCCTGCAGGCGGAGCTCGGTCAGGACAACGTGCCGGCGACCTTCGAGGCGGCCGACGATGAGCTGATCGCCTGCTGGCAGGCCGCGGTGCTCAGCCCGTTGACGGCCTTCGACGCACAGCGGGTGCTGGCCCTCGACGGCTGCACGCAGCGCATGGGGCTGCTCGAGGAACTGCTGTCCGACGCCGAGGAACTGCTGCAGCTCGAGCTCACCCACGGCGACGACGACTGACGGACGCGCGCAGCCCGTGGCCGGCGATGGCGGCCCGGAACGGATGCGTCAGTATCGTTCTGCGTTCGGCGCGGGAGGCTGCTGGAGGCCACCGTCGACACCGGGAGGCCGACGCGGTGCGAACAGACCCCTTCACCGAGGAGCACGACCACCTCCGTCGCACGGTGCGCCGGTTCCTCGACGAGCAGATCGCCCCCCACGTGCAGCGCTGGGAGGACGACGAGTGGTTGGACGACGAGGTGTTCCGACGCTTCGGCGAGCAGGGACTCCTCGGGCTCACCGTGCCGGTGGAAGAGGGCGGGCAGGGAGGCGACTACTGGTCGACGGTCGTGCTCGCCGAGGAGCTGGCCCGGGTGGGGTCGGGGTCCCTGGCCATGGCCATCACCGTGCAGACCGACATGGCCACACCGCCCATCCTGGCCTTCGGCACCGCACAGCAGCGGCGCGACTACCTCGCCCCGGCGCTCGCCGGCGAGAAGGTCGCCGCCATCGGCATCAGCGAACCGGACGCGGGCTCCGACGTGCGGGCGGTGCGGACCCGCGCCCGTCGGGACGGTGACGGCTGGGTCATCGACGGGGCGAAGACCTACATCACCAACGGGGTCCGCGCCGACTTCGTGACCATGGTGGTGCGGACCGCCGATGCCACGCCCGAGGACCCCTGGGGTGGGCTGTCGCTGTTCCTGGTCGACACCGATCTCGACGGCTTCGAGGTGGCGGGCACCCTCGACAAGGTGGGGATGCGGGCCTCCGACACCGCACTCCTCCACCTCGACGGTGTCCGGGTACCGGCGGGTGCGCTGCTCGGGGAGCTGCACCGGGGGTTCAGCCAGATCATGTGGCAGCTCCAGGGCGAACGGCTCATCGCCGCGATCAGCTCCGTGGCCTCGGCACAGGTGCTCTACGACCGGGCGGTGGACTACACCCGCGACCGGCAGGCGTTCGGGCGGCCCCTGGCCGGCTTCCAGGTCACCCAGCACCGCCTGGCGGACATGGCCACCCGCATCGCCGCGGTCCGCGCCCTGGTGTACGACACCTGCGACGCGTGGAACCGGGGCCACTACCCCACCGAACGCATCGCGATGTGCAAGCTCGCCGCGGCGCGCTGCAGCTTCGAGGTGGCCGACGAGGTGCTCCAGCTCCACGGCGGCTACGGCTACGCGGAGGAGTTCGGCATCGCCCGGGCCTGGCGGGACAGCCGCCTCAACCGGATCGGTGGTGGCGCCGACGAGGTCCAGCGCGAGATCATCGCCAAGCACCTCGACGCCCGGCGGGGAACCGCCGGTGGGCTGGCGCCACCCGCTGCCACCGAACGCTCCGCCGAGGTGGCCGCACCCGGACGGGCGAGCCCGACCGCGGCGACGGACCCGGCGCTGCCGGTGTTCGAGGCGCACCACGACGCGCTGCGGACCAGCGCGCGGGCCTTCGTCGCCGACCGCATCCTCCCCAACGTGGAGGAGTGGGAGCGCGCCGGCGAGTTCCCTCGCGAGCTGTTCCGCGAGGTCGGCGCCGCCGGGTTCCTCGGCCTGCGCTTCCCGGCCGACGTCGGCGGCTCCGGTCCGGACGTGCGGGCGCAGGCCGTGTGGGTCGAGGAGTTGGCGCGCGCGCTCAGCGGCGGGTTGGCCGCCGACCTCGGCGCCAGCACCGACCTGGCCGGCACCTACATCCAGTCCGCCGGCACCGATGCGCAACGCCGGCGGTTCCTGCCCGGCCTGGTCTCCGGCGAACGCATCGGTGCGCTGGCCATCACCGAGCCCGGGGCCGGCAGCGATGTCGCCGGCATCAGCACGCGGGCACGCCCGGACGGTGACGGGTGGCGGATCGACGGTGAGAAGGTGTTCATCACGAACGGGCCGTGGGCGGACCACCTCGTCGTCGCCGCGAAGGTCGCGCCGGAGGACGGGGCGCCGGGGCAGGCCCCCCACGCGCAGTTGACGCTGTTCGTCGTCGACGGCGACGCCGCCGGCCTGTCCCGCAGACGGCTACGGATGCTCGGCTGGTGGGCCTCGCACACCGGTGAGCTGGCCTTCGACGGCGTCCGGGTCGGTGACGACCGCCGCCTCGGCGGGATCGGCACCGGCTTCGGGCACATCACCTCGGCGTTCGCGTGGGAGCGGCTCGTGCTCGCGCTCGGTGCCGTGGCCGCGGCGGAACGCACCCTGGAGCTGGCGATGACCTACGGCCGCGACCGGGAGGCGTTCGGCCGGCCGATCGGCACCTTCCAGGTGTGGCGTCACCGCTTCGCGGACCTCGCCACCCGCATCGAGGCGGCACGCTCCCTCACCTACCAGGGCCTACGGTTGCTCGTCGCCCAGGAGCAGGGCGAGGAGGTGGATGGCAGCGCGATCGTGCGGACCGCGGCGATGGCCAAGCTGGTGACCCAGCGGCTGGCGTTCGAGGTCGCCGACGAGGGCGTGCAGATCCACGGCGGCGCCGGCTACATGCTGGAGTACCCGATCCAGCGCGCCTGGCGGGACGCCCGGTTGGGCCCGATCGGCGGCGGCACCGACGAGATCATGCGCCAGCTCATCGCCAAGCTGCTGTGAGACGCCGCCCCCGCGCTTTCCTACCCTGACGGCCATGACGGTCTCCTCCCACACCCACGCCGGCACCGCCAGCGGCCACGTGCACGTGCGGCCCTTCACCCCCGACGACGCGGCCCGGGTCGGGCAGCTCACCCTGGACGGCTACGACACCTACGGGCGCATCGAGGGGCCGTACCGCGCGGCCCTGGCCGACCCGATGCACCGCATCGACGGGTGCACGGCACTGCTCGTGGCCGAACTCGACGGCGAGGTCGTGGGCACGGTGACCTTCGTCCTCCCCGGGGACCGGGAGTGGGAGAGCCGCCCGGAGCCGGAGGGCGACGCCAGCTTCCGGGTCCTCGCCGTGGACCCCGCCGCCGAGGGGCACGGGGTGGGGCGTGCCCTGGTGGAGGCGTGCATCGCCGCGGCCCGTACCCACGGCCGGCACCGGATCGTGATCGTCACGATGGCGTGGATGCGTCGTGCGCACCGGCTGTACGAGGGGTTGGGGTTCGAGCGCCGCCCGGACCTCGACCTGCGCTTCCCCAGCGGCGTCGGCTACGTGATGACCTACGACCTCACCGACGCGGCGCCCGCACGCTTCCCTGCCCCCGGCGCCATCCCGGAGCAGATCCCCTGGTTCGAGGACGTCTGGTGGCCGTCGGAGGAACCGTCAGGACACGCCCATCAGGTCCCGGATCGCCGCCACCGTCAGCGGTAGCAGGAACGCGAGGATCACCGCACCCACCGCGGTGGCCAGCAGCCACCGCAGGACACCGGCACTCGGCTCGTCGTCGAACGCCTCGGTGGGCTGCTCGTCCACCGCGGGCGAGCGTCCCGCGGCAACGGCTGCACCGGTGTGCGCCCGCTCCTCGATCACCTCGGACACCATGCGGGCGGCCAGATCGGACCGCGGTGGCGCGGCGGCCGGGGTGGGGGGCACGGGCGGCGCGGGCACGAACACCTCGTGGGCTGGCGGGGGTGGGGGCCCCTCCACGTCCTCCTCGAGGGAGGCGGGCAGGTCGTCGTGATCCGCTGGTGCCGGCGGTCTCGGCGAGGGGATGGTGGCGAAGAGATGGTCCTCGGCGTCGGTCTCCGTCGGCCGGGGCGCGAACAGCTGCGGCGCTTCATCCGCGGCACCCGTCGGCGCGGCCGTGGCCGGCGGGCGCTCCACCGGGTCAGCGGGGGTGTCCAGCGGCTCGTCGGGCGTCGGCAGCGCATCCGGCTCGGGAACGGCTGCGTCGGCCGGGGTCGCATCCGCGTCGATCTCGGCATCGACGGCGGGCGGGACATCCGCGTCGATCTCGGCATCGTCGGCCGGGGGTGCGTCCGTGTCGGTCTCGGCATCGTCGGCCGGGGTCGCATCCGCGTCGGACCCGGCGTCGTCGGCCGGGGGCGCGTCCGGCTCGGTGACGGCCGCGTCGGTCGGGGGTGCGTCCGCGTCGGACCCGACGTCGTCGGCCGGGGGCGCATCCGGCTCGGTCACCGTGGCGTCGTCGCGGGCCGCTGCGCCGCGTGCGTCCCCCTCGGTGCGCCGCTCCTCCAGCGCGGCTGCGGCCTCCTCGACCAGGGCCCGGGCCCGCGCCTGGGCGGCGCTCAGCTCCGCGGGCGGGGCGGACGCCGCCGCCGGGTCGGACGCCGCGATCGCGGCGGGCGCAGGCGTCGGGGCGGACGCCGCCTCCGCCGGTGTCTCCGCGCCGGCCTGCGGGTCGAAGACCCCGGCCACCAGCTCCCGGGCCCGCCGGGCTGCGGGCTGGTCCTGCCCCGGGGCGTCGTCCGTACCAGCCGTCGGCTCCGGGGAAGCGTCGCTGCCGGCAGGTCGCGCGCTGGTCTCCGTCGCCCCGGTCGGCGCTGCCGGGGACCCGAAGACCTCCGCCACGATGCGGTGTGCGGCTTCGCGGGCCTGCTGCGACACGGACCTTCCTCCTGACCGGACGAACGGCGACGGCTGAGGGCTCTGCCGGTGCCGGACGTGACCGCGCACCGTCACGATAGGCGGTAGCGCCCTCTCTGCCTACAGGTCGGGACCGACCGATAGGGTGCCCGATATGTGCGGCCGTTTCCTCTCCCTGTCGAACCTCGACGACCTCGCCACCCACCTCGCCGTGGACGAGGTCGCGACCGAGCCGCTGCCGCGGCGCTACAACGTCGCCCCGTCGATGGAGATCTACGCGGCGATCAGCCATGAGGGTCGCCGACGGCTCGGCAGCCTGAGGTGGGGCTTCGTCCCACCGTGGGCCAAGAGCCTGCGCGGGGGGCGGCAGCCGATCAACGCCCGGGTGGAGACCGTGGCCACCTCGCGGATGTTCGCCCAGAGCTTCGCGCACCGTCGGTGCCTGATCCCGGCGGACGGCTTCTACGAGTGGCGGGATGCCACCGACACCGGACCGAAGCAGCCCTTCCACCTCGCGGACCCGGACGGCGAGCCGCTGGTCTTCGCCGGCATCTGGACCTCCTGGCGGGACCGCGAGGACGCGGACGCCCCGCCGGTGTTCTCCACCGCCATCGTGACCACGGAGGCCAAGGGCGCAATGGCCGACCTCCATCACCGCATGCCGGTCATGCTGCCGCGCCAGCTGTGGGACGAGTGGGCAGGTGCTGACGCCGACGACGCGCCGCATCTGCTGGACGCGGTGGCCGCCCTCGGCCCGCCTGAGCTGCGGGCCACGGCGATCTCCACACGGGTCAACAACGTGCGCAACGACGGTCCGGAGCTCCTCGCTGCCGTGCAGGAGTGACCAGCAGCGCCCTCACGCGGGCGCCGGGAGGACCTCCAGGCGGCGTTCGGTCGGGGTGACCAGCCAGGTGGCGCCCTTGGGCATCGCCTTGGCGGTCAGGTCCGCCGCCGGTGGGTCCAGCACCCCCCGGCCGACCAGGACGGCGACCAGGGCCGGCAGGACCTCGCCGTGGGCGCTGACCACCAGGGTGCCGTCGGCGGGCAGCCCGGCGCCGGCCGCCCGCAGCCCGAGCTCCGCGCGGGCCCCGAGCTCCGCCGCGTCGGGCCAGCCGTCGGTGGAGCGGGTGGTGGGGCCGGTCTCCGCGAACCGCTCGTCCTCGACGATGCCCACCCCCGTCGCGCTGGCCAGGGGCACCAGGGTGTCGACGCACCGCAGGAAGGGGCTGGCGCACAGCACCAGGGCACCGGCGGCGGCGCACGCCGACAGCCGGGTCCGCCCACGCTCGACGAGAGCGGCATCCACATGGCCCGGCAGCGCCGCGGCCTGACGGCGACCACGTGCGTCCAGGGGACGCGCCCGGTCATCGGCGACGCTGCCCCGCTCCCCCGCCCAGGCGTGGCGGACCAGCAGCACCGTGGCGGGCAGGCTCACACGCCCACCTCCGTGCGATGACGCAGGTCCCAGCGCACGGCGTCGGCCAGCCGTACCGCGTCCGCAGCCCGGGCGTCCAGCCCGACGCCGTCGAGGCCGGCGCCACCGAGGTGGATGCCGTGCGGGCCCTGCTCGAGCAGGTGGCGGATGCGGTCGAGGCGGGCGTGATGCCCGACGTCGTACTGCGGCAAGGCGTGGGGCCAGCGGACCACCACCCGCTCCCGGGCGGGTGCGCGCAGCCCGAGGCAGCGTCGCACCTCGGCGTCGACGCGTTCGGCCAGCACGTCGTCGTCCAGCGCCAGCGCGTGCGGGTCGTCGATCCGGCCCACCGAGGCCCGCAGCACGAACCGGTCGCGGTCCGCCAGGTGCGGCCACCTGCGGGCCGAGATCGCCACCTCCGTGAGCAGCCGCCCCTGGTCCCGGGGGACGAGGACCCCGCTGCCGGCCGGCACCGCGTCCGCGTCGGCGGGGTCGTAGGCCAGGGCGATCACGCCGACCGACGCCGCACGGATCCCCGCCAGCTCCCGGGCCACGGCCGGCCATCCGGAGGAGAGCAGCACGGCCGCGACGGCCGGAGGGACCGCCAGGACGACGGCGTCCACCACCTCGGTGCGGTCGTCGAGGTGGAGGCGCACGCCCGCGGCGTGGGGCGCCAGCGCCCGCACCGGTGTCGCGGTGTGCAGGCGGGGGCCGAGCGCGGTGGTCAGACGCGCGACCACGCGGCCGAGCCCGCTGCGCACGGTGACCGACATCGGACGGTCCTGGTCGGCGGTGCGGGCACGGTGGGCGGCCAGGCCCCGCAGCAGGGAGCGGTGCTCGGCAGCGGCCGCCCACACCGGTGGCAGGGTGGCCTGGGCCGACAGGCGGGCCGCCGACCCGGCGTACGTGCGGCCGAGCAGGGGCTCCACCAGACGGGTCACCACCCGCTGCCCGAACCGCTCCCCCACCAGGTCGGCGACGCTGCGGTCGCCGGCCACCTGGCGGCGGGGACGCGCCGGCTCGGAGGTGGCGAAGGCCACGTCAGCCGGGGACAGCACCCGGCTGGCCGCCAGCGCCTTCGGATCGGTGGGGACGCCGCACACCGTGCGCTGCGGCAGGGGGCGCAGCCGGCCGTCGACCCACACGTACAGCCGGTCGGTGGCAGGGTGGACGAGCTCGTCGGCCGCGTACCCGAGCGCCGCCAGCAGGTCCGGACCGGCCGGCTCGCGGCCGGGCACGGCCTCCGTACCGACGTCGAGCGGTCCGTCGTCCAGGTCGATGGTGCGGATCCGGCCGCCGGCGCGCGTCTCGGCCTCGAAGACCTCCACCTCGGCGTCCTCGCGCAGGTGCCAGGCGGCGGCCAGGCCCGTGAGCCCGGCGCCGATCACCGCGACCCGCCGGGCGCTCACGCCGGGCCTACCCCGTCGTCGCCGTCGTCGGTCCCTTCGTTGGCCCCGTCGTCGCGGTCGTCCTCGCCGTCGTCGAGCAGGTCGTCGAACCCTTCGTCGGTGTCCTCGTCCAGCTCGTGACCCGCCACGGTGCCCACCACCTCGGTGAGCAGGTCCAGCAGGGTGGCCCGGCCGACGTCGACGGTGGTCAGCCGGGCGCCGAGCTCGTCGGCGACGGCCAGCAGCTCCGGGTCACCACCGGTGGTCGGGGCGACGGGGCACTCGATCACGTCGCGGTGGCCGTGGACCTCGATGACGCTGCGCAGCGCCTCGGCGGCGGTGGGGGTCCGGGTGGAACCGCGCCAGGCGATGGAGCGGGACGCGAGCTGGACGCGGTCGGCCAGCGCCTCGGCGACCTCACGGAGGAACACCACGTCGCCGGGCTCGGTGTCCGGACCGGGATCGGGGGCGGTGACCATCACGTGCGCGCCGCCCCGGGCGCCGGGCGCCACCGCGTCCGCCAACGCGTCGGCCAGCGCCGGCAGGGCGTGCCAGGACACCACCCCGGTGTAGGCCGGCAGGCTGGCGGAGCCCTCCGCGTGCAGCTCCACCGCGAAGGGCCAGGGCACGGCGGCCAGCCCCACCACCAGGGCCCCGTGCAGGCCCAGCCGATGTGCGACGTCGAGGTGGTCCTCCGGTGTGGTGGCGGTCACCGGGACCCCGGTGCGCTCGGAGAGCGCACGGTCCAGCTGCGCACCACCGAGCAGGGCGACGGCGATCTCGCTCATCGTGGCTCCTCCCCCTCGAGGGACGACGTCGCCGGGCGGTGCCAGGTGAGCTGGTCGGTGAACATGAGGACCTTGGTGCGGGGGTCGGAGCGGGACGGCGCACCCTCGATCGGGTCGCTCGCCAGGGTGACGGGCGCGCCGGTGACCGCCAGGGAGGCGATACCTGCACCTGAGAGCGTCGCGTAGGCTACTCATCGCGGCGGCCGGCAGGTTCGAGCGGACGCCGCGAACGGGGAAGGGCGCGACAGCGGCACGCGGGGCATCGTGCTGCGCGTCCCGCGGGCGGGCGAGCCACAGCGCGCGCGGCGCCGAACGGGGCCCAGGGCAATGGGGTTGGGGACACGCCAGGTCAAGCTGGCCGTGGTCCTGGTCGACACCGTGCCTGGGGGCGAGCTGCCGAAGGAAGCCGGACGATGAAGATGGACTACACGCCGACGAGGGTGGCTGGCCCCCGCCATCGCCGACGTGTGCTCACCGCGGCCGCGACGGTGCTCCTGGCGATCGGCCTGGTGCTGGTCGGCGCCATGACGATGTTCTCCCCACCGGAGACGCTGGATGTCGCCTACGAGGCGTCGCCCGACTGGGTGACGCGCCAGGCGGTCGCCATGGCGCTGAACGTCGCGCTGTTCATCCCCTTGGGGATCGCGGTCGGGCTCGTTGCCCGCGCTCGCTGGCTGTGGGCGCTGGTGGCCCTGTCGGTGACGGTCGAGGTCACCCAGCTGTGGCTTCCGGAGCGGCACACGGAACTGGTTGACATCGTCACCAACAGCACCGGGGCGGTCCTCGGGTACCTGGTCGGCCGCTGGGTGCACCGGCGGGCGGCCCGTCCGTGGGAGGACGTCCACGCGGACCGGCGGACCTGATCGGGAGACGACGACCAGAGGTTGCGTCGGTTCGGCCGCGGAGGAACCCTGCAACCGAAGTGGGCCGCCGCTCGTTCCATCACCTAGAGTGGTCGACCTCTCACGTACCAGCGCACGATCCCCAGGGGGCACCATGGCCGCGCACACCACTACGGCAGCGACGACCCGGCAGGAACCGGGCGTCCTGGTCGACCACCGGCCGTGGGGCAACTTCCGGCAGTACACCTCGAACGAGGTGAGCACCGTCAAGCTGCTCACCGTCGATGCGGACCAGTCGTTGAGCCGGCAACGCCACCGCGAACGCGACGAGCTGTGGGTCGTGCTCGACGACGGTCTGCTGGTCGAGATCGACGGGGCCACCGTCCAGGCGACCGCCGGTCAGGAGTTCTTCATCCCGCGCGGCAGCATCCACCGGGTCTCCGGCGGCCCCGCCGGTGGCCGCTTCATGGAGATCGCCTTCGGGCACTTCGACGAGGACGACATCGAGCGGCTGGATGATCAGTACGGCCGCCGCTGAGATGACCGCCCCGGCGGTGGGCGATGCACCCGGCGTCGCACGACGTCCTCGAGCGGTCCGGCCGATGCGCAGGCCGGTCCGGATCCCGGCCCCACCACCACGGTGACTAGCGTGCGAGGTGGAGGTGCACGGTCGAGGTGACCGTGCCCGGAGGTGCCCGGCAGTGCCAGCGGAGATCCTCGTCGTCTGCACCGCGAACATCGCGCGGAGCCCGCTGGCCGCCGCGCTGCTGGATGGACATGTCCAGGCGCGCGGGCTGGGCGCGGAGGTCGTCGTCAGCTCCGCCGGTGTGCACGCCACGCCCGGCCGGCACGCCGCCCCCGCATCGGTCCGCATCGCCGAGCGGTGGGGGTTCGACCTGTCGGCGCACCAGGCCCGGTCAGTGACGGAGCTGGACCTCTCCGGCGTGGATCTGGTGCTGGCGATGACCGCGGAGCATCGCGATCTGGTCAGCGCGCGCCTCGCCGGGCTCGGCGCCCGGTGTTTCGCCCTCCTCGAGCTGTCCCGGCTGGTGCGTGCGGCGCACCTCACCGACACAGCCGACGCAGCCGTGGTCAGCGGCAGCGCCACCGCGGCGAACGAACCTGGCGGCGCAGCCGCAGGACAAGGCGTCGGGGACAGGATCGCCCGGGTCGTCCACGCGGCGAACCGGCACCGCCCCCACAGCGTGCCGGCCGGCGACGAGGACGTGACGGACCCCTACGGCTGCGGTGATGCGGTCTACGTCGAGGTGGCGAACCTGCTCGCCGCCGAGCTCGCGGTCGTGGCCGATGCCCTGTTCGGCGGCTTCGACGACGCCTGAGCCCGGTGGGACCGCGGGAAGCCGGTCAGGTGCGGCGAGCGCCGTCAGGCCCGGCGGGAGCGGCTGCGACGCGAGAACAGCTCCTCGCTATGCCCGCCGTCCTCTGCACCGCCCTCCTGCTGCGGCGGGGTCTCCTCAGCGGTCGACACCTGCGCGCCGGCCGTCTCCGCCGCGGGATCGTCGGCCGGCTGCAACCGCCGGACGCGCCGCACGAGGGGATCGGCGGTGAGCTCGCCGTCACCGGCCGCGGTGGGCGCGGACGCGTCGTCGGGCGACCGACCGGTGTCCGGCACCGCCGCACCCTGCTCCGACTCCCCCGTCTCCGCGTCGCCCGCACGATCCCGCCCGCGGCGGAGCAGCACGTTGCGGCGCGGTTCCTTCGGCTCGTCGGAGCGGTAGTAGTAGCTGTAGTAGAACGCGTCGCTGCGGGTGTCGATGTCGTTGAGGACGGTCCCGGCGATGTCGGTGCCGACCTGCTCGAGGCGTTCCACGGCAGCGGACAGCTGGCGGCGGGAGGTCGCCCCGGCCCGACCGACCAGGATGGCCAGGTCCACGAACCGGCCGAGCTCCAGCGGGTCGGGGACCGCCAGCACCGCAGGCGTGTCGAAGATGACCAGGTCGGCCTGCTCCAGGAGCTGCTGTTGGACGGCACGCATCGCCGGCGACGCCAGCAGCTCGGTGGGGTTGGGCGGCACGGTGCCGGCCGGCAGGACCACCAGGTTGTCGATGCCGACGTCCAGCACGTGGTCCTCGATGCCGCCGTCCCCGAGCAGCGCGTCACACAGGCCGGTGGAACGGGCGAACCCGAACCGCTTGTGGATGACCGCACGGCGCAGGTCGGCGTCGACCAGCACGGTCTGCAACCCGACGCGTGCGGCCGCCACCGCCAGGTTGGCGGCGGTGGAGGACTTGCCCTCGGAGGCGTTGGCGGACACCACCATGATGGAGCGCCCGGGCTCCGGTGCGGACGCGTCGGTGTCGTCGCCATCCGGTTGCGCACTCCGCCGGCTGACGAGCAGGAACCGCACCCCGGCGGACAGCTCCCGGTAGGCCTCCGCGGCCAGCGAGGCGGGTTCGACGATGGTGGCCAGGCGGTCCTCGCCCGTGGCGCTGCTCCACCGGGGGATCCGACCGAGGATGGGCCGGTCCCCGGTCGCCCGGCGGACGTCGACCTCGACACGGACCACGTCGTCGAAGTGGTCCCGCAGGAACGCGAACCCGACGCCGAGCAGCAGCCCGAGCACGAGGGCGAGCAGGCCGGTGCGTGCCGTCTGCGGGGACACCGGCGTGGTGGAGACCGACGCCGGCTCGATGATCGCACCCCCACCGGAGACGCTGTCCATCGTGTCGCCGACCTCCGCCTGCTGGGCCACGACCTGGGAGAGCTGGGCCAGCAGGCTCTCCCGCTGGATGTCGAGGGCGGCGTCCTCCTCCGCGTCGCCGGTGGTCTGCTGCTCGAGCGCGGCGATCTGCTCCCGTAGGCCGTTCGCCCGGTCCTCCAGGTTCTCGCGGGCGGCCAGCAGCTCATCGACGGCCTGGTCGCGTCGGAAGTCGAGGTAGCCGGCGGCGAAGGCGTTGGCGATGGAGGCCGCGGTGACCGGATCCGGGTCCTCGGCCACGATCTCCACGACCCGGGTGTCACGCACCACCTCGACGCTGACCTGCTCCACCAGCTCGACCGGGTCCCCGCCACCGAGCCGTTCGATGGCCCGTTCGGTGACCGGACGGGAGGTGATGATGACCCGCTCGGTCTCCACGACGGTGGCACCCGGGGAGAGCAGCTGCTCTATGGAGACGTCCTGGGTCCGGCGGACCGGCTCGACCACGACCTCCGCGCGGGACTCGTAGATCGGGGTCTGGAGCAGCGACACGGCCACCGCCGCGGCGACCACCAGCACGGTGGTGAGCGCGATCAGCCACGCCTGACGGCGCAGGACCGTCAGGTAGTCGCGCAGCGACAGTACGTCGTCAGAGCCCATCGGTCCCCCGGTCGGTGACGGTGGCGGTGGTGGTGGCGGCGGCGCAGAGTGTAGACGGCTCTACGTGGAGTGGCGGCGGGGTCACGCCGGTGCCAGACGCACGCTGACACGCAGGTCCGCGGTGATGGACCCGACGATGACCGCGGCGCCGTCCTGGACCTCCGCGCGGGCCGGTGTGCCGTCCGCCCCACCAGGACCCAAGCCGGTGGGGCGTCCGCCGCCCTCCACCGCGACGCCGATGACCTCCCAACCGGACGGCGCGGACACGGTGAGGTCGACGTGGTCCGGTGTCGCCTTGGCCTGGCGCCACAGGGTCAGGTCGTAGGTCGCTTCCCGACCGTCCCACGACGTCTCCAGGGTGGTGTCCGCGACCGTCTCGAAGCCGGTGGTCGCCCCGTGGGGGGTCTCCAGCACGTGGTCGACGATGCGCAGCTCGTGCATGCGGTCCAGCCCGAAGGGCGCGATGAAGCCGTCGGTGGTCCGCACGGACCGCACCGCGGTCTCGCCCGGCAGCCACACGCTGAACCAGGTCCGCACCAGTCCCGCCCACGCCTCGTCGACGCGTGGCCCGTCGAGCCGGTCGGGGCGCATGGTGCGGGTGATGTAGGGGTCGCTGTCCAGGTCGACGGCGTTCTCCACCGCGACCCGCAGGGTGGTGGTGCGGTCGATGACGGTGCGCTCGGCCTCCCACCGGGGCACACCCAGTTGGATGTCCACATCGAGGTGGTGGGCGACGTGCACGTCCGCCTTCGTGCCGGCGGCGTTCACCGCGGAAACCGCCAGCAGGTCGTCGCCCGGTGCCTGGCGGGCCACCTCGCCGGCCACACCCAGCTCACGCAGCGCCGCAGCCTCCTGCTCGTCGGTGGTGATGACCTGGAGGTGGCGGCCGGCAAGGGCCTCGCCCATGGCGCGGGCGACCTCCGGACCGTCCCAGGGGCTCGCCAGGAAGGTGGTCAGGGCCTCTTCCGCGGCGGCGGTCTGGTACACGCGCCGTTCCTCGCTCGAACCGCCGAGGACCTCGTAGACGTCGATCAGCAGCACCTCCGCGAGGCGGGAGGCCGGGATCGGGTTCGGCAGCTCGGGCGCCAGCGCACCGGTCTGCTCGGAGAGGGGCAGCGGCCCGATCGTCTCGTACAGGTACTGCAGGCCGACGGGGTCGAGGGCGATGATGCCGTCGAGCTCCTCACCGGTCACCTCGGCGTAGATGTCCAGCACCACCGGCGCCACCGTCGGCATGTCGGGGTGGGTGTTGGACTGGGCCAGGAACGCCCCGGCCGACAGGTGGTCGTAGCGGCGGGCGAAGTCCTCTGGGCGGTCGACGGGCTGCTCGATGCGCTCCCCGAAACGTCCGCGCACGGCCAGGTCGGTCTCGCCGGTGAGGGCTTCCGGGTTGACGCCCTCGCCCTCGGTGAGCTCGATGGCGCCGCCGGCCACCTCCAGCACCGCGAGGAAGCCGATCAGCCCGCCGGTGCCCCGCAGCTCGCCCGGGTTCTGGACCATGACCAGGTAGCGGCGCGGGCCGTCGGCGCCGAGCAGCGGCGGGATGACCCCGGCACCGAGCTGGACGAGCTCCACCACCTCCACGAGCTCGTCGGTGGCCTCCAGGGCCTCCTCGCGGGCGTCACGGACCAGGTCGACGGTGTAGCGGTCAGGCAGCGCCGCGAGCTCGCCGGCGGTGGCCTCCAGGGCATCGACGGGCAGGGCGTCGAGCTCCTCGACGACCTCGAGCAGCGGTGACAGGGCGATGCGGCCGTCGTCGATCACCACGGGCAGGCTGGCGCCGTCACCCAGGACCTCCTCGGCCAGGCGCAGCGCCGACTCGCCGACCTCGACCGCACCCTCCACCACCGACACGATGCCGCGCGCCAGGGATGGCGTCTCCCCCAGGCCCGGCACCGCGGCGACGGCCCGCCAGTGGGGACCTGAGGTCCGGGCGGCGGCGCGGTCGACCGCCACCCGGGCGCTGCGGGTGCGGTCCCGGGCACGCGAGATGTCGCCTTCCCCGATGGCCTCGCGGGCGTCCAGCAGCGCGGAGCGGGTGGTCTCCAACGCGGAGCGGGCAGCGATGGCTTCCACGCCGACGAACAACCCGGTCAGTCCGATCACGCCGCCGACCACGCCGGCGGCGAGCAGGAGCCGGCGGCGCAGCAGCTTGCGCTTGTAGGCGGTGCGACGACGCCGTCGGCGATGGCGCTGCCGTTCGCGTGCGCTCACCAGCCCCTCCGACGCCCCGACGGGCTGTCCCGGCGATCGATCAGCGCCGGCCGCGGCCGATCCCGTGGTACCGCGCGCCCGCGGCGCTCACAGCGGCCGGGTCCCAGGCGTTGCGCCCATCGATCACGACGGGCCAGGAGAGGGTAGCGACCAGCTCCGCCGGATCGAGGCGCACGTGCTGCGGCCACTCCGTGGTCAGCACCACGGCGTGGGCGCCCCCACAGGCGGCCAGCGGGTCGTCGTGTACGACGACGTCCGGCAGTGCCTCCTTGGCCGCGGGCAGCGCGACGGGGTCGCTGAGTCGCACCTCGACGCCTTCGGCGAGCAGGCGCTCCGCGATCCACATCCCGGGCGCTTCGCGCAGGTCGTCGGTGTCGGGTTTGAAGGAGGCGCCGAGGATGGCGACGCGCTTGCCCTCGAGGTGCCACAGTTCGTCACGCAGCAGGTCGATCACGTGCTGTCGCTGCTGATGGTTGACGGTCCGCACCTCCTCGAGGATGCGGAAGGGCTCGTCGACCTGGGCGGCGAGGTGGGCGAAGGCGTCCACGTCCTTGGGGAAGCAGGACCCGCCGTAGCCGATGCCCGCACGCAGGAAGGCGTGGCCGATCCGGGCGTCATGGCCCATGCCTTCGGCGACGGTCTCCACGTCAGCGCCGACCTTGTCGCAGACGCGTGCCACGGCGTTGATGAAGGACAGCCGGGTGGCGAGGAAGGCGTTGGAGGCGTGCTTGATCAGCTCCGCGGTGGTCCGGTCGGTCTCCACCACCGGGCACCCGGTCTCCTCGATGACCGTGCGGTAGACGGCCCGCAGCTCGTCCGCGGCCCACTCGGTGGGCACGCCCAGCACGATCCGGTCGGGGTGCAGGGTGTCCTCCACGGCGGAGCCTTCCCGCAGGAACTCCGGGTTGGACGCGACCTGGACCTTGGCGGGCGAGGGCAGCGACTGCTGTTCGAGGGCGATGATCCGCTCGAGCCGGTCACCGGTGGCGGCCGGCACGGTGGACTTCTCCACCAGCAGCAGGCTCTCGTTGCTGTGACGGGCTGCCGCACGGCCGACGTGCTCCACGAAGCTGAGGTCCGGTGAACCGTCGGCGCGGGACGGCGTGCCGACGCAGATGAAGGCGACGTCGGCGACGTCCAGCGCCTCCTCCGTCCGGGTGGTGAACCGCAGCCGCCCGGT
>PXDB01000023.1 GCA_003565155.1 Nitriliruptoraceae bacterium | reverse complement strand
CTGCGTAACCATGCCAAGAAGACCATCGGTAAGCCGTGTGCGGGAGAACCGCACGCACGGATTGAAAGGGGAAAGCGGAAACGGGTCTGCCCAGCAGACACCGCGCCGCTGACTACCAATGACGGACACACCTCCCGGGCACGGGCCCCGGCACACGATCAAACGCGGGCTCGCGGCCGCCGGTTCCGTGCTGCCGGGTGCGAACGCGCCTGCCGCCGGAGCCACGTTGCTGATCTACCACCGCATCGGCGATGGCACACCGGACGAGCTGGATCTCGCTGCTGACGCCTTCGACGCGCAGGTGGAACTGCTCTCGCAGCAGCCGGTCCGCTCCCTCGATGCCGCCCTGGACGCGGTAGAGGCCGGGGACAGATCGCCGTCGATCGTGCTGACCTTCGACGACGGCTTCGAGGGTGTGTACGAGCATGCGTGGCCACGACTGCGGTCGGCGGGGCTGCCCTTCACCATCTACCTCGCCACCGCCTACGTGGGTGGGCTGATGCGTTGGCCCGGCTCGACGGCCACCGGCGAGCCAGGACGGGGCCTGACCTGGGAGCAGCTCGAGGAGATGGCTGCCTCGGATCTGGTGACCATCGCCAACCACACCCACACCCACGCCCTTCCGGAGCAGCTCTCTGCCGAAGAGCTGGACCGGTGTTCGGCGGTGATCGAACAGCGGCTCGGGGTCGTGCCGCGTCACTTCGCCTACACGTGGGGCCGTCCGGTGCCGGCGGCCTTCCCGCTGCTCCGCGAGCGGTTCCGTTCCGCGGCGACGGGGGCCCTGGGACGCAACCTGCCGGGGGTGGAGCCGATGCTGCTGGACCGCGTCCCGGTGCGTGCCAGTGACCCGCTGCCCTTCTTCGCTGCGAAGCTGACCGGCGGGCTCGGACCGGAGCGTGCGTACGGGCGCATCGTCGCCGCCGCCAAACGGTTCGGGCTCGGCTGACGGCGGACGGCAGACCCCTGCCGGTCTGTGCACGAGCGAGCGCCGTCGGCCATCGACGACCGACCTGGTCGGTGTGCGCGAACCCGCCGGTCCGCAACACCAGCCGCGGTCTCGGCGGGTCGCCGATCCGCACTGGATGCCGCCGTTCCTGCTCGGCGAGATGGTGTCGTCAGCCACTGGCCGGTGGAGACCACGGGCTTGCGCCGCGTCGTCGTCCACAGGGAGGCGCAGCCGCAGGGACGCGGTGCACCTGCACCGTCGTAGGGTCCACCCCCTGCGCTCGGCTGGTACCCGGCGCTGGTAAGCCGGATGTTGCCGTGGTGGAAGGAGGCTGTCACGATGCCGGTCGAGGATCACCGCCGAGCAGCGCTGCGCCGAGCGGCAGCAGCAACGTTGGGCGAGGAGGCAGCGGACACCCTGATGGCACTCGTGACCCCAGCAGGACAGGACCCTGCGACACGCGCCGACGTGCACGGTGTGCTTGCCGCGGTGGACACCCTGGATGAGCGCCTCACCGGTCAGCTCGCGGCGTTGGATGAGCGCCTCACCGGTCAGCTCGCGGCGTTGGACGAGCGGTGGGAACACCGTTCGGAAGCGGTGGAGCACCGGCTGACCGCCGCCTTCGAGCGGGGGATCCGTGCGGCGATCACGGCGCAGACCCGCGCGCTGGTGGTCTCGTTGCTGGTGTCGGTGGTCGCGATCGCCGGGCTGGCCTTCGGGCTCGCCAGCTGACGCGGAGCGGCGGGCCGGTTGGGATGGGCCCGTCGGGCGACCGAGGACGACGCGGGCGTGGCGACGTGGACCGCCACCAGCTGCTGGCCGTCCTCCCACCCGGAGTTCAGCATCCCGCTCTCGTGATGCACCTGGTGCGCGGCGCGCAGGCGGCGTTGTAGGGAGACCCTGCAACGTGCGCGTAGGGTGCCCCGAAGTTGACGACAGGGCGGCGTGGTGTTCGTGGGTGTGGAGATGATCACGCACGTCGAAGACCGCCTGGGGCGTGATGCGTGGCGCGCCATGCGGACGGCGGAGATCCGGGGGCTCGGGTGGGCGCCGCCGCACGAGCTCGACGACGCGTCGGTGGCGATGCGGGAGTGGCACCGTCCCGACACCGGGTCGATGATCCTTCACCAGCACGCCACCGCCGCCGTCCCGCGACACCATCCGCACCGGCATGACGTCCGTCGGCGACCGCACATCGAGGTGGCGGCGTGACGGCCCGTCGTCGTGGGCAGCGGGCTGCCGCACGCCGTGCACGACCCCGTCTCGTGCACCTCACCACCATCGACCTGTCCCTGACCCACCTGCTGCTCCCGCAGTTGCTCGCCTTCCGCGACGCGGGTTACGAGGTCATCGGGGTGTCCGCACCGGGCCCGCACGTGGCGACGCTCGAGGCCAACGGCATCCGTCACGTCCCTCTGACCCGCTCCACGCGTGCCGCGGATCCGCGTTCGGATCTCGCGACGGTGTGGGAGTTCGCGCGCGTGTGCCGTCGCCTGCGCCCCGACATCGTGCACACCCACAACCCCAAGCCCGGTGTGTACGGCCGGATCGTCGCCCGGCTGTTGCGCGTGCCCGCGGTGGTCAACACCGTCCACGGCCTCTACGCCCTGCCCGAGGACCCCTGGCGCAAGCGCACGATCGTCTACGCCCTCGAGCGGATGGCCGCGGCCTTCTCCCACGCCGAGCTGCTCCAGAACCCCGAGGACCTGCCCACCCTGGCACGTCTCAGGGTGCCGCGGGCCAAGCTCCGGCTGCTGGGCAACGGCGTGGACCTCACCCGCTTCGATCCGCAGCGCCACCTCGACGCCCGTGCACAGGTCCGTGCGGAACTGGGCGTGAGCGACGACGAGGTGATCGTGGGCCTGGTGGGCCGGCTGGTGGCCGAGAAGGGGTACCGGGAGGTGTTCACGGCGGCCCGCCAACTGCGCGAGCACCACCCTGCTGCGCGGGTCGTGGTGGCGGGGCCGGCGGATCCCGACAAGGCGGACGCGATCACCACCGAGGAGTTGGACCGCGCTGCCAGGGACGCCGGGGTGCTGCTGCTCGGCATGCGTGAGGACGTGGAGCGCCTCTACGCCGCGTTCGACTGCTACGTGCTGGCCTCGTGGCGGGAGGGCTTCCCCCGCTCGGCGATGGAGGCGGCCGCCATGGGACTCCCGTTGGTGCTGACCGACATCCGCGGCTGCCGGCAGGTGGTCGAGGATGGGGTCAACGGGCGGCTGGTGCCGGTCCGTGATCCGGCGGCGCTGGCGGCGGCGATCGGCGCGCTGGTCGACCACCCGGCGGCGCGGCGGGAGATGGGCGCCGCCTCGCGTGCCAAGGCGCTCGCGGAGTTCGACGACCGACGGCAGGTGGAGCTCACCCTGGAGACCTACCGGCAGCTCGGGGTTGCGCCCGAGGTCGGTGCGGGATGAGCGGGGGCGCCGGGTCACGGCCCGGTAGCGTTCGCAACGGTAACGGCCGCGTCGAGGTGGCGGTTCCGGCAGCAGGACCGTCGCTGCGGCGGTCCCGCGAACGCCCGCGGAACAGCCAGCCGGGAGGCGGCAGGGCGACCGGGCGCGACGCCCGCACCACCAGCAGGCACACCGCAGGGCGACCGGGCGCCACGCCCGCACTACCAGCAGGCACACCGCAGCAGGGGAGCACCGTGGTAGGCATCGTGATCTTCGGGACCGGCGGGATGGGCCGTGAGTCCGCCGCCTGGCTCGCCGATGCCGGCCGGGGCAGCGCGCTGCGCGGCTTCCTCGACGACGACCCTGCGACCCACGGCACCGAGGTTGCGGGCCTGCCGGTGCTCGGTGGGGCGCAGTGGTTGGATCGAGAGGATCGTGCCGATGTCGAGGTCGTGGTGGCGCTCGGCAGTCCCGCTGCCCGCGACCGGCTCACCGGCCACCTCGATGCCCGTGGCGTGCGGTTGGCGACCCTCGTGCACCCGACCGCGACGATCGGCCCCCGCTGCGCGATCGGCCCGGGCTCGATCATCTGCCCGGGGGTGGTGCTGACCTGCGACGTTACGCTCGGTTCCTCGGTGATCGTCAACTACGGCGCGATGGTGGGCCACGATGGGCTACTCGGTGCTGCGGTCTTCGTGGCGCCAGGTGTCCACCTCGCCGGCAACGTGACGGTGCGGGCGCAGGCCGACATCGGGATCGGCGCGTCGGTGATCCAGGGGGTGACGGTGGGTGAACGGGCCGTGGTCGGCGCCGGCGCCGTGGTGATCCGCGACGTCGCCCCGGGCGCGACCGTGGTCGGGGTGCCGGCACGGCCGATCGGGGAGGCGGCCGGATGAGGATGCACCGTCGTCGTGACCCTCGCGGCGTGTCGCGTGCTGCGGGCGTCGAGCGCCGCCCACCCCCGGGTGCACCCCGGCGTGGGCGTACGGACTCCCGTCCCCGCTCGGCCGCGCAGCACGCTCGTACCGATCGCGCCAAGCGGGTCGTGGACATCGCTCTGACCGCGGTCGGGGTGGTGCTCCTGGCACCGCTGTTCGTGGTGCTCGCCTGGCGGGTGCGCCGCGAGTTCGGCGCGACGGTGCTGTTCCGGCAACCTCGGCCGGGTCTGCACGGTGAGGTGTTCGAGCTGCGCAAGTTCCGCACGATGACCGATGCGCGCGACGACGCTGGTGCGCTGCTTCCCGACGAACAGCGGCTGACCCGTTTCGGCCGCTGGTTGCGCTCCACCTCGCTGGACGAGCTGCCCGAGATGTGGAACGTGCTGCGTGGCGACATGTCGCTGGTGGGTCCGCGTCCGCTGCTGGTCGCCTACCTCGACCACTACACGCCGGAGCAGGCGCGTCGCCACGAGGTCCGTCCCGGCATCACCGGATGGGCCCAGATCAACGGCCGCAACGACATGTCCTGGCCGGACAAGCTGGCCCAGGACGTGTGGTACGTCGACCATCGCAGCCTGTGGCTCGATGCCAGGATCCTGCTCCGCACCTTGTGGGTGATGGTGCGGCGCGAGGGGGTGTCGCTCGATGGGCACGCCACGACCGTGCGCTTCGACGAGGTGATGGCTGCCGAGGACGAGCTTGATCGCGAGGAGGGTTGAGTGGCCGCGCGCATCCTCGTGCTCTGCCTCGCCAACGTCGCTCGCAGTCCGCTGCTGGCGGCGAGGTTGCACCTGGAGGTGGCGGCCCGGGGGTTGGACGGCGAGGTGGCGGTCGCCTCGGCGGGAGTCGACACGGTGTGGGGACTCCCCGTGGCCGAGGGCTCCCGGGTCGTCGCGGACCGCTGGGGTGTTGACCTGGATGGCCATCAGTCGCGTCCCCTCGCCTACCTCCAACCGGCGGTCCAGGACCTGGTGCTCACCATGGAGCGGCGCCACACCCGCAGCGTCCTGAGCATCGAGCCGGCGCTCGCAGGACGGGTGTTCACGGCTCCCGAGCTCGCGAGGATCCTGGCCGACCCACGCGTCGCCGAGCAGCTCCCGAGCGCCAGCGAGACGTCGAGCGAGCGGCTGCGTGCGGCGGTCGCGCTGGCCGATGGGCACCGACCGTCGAGGTGGCAGCACCGAGGTGGCGCGCTGGAGGTCGCCGACCCCGTCCGCCAGGGCCAGGAGGTCTACGACCGTCTGGGGGAGCTGTTCGTCACCATGGCTGCGGACATCGCCGAGGGGCTGTTCGGGCCGCGAACCGCTCACCGAAGCGCCGGTGCGCCTGTGCCCGGGCGGTGAGCCGAGGACCGATCCCGGGTTCCTGGCCCTCGCGCTCCGTTGCCCGCGGGTTTCCGGCCACCGGGCCTGTCGGACGCCGGTCCGGACCCCCATGGGCTGCTGACCGCCCCACCGAGGTCAGCTGGCCGTGTCCGCTCCGTTGCCCTCCTGCCCCCAACAGGCGCGCTGGATCGTGGCCCCGGCCAGCACCCCTGCGCCCTCCCGCAGCAGCAGGCGAGGGCTGGTCGCAGGCCGCCCATCGCGACGTGCCCCTACGACCGAGACCCGGTCAGGTCCGAGGCACTGGCGGAACAGGAACCGGCTGCGTGAGGTGTGGAACGCGCTGGTTGCCACGGTGATGTGGTTCCAGCCGCGCTCCTCGGCCATCCGGGCGACGCCGCGTGCCTCACCGCGGGTGGTCTCCGGCACCGGTTCGAAGCAGATGGCGTCCACACGGCACGTGCGGCCCTGGCGCTCGCCGAAGGCCGCGGCCGAGGAGGAGAGGACCAGGTCCGCGTCGTAGCGCTCGGCCAACTCGATGCCGAGCTCCGCCCGCTCCGCGCCGGCGCCGCCGAGCACGACCACCACATCCGGATCGCGGGGCACGTCATCGGTCGGCAGCAGGTAGACGACGAAGGCGGTCGACAAGGCGGCCAGCACCACGACGGGCACCACCACTGCCCACAGCCAGGTGGTCATCCGCACGCCTCCACGAACCCCCTGCACCCGGTCACGTTCACCTCCGTTGCGAACCGCGATCGGCTGCGACCTCATCGCCGCTGCGGCGTTGGTGCCGTCTGCACGCCGCGTGGGCCGAGGGTATGGCCACGACGGCCGCACGACGTGCAGCGGAGTCGGCCCAACGGGCACGGATGCTGCTGCACGGCCCGCTATGGTCGTGGATCGAGGTCGTCCGCGGGTGGTCGGCGGCCTGGCCCTCGACCTGGGGAGCTGATGGTGGAGCCGGTGCCTGCGCGTGCGCACGTCGTGTTCGCGCAGGAGGTGTCGCCACCGGACCCCGACCAGCCGATCCTGCGGGAGGTGGAGAGTCCGGAGCTGCGCGAGCTGACGGACCCCTCCACGGTCGCGGAGTTGGTCACCGACGCCTTCGCGGAGCTCGCGGGTGATGTCCTGGCTCGCCTGCCACTGTTCCTCATCGGGCTGCTGGTCTTCGTCCTGCTGCTGGTCGTGGTGCGGCTGCTGCTCAAGGTGGTCAACCGGGGCATGCTCCGGGGCGACGTCGACTTCACCGTGCGGCGGCTGGTCACCAACCTGCTGAAGCTGTTCCTCCTGCTCGGTGTCGTGCTGCTCTCGCTGTCGATCGCCGGAGTGGAGATCGGCGCGATGTTGGCGGCGCTCGGGCTCATCGGGCTCGGCATCGCGCTGGCGTTGCAGAACATCCTGGAGAACCTGCTCAGCGGCGTGATGATCCTGATCCGCAAGCCCTACGACCGCGGGGAGATCATCGTCACCGAGGAGGTCGAGGGCTACGTCGAGGACATCGACCTGCGGGTCACCACCATCCGCACCTACGAGGGCACCCTGATCCTGGTCCCCAACGCCGACATCTTCAGCGCGCCCATCACCAACCTCTCGCGACGCGGGACCCGGCGGACAACGCTGCACATCGGCATCGACTACCGCGACGATCACGAACGGGCCAAAGAGCTGCTGTTCCACACCGTCGAGCAGATCCCCGAGGTGCTGTCAGATCCGCCGCCCCAGGTGCTGCTGACCGGGCTCGGGGACTCGAGCGTGGACTTCGAGGTCCGCGTGTGGTTCGACGCCCAGGAGGGCGTGCCGAAGATGCTCGATCTTTGCTACCGCGCGTGCAAGACCGCGCTGGACGACGCGGGGATCACGATCCCGTGGCCGATCCGCACGCTGGCGGCCGACATGCAGCCGCTGCAGGTCGAGCAGCGCGCGGGCGCGGCGCGCGAGCAGCCCGCTGCAGCACAACTGGAGCGTCCGTCCGGCGGCGAGGACCGTGGCCAGGCGGCGTTGGCGGAGCACCAGCCCCTTGTGCGCCCGCGTCCCGACCCACCGCCGCGGCCGCCCGAGGCCTGACGCGGTCTGCTCCGACCCACCGTCGCGGCCACAGGAGGCCTGACGCGGTCTGCTCCGACCCACCGTCGCGGCCGCAGGAGGCCTGACGCCTCCTGCCGAGGTCCATGCCCGTCGTACTCGAGCCCCAGCGTGGCGGGTTCGGGGTACGGAAAGGGACACCGCTGTCCCGTCCTGCCGCCCGACCCCGCCACGTGGTCGCCGTGGGCGACGTAGGGGGACGCTTCCGTCCCGTTCCGCACACCGACCCGGCCGAGGTGGTGCGGGAGGCGCGAGCCGGTGGCGGAGGTGGGAGCCGGTGGCGGAGGTGGGGCCGTCGAGGTGGTGGGGCCGTCGAGGTTGCAGGTTGGGGTCGTGGAGGTTGCAGGGTGGGGCCGTCGAGGTTGCGGGGCGAGGTCGTGGAGGTTGCGGGGCGGGGCGGCCGTTACGGCTGCTGCGGCGCCGACGGTCGCTCGCCGAGGGTCACCTCGATGGCCGTTTCCTCGCCGTCACGGACGATGGTGAGCACGGCCTCGTCGTCGGGGTTGAGCTGCTGGATACGGCCGGCCAGTTCGGTCATCGAGGTCACCGCGGTGTCGTCGATGGCGATGACGATGTCGCCGGTCTCCACTCCGGCAGCCACCGCGGGGCCCTCCGGGTCCAGGTCGGCGATGACCGCGCCGCCCTCCACATCCAGTCCGTACAGCGCCGCGGTGTCGGGGTCGACGGTCTGGCCGACCACACCGAGGTAGCCGAGGCGGACCTCGCCGGTCTCCAGCAACTGGTCGGCGACCGAGCGCACCGTGGTCGCCGGTATCGCGAAGCCCACGCCCTGGCTACCGCCTGAGGCGGTGGCGATGGCGGTGTTGACCCCGATGATCCGGCCTTCACCGTCCACCAGTGCGCCGCCCGAGTTGCCCGGGTTGACGGCGGCATCGGTCTGGATCATGTCGGTCAGCGCACCCGCCGAGCTCGGCAGGGTGCGGCCGAGCGCGCTGACGATGCCGGCGGTCACCGACCCATCCAGACCGAAGGGCGAGCCGATCGCCACGGCGGTCGAGCCGATGTCGGGGACGTGGTCCTCGTCGGCCCAGACGGGCACGGGTAGGTCATCCGCGTCCACCCGGAGCACGGCGATGTCCGAGGCCGGGTCGGCACCGACCACCTCGGCGTCCATCCGGGCACCGTCGGGCAGGGTGACCGCCACCTCGTCTGCGCCGCCGACCACGTGTGCGTTGGTGACCAGGACACCCTCGGCGTGGTAGACGACCGCGGAACCGGCGCCACCCTGGCCGCCACCCGGCCCGTCCTGAGCGCCCGGCCCGCCGGGTGCGTCGACCCGGGCGACCGAGGGGCTGACCTGCCGTGCGATCGCGCTGACGGGGCTCGCGGTGGCCAGGGCATCGGTGTCGTCGCTGGGTGCCGTGTCGGCGGGGCTGTCGACCGGCTCCTCGACCACCTCGACGGCTTCGTCGCTGGTGATGACGGTCTCGCCGACCGTGAACAGCCCGAGGGCGAGCAGGGGAACACCGATGAACATGGCCCCGAGGGCACCGGCGAGCACGATGAGCACCCACTGCCCGGGTGAGAGGCGGGCGCGGGGAGCGGTCTCCGTGGCTGCGTCGGCGCGCGTCTTGCGTGGCTCAGGCGGAGGTGTCCAAGCGGGGTCCTCGAAGTTGCGCTGCGGATCGCCATCCGTGGCAGTTCGCGGTTCCGAGCCCCGGCCAGGCGGCGTGGGCGGCATGGACGACATGGAACGACTCCTGTGCAGTGGACCCAGTCAGGTCAGAGGCGTGTGCGGGCGATCCGCTCGGGGTAGCCCGAGCGGAGGTGACGTCGGCTGAATCGCCCCAGGTCATCCGCATCGAGTGTACGAAGCGGCACGCAAGATCAGGGTTCGGAGCGGGTGACGCTGCGGGGCAATCAGCTAGGTAACCGGTGAGGCGGCGGGTCCCTTCCCCGTGGCGAGTGACGATCCGCACTGTCGGCGGCTCACTGCGGCACCTGGAGACGGTGGATGGACGAGCCGGCGCACCTGCTGCGAGCTCAGGACGATGTGGGTACGGCCCAACGCTTCGTCTTCCGTGGTCGGGTGTGTTTGGTGGT
>PXDB01000013.1 GCA_003565155.1 Nitriliruptoraceae bacterium | reverse complement strand
CGGCCGCCCGTACGGGCGGCCGCCGACCGTCGTTCCGCCACCCCGCTCGACACCCGTCCGCTCGACACCCCCCGCTCGACACCCCTCCGCTCGCCGCCCCACTTGCCACCCCGCTCGCGACCCCCGCTCGCCGCCCGGCCCGACAACGGGCCCGGAGCTGCGGGTACCGTGGTCGGCATGGACGCACCCATCCTGCACCAGGTCGGACCCGAGGACTTCCTGCTGCTGCTCGGCGACGGGAACCGGCGCCCGGTCGCACTGTCGCACCACACCCGCCGCGGGTTGGGCCTGACGGGTGTGCCACCGCTGCAGGTGGCCACGGAGGCGGTACGCATCCTCCAGGAACGCGGCGAGTCCCTCGCGGGGACCGACGCCGCCGCGGAGGCCGAGGCGCCCGCACCGCTCGACCTCGGTGCGGCCGTGGGACGCGATCCTGCGGGGTTCGAGGAGCTGCGGATGCGGCTCAGCTGAACAGCGGTCGAGGTCCGCGAGGGGTGGGATACCGGCTAGGAAGGACCGCGAGGTGGACGGGTGGAACGCGCGCGAGGTGGTCGATGGCCAGGTGATGGTCACCTCGCCGTCGGGCGGTGAGTACCGGGTCCTGATCCCCGCCGGGGTCGGGGTGCCGGGCGCCGACGACGCCGACCTGGCGTGCGCACTGGTGGCGGAGCTGCTCGCGCGTGGTGGATCCCTGCCGCCGGTGGTGGACGCCAGCCAGATCCTGGTGCGTGACCCGTCCGTGCTCCCGGCGGTCGCCGCGCGGATCGAGCAGCGCTGACCCGCGCCGCGGTCCCAGACCGGCCCCGGACGTCGACGACCGCAGTTTCGGTGCCGACCCCAGGGTGGCCTGGCGGTGTCCGGTGACCGGACGCCGGACGGCGGCCACCGTGATGATGGCGAACACTGCGTATCCGACCCGGAAAGGAACCCCCTTGCGCCTGCGCACACGACTGCTCCCCGTCCTCGCCGCCGGAGGCCTGCTCCTCGCGGCCTGCGGTGAGGACGTCCCCGAGACCGGTGACGCCCTCGTAGAGGACGACGCCGAGGTGGAGGACGACGCAGCTGAGGACGACGCGGCTGAGGACATGAACGGCGACGTCGACCTCGCCATCGCGGACTCCCCGCTCGGCGACCACCTCGTTGACGGCGAGGGCATGACCCTCTACCTGTTCGAGAACGACGAGCCAGGTGTCAGCAACTGCACCGACGACTGCCTCGGGAACTGGCCGGCGCTGACCATCGACGACGATGCTGACCCGACCTGGGGTGATGGCGTGGACGGCGACCTCGTCGGCACCATCGAGCGGGAGGACGACGGCAGCACCCAGCTCACCTACGACGACATGCCGCTGTACTTCTGGGCGGCGGACATGGCGCCCGGTGACGTCGACGGCCAGGGCGTCAACGACGTGTGGTGGGTCGTCGCCCCCGACGGCAGCCCGATCACCGAGATGGTCGAGGGTGCGGACGATGACGACGGCGGCAGCGGCTACTGACCTTCAAGCGCTGAAGAACGCGGTCCACGCTGTTCGCAGCGTGGACCGCTTCTGTGCGCGGGGAGCGGCCCCGCCGACGTCCGGTACGCCCCACCCGGGTCGGGTGCGCCCCCGGTTCAGGTGCGCCCCGCCCGGGTCGGGTGCGCCCCGCCCGGGTCGGGTGCGCCCCGCCCGGGTCGGGTGCGCCTGCCTCCACCAGAGCGTGCGCGGCGGAGCGAGCTGCCAGGCTGTACCGGCGGGCACTGCGAGGTGCCGTTCCTGGTGGTTGGATGCGACACGTTTCCGCTACCGCCGACCTGAAGGGACCGTGCCCGTGACCGCGACCGACGCCCCCGCCCTGTCGACCGAGTGCCCCCATCAGGACGAGGACGCCACCTCGGCGTTGGCAGCGTGGTTCGAGGAACGGGAGGCCGAGGAGCCGGACGCACTCGCGCTGGCCCGGGCCTTCGCACCCCGCTTCGGCGCGCACCCGCAACCCGATGGCAGCGTCGCCTTCGCGATGTGGTGCCCCCGGCTCACCCGGGAACGGGTCGCCGACGCGGACGTGTTCCTCGAGGTCCTCGACCCCCTCGACGACCTCGACGTGACGGTGTCCCGGGCGACCGCGCGGTTCCGGCGCACCCTGGTTCCCGTGCAGCGCGACCGCGACCTGGTCTGGACCGTGGCCCGCGGGCTCGCGATCGGGACACGGGACCACCTCGGCAGCTTCTACTGCCTCACCTACCGCGACCGAGACGGTGACTGGCACCGGGTGTTCGACCCGATGGCCAGCTCCCTGCCCTACGGCGCCTTCGCGCCCGCCGAGGTGTACGACCTCGCGCGCGTGCAGGCCGAGCGCGGCGATGCCGGGTACTGGCAGGCGCTGGCCGGTCAGGCGGGCGACGACCGCTGCGGTGCCGGCATCGTCAAGCAGGGCCCGGCCGCCAACATCCTGCAGCTGCACGTGCCCACCGCCACCTCGGGTGGGACGTTGGCCAGCCTCGCGCGCTTCTACCAGCGGCTCGCCCGTCACCTCACGGAGGGGCGGGAGTTGACACCGGAGGAGCAGGTCTACTCGGGCTACGACGCGGTGCAGCTCCTGCCCGTGGAGCCGACCACGGTGTACGAGAAGGGGCCGGCGTTCTTCGCCATCCAGGAGCCCGCGCCGGTCGAGGCGACCGACGGCATCGAGCACGATCTGCGCTACGTCGACGAGGTCACCGCGGTGCTGCGCCGCCCCGACACGACCAACTGGGGCTACGACGTGGTGATCGCGGGCTCGGCCGCCGTGAGCTCCACCCTGCTCGAGACCGGCCGCCCGGACGAGCTGGTGGACCTCGCCGTCGCGCTCCACACCTTCCCGACCGGGCCGATCCGGCTGATCGCCGACGTGGTGTACGGCCACGCCGACAACCAGGCGCTGGACGTGCTGGACTCGGAGTGGTTCGCCGGGCCGAACATGTACGGCCAGAACCTCGACTACCGCAACCCGTGGGTGCGGGCGCTACTGCTCGAGATGCAGCGCCGCAAGGTCGACCTCGGCTTCGACGGTGTGCGGGTCGACGGCGCCCAGGACTTCAAGTTCTACGACGCCGAAGCCCGGGAGCTCAAGCACGACGACGCCTACCTGCGGCAGATGAGCGACGTGGTGCAGGAGGTGGCCGGCTGCCGCTACCGGCCCTGGATGATCTTCGAGGACGGCCGTCCCTGGCCGGAGCCGGACTGGGAGCTGTCCTCCACCTACCGGGCGGTGATCGATGACCAGCCCGATCCCGACATCTTCCAGTGGGGGCCGCTGACCTTCGCGCACAACACCCCCTTCGTGTACGGCTTCTGGCTGCGCAGCTGGTGGCGCATCCGCCAGATCCTCGAGCACGGCTCCAACTGGATCTCCGGCTGCGCGAACCACGACACCCTGCGTCGCGGCACCCAGGTCAGCCCGGAACTGACCATCAACACCCGGCTCGGCGAGACCGAGTTGCAGATCCTCGACAAGGCCTACGACAACCCCGCCATCAAGCTACTGACCTACACCGCCTTCCCCGGTGTGCCCATGGACTTCCTCAACGCCTCGATGCGGGCGGCCTGGGGGTTCATCCGCAACCAGGACGACCGCTACGGCGTCAAGGTGGTCTCCGAGGAGACGCTGTCGCTGGTCTGGCAGGTGGACGACGAGTTCTACCCACTGGCGGCCAACTTCAAGCGGTTGAAGGCGCTCGGCTTCGAGACCCTGGAGGAGTTGCGTCGCTTCATGGACCTGCTCCCGGCACTGGTCGAGGTGACCGACTACGACCTGGAGACCATCTCCTCGCTGATCAACGGGGTCGAGCCGCCCCTGGCCGGCCCGTTGCCGGTCGACCCGGCCACGCTGAAGAGGATCGCCCGGGCGTGGATGGACGACATGCACGACTACTGCAACGTCCATGGGTGGGCGAACCGCCTCAACCCGAACCAGACCAGCTACAACGTGGCGGTCAGGGAGTTCCGCCGTGCACGCCGTTGGCTGCGCGACGACCTGCGCGCGGGGGACACCTTCGACTACCTCCGGCCCGTCGATGGGCACGCGGTGTTCGCATCGCTACGCAACGCCCCCGACGGTTCCGAGCAGGTACTGACGGTGTGCAACATGGAGGGCGGGAACGCGGCACTCGACCCGGTGCACCTCGACCTGCCCGGACTCGACCCCGAGGGGTGGTACCTGCGGTTGCGCACGCCCAACATCGGCTCCGACTACCTCGGCGGCCCCATCACGTTGAACGACTCGTCCGGGGTGGTGTTCACCCGGTCGCAGTGACCTTCCCGTCGCGGGGCGCGCGGCGGCCGGGGCCGGGGCCGCCGCCGGCGTCTCCCACTGTCGGCGGGGTGGTGGTCGGCGTCGGCGTGGCAGGGTTTGCAGCGATGTGACCGTGTGGTGGTCGTCTCGCTGCATCCCTTCGCGCCGGCGCTGCGCGCTGCCGCCTCCCACTGTCGGCGGGGTGGTGGTCGGCGTCGGCGTGGCAGGGTTTGCAGCGATGTGACCGTGTGGTGGTCGTTTCGCTGCATTCCTTCGCGCCGGCGCTGCGCGCCGGGGCGGCCGCTGACGGGACGCGTGGCGTCAGCCGCGCTCCGGCACGAACACCGCCATACCGAGCGGCGGCAGCGTCAGGTCGAGCGAGGCCGGGCGGCCCACCACCCCGACGCCGTCGCTCTCCACCACGCCGTTGACCGCGCCCGTGCCGCCGAACCGCTCCTCGTCGGAGTTGAAGACCTCGCGCCACCGGCCGGGCTCCGGTACGCCGATGCGGTAGGGCGAGCGGGTGACCGGTGTGAGGTTCCACACCACCACGACGTCGTCCTGTCCCGGTGCCCGTCGGAGGAAGGAGACCACCGACTGCTGGTTGTCAGAGGCGTCGATCCACTCGAAACCGTCGCCGCGGGCGTCGCTGACGTGCAGCGCCGGCAGCTGGCGGTACAGCGCGTTCAACGCCGAGGTGTAGGTCAGCAGCGCGGCGTGCTCCTCCTCCTCGAGCAGTGGCCAGTCGAGCTGGGTCTCCACGTCCCAGCCGTCCCGCACACCGAACTCCGTGCCCATGAACAGCAGCTTCTTGCCCGGCGTGGTGTACTGCGCGCCGAGCAGCAGGCGCAGGTTCGCCCGCTGCTGCCACGCGTCCCCGGGCAGGTTCGACAGCATCGAGCCCTTGCCGTGGGACACCTCGTCGTGGGACAGGGGCAGGCAGAACGACTCGCTGGCGGCGTAGACGGATCGGAAGGTGAGCTGGTCCTGCTTGCTGCCGCGGAACAGCGGGTCGGTGCGGAAGTACTCCAGGGTGTCGTGCATCCAGCCGAGGTCCCACTTGTGGTCGAAGCCCAGCCCCCCGTGCTCCGCGGGGCGCGTCACCCCGTCCCACGCGGTCGACTCCTCCGCGAAGGTGATGGCGCCGGGGTGGCGACGTGCCACCTCGGTGTTGCAGCGCTGCAGGAAGCTGATGGCTTCCAGGTGCTCGTTGCCGCCGTGCTCGTTGGGGATCCACTGCCCCTCGTCGCGCGAGTAGTCGAGGTAGAGCATGGAGGAGACCGCATCGAGGCGGAGCCCGTCGGCGTGGTAACGCTCCATCCACGACATCGCGGAGGACAGCAGGAAGCTGCGGACCTCACCGCGGCCGTAGTTGAACATCGCCGAGTTCCAGTCCGGGTGGATGCCCCGGCGCGGGTCCTCGTGGTCGTAGAGGTGGGTGCCGTCGAAGGTGGCCAGCGCCCACCAGTCGTCGGGGAAGTGCGAGGGGACCCAGTCCAGGATCACGCCGATGCCCGCCTGGTGGAGCTGGTCGATCAGCCACATCAGGTCCTGCGGTGTCCCGTACCGCGACGTCGGGGCGAAGTAGCCGGAGGTCTGGTAGCCCCAGGAGCCGTAGAAGGGGTGCTCCATCACCGGCAGGAGTTCCACGTGGGTGAAGCCGGCCCGCTGGACGTGGGCGATCAGGTGGGGGGCGAGCTCGCGGTAGGTGAGGAAGCGCTTTCCGTCCTCGCCGCGCTGCCAGGAGCCGAGGTGGACCTCGTAGATGGCGATCGGGGCCTCGCGGTGCTGGCGGTCGCCGCGGGTGGCCATCCACTCGTCGTCACCCCAGGTGTGGTCCAGGCGCCACAGCTTCGAGGCGTTGGCGGGTGGGGTCTCGGTGTGGACGGCCAGGGGGTCGGCGTGCTCGACCACCTCGCCGCGGACGGTGGTGACGGCGTAGCGGTAGGCCTGTCCGTGCCGCGCGCTCGGCACGAAGCCCTCCCACACCCCGCTGGCCGCGCGGGGGGTGAGCGGGTCCCGGGCCTGGTCCCAGCCGTTGAAGTCACCGATCACGCTGACCGCCTGGGCGTTGGGGGCCCACACGGCGAAGGTCGCGCCGGCGTGGTCCTCCGCGTCGCCGTCGGGTCCTGCCTGGCTGCTGGCAGCCGCATCGTCTGCGGTCAGGTGGGCGCCGAGGTGGTGGTGGAGCCCGAGGTGCGAGCCCTCCGCGAACAGGTGGAGGTCGTCATCGCTGAGCCGGGAGGTGGGTGCGGGCACGTCGTGGGCCTTCGGTCGAGGTGCGTTGGGCGTGCGGTGCGGTGCGGCGGGCATGCGGTGCGGTGGGCATGCGGTGCGGTGCGGCGGGCATGCGGAGCGGTGCGGCGTCGCGGTAACCGTAGTTGGACCGCCTCCACCCTCGTCGGGCATCGGGCCGGTCACGTGGCCGGGTGCGGCGCACGGCCTCGCGCGTGTCACCTGGTGCGGTGACGATCCGCCGGCGGATGACGACCGACCAAAGGACGTGCACTCCGAGTGCGGCGGGCGCGACGGCCCCTACGTTCGGGGTCCAGAGCGTGCGCACCCTGTCACCTGCCGGCGGGACCGACCTCGCCACGGTGTGACGCACCGATCCGGAGGCCTCCATGGACGTCACGACCTTCCACCTCGCAGATGGCACCGCGGTCCCGCGGTTGGGGTTCGGCACCTTCCAGCTGGCCGGTGACGACGCGTACCGCTCGACGCTGACCGCGCTGGAGGCCGGCTACCGGCACGTCGACACCGCCCAGGGCTACGCCAACGAGGCGGAGGTCGGTCGCGCGGTCGCGGACAGCAGCCTCGATCGTGACGAGGTGTTCGTCACCACGAAGCTGAAGCCCTCGAACGCCGCGGCTGGCGATGTCCGCTCCTCCACCGGCCAGAGCCTCGATGCGCTGGGGATGGACCACGTGGACCTGCTGCTCCTGCACTGGCCGGCCGAGCACGTCGCGCCGCTGGGCGAGACCCTCGAGGCGATGACCCGACTCCGCGAGGACGGCCTCACGCGACAGGTCGGGGTGTCCAACTTCCCGTCGCAGATGCTGACCCGTGCGTACGAGCACGCACCGATCGTGACCGACCAGATGGAGCACCACCCCTTCCTCGGTGTCGCGCCCGTCGAACAGGTGCTGCGGGGCCGGGGTGGCTTCCTGACCGCCTACTCGCCCCTGGCGCGTGGCGAGGTGGCCGACGATCCGGTCCTCACCGAGATCGCCGAGGTGCACGGGGTCACCCCCGCCCAGGTGGCACTGCGGTGGATGCTGCAACGCCCGGCCGTCGTCGCCATCCCGAAGTCAGGCACGCCAGAGCGGATCCGCAGCAACTTCGACGTCTTCTCCTTCGAGCTCACGGCGGAGCAGATGGACCGCATCGACGCGCTCGAACGCGGTCACCGCCTCATCGCGCCCGAGGGCGGTCCGGACTGGGACTGAGCACGCCGGCGGTGCGCCACCTCGGGGCCGTTGCGACCCGAGGTGGCGCACCACCCGACGCCTAAGGGATCAGACCAACCGCTGCCGGAGCACCATGGCCAGGCCAGCCGCCACCCCCATGCCGAGCAGGGTGGTGATGGCCCGGACCGGCATCGAGCCCCCGTCGTCACCGGCGGCGATCCCCGCCAGTTCGAACTGGTAGACCGCCGAGGTGACCGCACCCTCCGCCGTGCCGTAGGGCAGACCTTCACCCGCACGGCCCCGCTCGTCAGCGGCGATGGCGTGCTGGACGGCGATGGCCGGGGTGCCGGTCGCGTCGCTGGCGCTGCCGATCAGCACGCCCATGCCCTCGTCGATCAGGCGCTGGGACCCCTCGGACGCACCACCGAGCCCTTCCTCGACGGTCGCGAGGCCTTCGGCCACCTGGGTTGCACCGTCGCCGGCGTCACCGAGGCCTCCCGCCAGCTGGTTGGCGCCATCGTCGAGCTGGCCGAGGCCGTCCCGGAGATCACCTGCACCTTGGGCGAGGTCGCCGAGTCCGCCGGCGAGTTGGTTGGTGCCGGCGTCGATGTCGCCGAGGCCCTGGCTGAGGTCGCCTGCACCTTGGGCGAGGTCGCCGAGTCCTCCGGCGAGTTGGTTGGTGCCGGCGTCGAGGTCGCCGAGGCCCTGGCTGAGGTCGCCTGCACCGTCCGCGAGGTCGCCGAGTCCTCCGGCGAGTTGGTTGGTGCCGGCGTCGAGGTCGCGGAGACCGTCGCTGAGGTCGCCTGCACCGTCCGCGAGGTCGCCAAGGCCGCTGGCAAGTTGGCTGGCACCGTTGTCGAGCTGGCTCAGCCCGTTCACCAGGTCACGCGAGCCGGCTGCCGCGGCCGCCGATCCCGCTGCAACCTCACGGCCACCGGCGTCCAGCTGTCCGAGACCGTCGCGCAGGTCACGACCGCCGGCCGCCGCCGAGAGGGTTCCCTGGCGCAGCGCCTGACCGCCCTCGTCGAGCTGCGAGAGGCCCTGCGACAGTGCCGTGGAGCCGTCGGCCGCCCCTGATAGACCGTCCCGCAGCGCACTGGCGCCCGCGGCAGCTTCGGCCGCACCGCCGGACAACTGGTCTGCGCCAGCCGCCAGCGCCTGTAGGACCTGCCGAACACCGCAGGGGTTGGCCGGGTTCCGTGGATCGCCGGGGTTGCAGGCCGGGTTGTCCAATCCGGCCTGCAGCTGCCTGGCGCCCGGGATGACGCGGCCGTTGAGCCCCTCGTCGACCTGTTCGGTGAGACAGGACAGCGCCCTGATGACCTCCAGGCCCCTCGGGTTGGGACTCTGCACTGCGGCGAGCGCCGCGGCGCAGTCGGCAGGCCAGCTGCCGAGCGATGTGGCCTGGTCGCTCAAGCCGTCTCGCAACCCCCGGGCACCCGCCTCGAGACCTGCTGCGCCCCCCCGGATCCCCTCGGCGCCGGCCCTCGCACCGGCCAGGAGGGTCTGCTGCGTGGCATCGAGCTCGCCCGGAGCGAAGCTCCCCTCCAGGGCGTTCAAGGCATCCAGTACCCCGGTCGCACCATCCTGGAGCCCGACCGCTCCGCCGACGATGTCGTCCGCCCCTGCCGCCGCGCCCGCAGCTCGCATCCCGGCGTCCACGCCGTCGCTCCCCGGGCCGAAGCTCGCCGCAAGCCCGGCGCTGAGCTGCCGCGAGGCTTGCGTGCCCTCGGCGAGATCGGACTCCAGCCCTCGGATGAGTTCAGCCAGGCCGCCGAGCACGCTGCCGGCCGGTCCCTCCGTGCTGGAGCCGAAGGCGGTCAACAGGTCGTTGAGGCCTGCCTGCAGCTCAGCAGCTCCGGGGGCGAGGCGGTCGTTGAGACCGTCCGCCAGTGACGTGGCGCCGGGCAGCGCCACGCCGCTGAGCCCCTGGGCCAGGTCGGCACTTCCGCCGCGTGCATCCCCGAGACCCGCCGACAACGAGGAAGCGCCGTCGGAGAGCTCGTCGAGCCCATCGCTCAGGTCACGACTGCCGCCGCTGGCCGCGGTCAGACCGGATGACAGCTCGCCAGCCCCGGCGCTGAGAGCGCCCAACCCGTCGGCCAGGTCGCGTGATCCGCCGGTGGCCTGTCGGGTGCCGGCGGCGAGTTCGCGGCTGCCGTCGCGGGCGGTGATCGCGCCGGCGGCGAGGTCGCGTGCGCCGCTGCTGGCTTGTCCGGTGCCGGCG
>PXDB01000095.1 GCA_003565155.1 Nitriliruptoraceae bacterium | reverse complement strand
CCGCGATCGACGAGGCGATCTCGAGCGTGTCGGAGAACCGTGCGGAGCTGGGTGCGTTCCAGAACCGGATGGAGTCCACGATCCGCAACGTGTCGGTGGCGGTGGAGAACCTGTCCGCTGCGGAGTCACGGATCCGTGACACCGACATGGCGGATGAGATGGTGAACTTCACCCGCAACCAGATCCTGTCCCAGGCGGGGACCGCGATGCTGGCGCAGGCCAACACGGTGCCCCAGTCCGTCCTCTCCCTCCTCGGCTGATAGCCACGACCCGGATGGTGCCCCGGCCGCAGGCCGGGGCACCATCACCACAGAGAGGTTGATGATCAGATGCCCCAGGGACTCTTCTCCATCGGTGGGATCGCCTCCGGCCTCGATACCAGCGACATCGTCACGCAGCTGATGCAGCTGGAGCGCCAGCCGGTCACGCGGCTCGAGCAGCGCCAGCAGGACCTGCAGACCACCCGCGACGCCTGGGGTGATCTCAACACGCGCCTCTCCTCCCTCAGATCCGCGACCGACGCGCTGCGACGGCCAAACAGCTTCACCAACCTGATGTCGGTGAGCTCCTCCGACCCCGACGCCGTCGCCGTCACCCGGGGGGATCGGCCCGTCGACGCCAGCCAGCTCTCCTTCACCGTCGAGCAGCTGGCCACCCGCATGCAGCAGAGCTCCGCGCACGCCTTCCAGGGCCGCGATGACCTGCTCGATGGACGCGAACTCCTCATCACCCCGGAGGGTCAGACGCAGGCCATCGACATCACCGCCGGCCTCGGCCCCGATGCGACCCTCGACGACCTCGTCAACGCGGTCAACGACGCCAACGTCGGTGTACGTGCCTCCGCCCTGCAGGTCCGGGCTGGCGAGTTCCAGCTCGTGCTGACCGCCGAGGACACCGGTACGGCCAACGCGTTCGAGGTCGGTGGCGGCGGCTGGGGCACCGACCCGCTGACCGTGACGCAGGACGCGCAGGACGCGCAGCTGACCGTCGGCGGGATCGACGTCCTCCGCAGCTCGAACACCATCGACGATCTCATCGAGGGCGCCACCATCGAGTTGCAGCGCACCACCGACCAACCGGTCACCGTCAACGCGGAACGCGACCTGGATGGCGCCGTCGAGCGCGTGGCCACCATGGTGGGCGAACTCAACAAGATGATGGGCAAGATCAGCGAGCTCACCGATTTCGACCCGGAGTCCGGCGAGTCCGGTCCGCTCCAGGGGCAGTTCGCCGCCAGCCAGCTGGCCTTCTCCCTGCGGTCCGCGGTGACCGCGCCGATCGAAGGGCTCGAGGGGACCGCCAGCCTGGCATCCAGCGTCGGCATCAGCGTCGACCGCAACGGCCGCGTCCAGCTCGACGAGGACAAGCTGCGACAGGCCTTCGCCGACGACTTCGAGGGCACCGCGCAGCGCTTCATCCGTGCCGGGCGTTCCACGGACACCGACGTCGCCGCTCAGGTGGGTGGGGCCCGGGACACCCAGGCCGGCACCTACGGGGGGGAGATCGCCCGTGCCGCCAAGGTCGCGAGCGCCACTGGCTCGTCCTACACGCCGCCCGGCAACGGGCAGCCGAAATCGTTCACGGTCCGCGCTCCTGGTGGCCAGCTGGTCACGGTGCAGATCGACACCAGCGACGTCTCCTCGGAACAAGCTGCGCTTCGTATCCAACAGGCACTCGACCAGGCGGGGGTCACCTCGCTGACGGCTGGCACCGACGGAGACGCGCTCACCCTGCGGTCGACCGAAGAAGGGTCGCACACCAGCTTCCGGGTCTTCGAGGTGGACGCTGAAGGCGAGGAGATCGACGGCGGCACCGTCTTCGGCCTCGAGGGCACCCACACCGGTGAGGACGTCGAGGGCACCATCGACGGTGTCGCGGCCCAAGGACGGGGCCGCACCCTCACCGCCACCGAAGGGCCCGCAGCCGGGCTGCAGGTGTACACCAACCGAGGGCTCGAGGTCGACGCGGGCGCGCCACGGGCGTTCGAGGCGACCTTCTCCCACGGTCTGGGCGGCGCGATGGACAGCGAGCTCCGCCGCGCTGAGGGCAGCCAGGGCTCGATCGCACGGGCCCGCTCGTCCATCGACAGCCAGATCCAGATCTACCAGGACCGCATCGACGCCTTCGAGCAGCGGCTGGAATCCCGTGAGACCACCCTCCGGCGGCAGTTCGTCGCGATGGAGATGGCCATGGACCGGTTCAACTCCCAGGGGGAGTGGCTGCAGGGTCAGCTCGCCCAGCTGCCCAGCATGGGCGGACAGCGCTGAGACGCGAGGAGATCGACGTGTACGGACGTGCGCAGTACCAGCAGGCGGCGGCGACGACCGCCGGGCCGGCGCAGCTCGTGCTCATGCTGTTCGACGGCGCGCTGGTCCGCCTCGAGGTGGCGCGCGACGCCATCGCGGAGGGCCGCATCTCCCAGGCCCATGAGGCCATCGTGCGCGTCCAGGCCATCGTCGACGAGCTCAACCTCTCCCTGGACCACGAGCGTGGCGGAGCCGTCGCCAGCAGCCTTGCCAGCCTCTACACCTACTGCTCCGAGCAGCTGGTCGAAGCCAACATCCACAAGGACCTCGCACCCCTGCAGGAGGCCGTGAAGGTCCTGGCGGAGCTGCGTGATGCGTGGGATCAGGGCGTGGTCCGCGGCAGCGTCGCGGTCGCCGGATGAGCGACGACACCCCTCGGTGGGACGCTGCCCTCGACGCCCTTGAGGTGGAGGTGGCACAGCTGGAGTTCGGGCTTGCCAGCGGGGATCTGGAGCAGATCGGTCAGGCCGGTGTGTGGACCCCACCGCAGGACCTGCCCGTACTGCCGGAGCAGCTGGCCGCGCGGGCGCAGGAGCTCGCGGACCGGATGGCAGCCGCGGAACAGCAGGCCCGTGAGATCCGTGACCAGCTCGGCGAGGAGCTCGGCACCCTCAATACCCGCCGCGACGCCGCGGCGGCCTACGTCAGCCACGACGCCCCGGGCGTGTGAAGCGGCACACCGCGGCTGTGAAGGAACCGTGAAGGGCTGACCCTTCGCGCTCAACCCCGCCACGCACCGTGCCGATGGGGACGGCAGACAATCCGACGGAACACCGCAACGGCTCATGGAGGAGGCGCCCGCCTCCTCCTTTCTCGTGTTCACGGGGAGGTGCACTCCATGTGGGACATCACCACCAGCGGCGTGACCGCAGCCCTGAACGGGCTGGCGGCGCGCCAGGACGTGCGGGCGCACAACGTCGCCAACGCGGAGACCCCCGGGTTCCGCGCGCAGCACGTGCAGTTCGAGGACTCGCTGCGCGACGCGATACGCCGCGGCACCCCGGAGCGCACGCAGCCGGCCGTGGTCGATGCGCCGACGATCGTCGACATCAACGGCAACTCCGTCGATCTCGAGACCGAGATGGTCGGCAACATGAAGGACGGGCTGCACGCCAACGCCATGGTGGAGGCCTTCAACTTCAAGACCGGCAACCTCCGCATGGCGATCCGGGGCATGCGATGACCCCGTTCTCCGCGATGGACATCGGGCGTACCGGGGTGGGTATGGCCCACCACTGGATGGACAAGATCGCCCACAACCTCGCCAACTCCAACACGATCACCAGCCCCGACGAGGAGCCCTTCCGGGCGATGCGCCAGGTGGTCCAGCCCCTCGACGACGGACCCTTCGCGCGGACCGGCTCCGGTGTCCACACCGTCGGGGAGCTCCGCGACGACACCGACCCGGTCCTCACCTACGACCCGTCACACCCGCTGGCCGACGAGGACGGGCTGGTGCAGCAGCCGGTGGTCGACACCGGTGCGCAGATGGTCGACATGATGCTCGCGCAGCGCCACTACCAGGCGAACCTGCGCTCCGTCTCCGGTGCCCACGAGGCCTACCAGGCGGCGCTGCGCCTCGGGAGGCAGTGATGAGCATCCCTGGCATCCCACCGATCGGTCTGCCGCAGCAGCCGCTGCCCACCACCGGCGTCGATGCGCCCGGTGCCCCCGGCGGCATGTCGCCGAGCGAACGCGTCAACGGCAACCCGGCACCCGGCTTCACCGAGGCGTTGACCGACGGCATCCAGCAGGTCTCGCAGCTCGAGCACCAGGCCGACGCCCTGATCCAGGACGTGGCCACCGGCGGCCCCACCAAGGTCCACGAGGTGATGGTCGCCAACACCCAGTCGGCGCTCGCCGTCGACCTGCTGGTCCAGGTCCGCGACCGGGGCCTGGAGGCCTACCAGGAGATCATGCGGATGCAGCTGTAGGCGCCCCGCGCCGGCAGCTGCTGCCAGCTGCGGGGGCACCGCCGTCGCAGCCGCCACCGCAGCCGAGCACCACCTCGACACCCGTCCCGCACGATCCGCTCCGCGCACCAAGGTCCCACGTTGGAACTCAAGGATCGCCTCGCCGCGCTGAACCGCTCGCTGCCGCCCGCGCAGCGCGCCGGTCTCGTCGTGGCGGCCCTGGTGCTGGTCATGGCCGCGGTGCCCTTCACGATGTGGGTGATGTCCCCTTCCTACACCCTGCTGTACGGGGGGCTCGACGACACCGAGCTGGCTCGCGTCACCACCGAGCTCGACGTCCAGGGTGTGCCCTACCAGCTGGAGGGCAACCGGGTCCTCGTGCCCCAGGACCAGCTGCATACCGCCCGTGCGAACCTGGCGGAGGCCGGGGTCAGCGGTGCCCCACCCGTGGCCGGCTACGAGCTGCTGGACGAACAGGCGCTCGGGGTCTCCGACTTCCGCCAGCGCGTGGACCTGCAGCGGGCCGTGGAAGGTGAGCTGGCCCGGACCCTGACGGCGATGGACCCCCTCGACTCCGCCAGCGTCCGTCTCGTGCTGCCCGACGAGCCGCTGTTCACCGCCGACCGCACCCCCGCCACGGCGTCGGTGCTGGTGCGGCCCCATCGGGAGATTGACCAGGGCCAGATCGAGTCCATCACCCTGCTGGTCGCCTCCGCCGTGGACGGCCTCGAGCCCTCCCAGGTCACCGTCGCTGACACCGCCGGCAAGGTCCTGCACGCGCCCGGGGACGCCTCCTCGGGGGGGATGACCGACCGGCAACAGCGCCTGACCCGCGACTTCGAGCGGGCGGTGGCCGCCGACATCTCCCAGCTGCTGCAGCGCGCCACGGACGCCCCCGCCTCCGTGGTGGTCCGGGCGGCGCTCGACTTCGACGAGTCGACCACCAACGCCGAGGTGTTCGACGAGGGCGGCACCGCGCTCCGCGAGCAGACCTCCGAGGAGCGCTACGAGGGCACGGGCCCCGGCGCCGGCGGCACCGTCGGTGTCGACGGTGGTCCGCTGCCCGACCAGGCCGGCGGCGAAGGCAGCTACGAGCGCGACGACGCGACCCGCGAGTTCGGCGTCGGACGCACCACCACCATGACGGTGCGTGCACCCGGCACCGTCGAGGAGCTGTCCGTCGCCCTGGTGGTGGACGAGGGCGCCGCGATCGGGGACGGTGAGCTCTCCGATCTGGTCACCGCGGCAGCCGGACTCGACGTCGAGCGTGGCGACCAGGTCGCCATCAGCCGGGTGCCGACCCCGGCCCTCGACGATGCCTTCGCCGAGGAGGAGGCCACCGACATGGTGGCGATGGTGACCCAGGGTGTGGCGCTGGCCGTGCTCCTGCTCATCGTCATCGCCCTGCTGCTGATGAGCCGCCGCAAGGACAAGGGCACCGCACCTGCCAAGAACAAGGACAGCAACAAGGTCGTGCCGGCACAGATGCGCCAGCCCGACCAGCTGCCGCAACCCGAGCCCGAGCCCGCGGAGGCGCCCGAGCCTGATGTCAAGGAGCAGGTGGCCGAGCTGGTCGAGCGCCAGCCCGAGGAGATCGCCGCGCTGCTGCGAGGGTGGCTGGCGGACCGGAGGGCGTCGTGAACGCGGGTACCTCGATGGTGATGAACCGTGCGCAGAAGGCCGCCGCGATCCTGCTGTCCGTCGGTCCCGAGCGTGCTGCCAAGGTGCTCGCCCACCTCGACGAGGAGGAGGTCGAGCAGCTCACCGTGGAGATCGCCACGCTCGGCAACGTCCCGGCCAACCAGCTGGAGAACATCCTGTTCGAGTTCCGCGCGGAGGCCGAGGCGCACAAGCACCTGATCTCCGGGGGCGAGAAGCACGCCCGGGAGCTGATGCGCCGCATCTACGGCGCCGGGGCCGACGAGGTGGTCGACCGGCTGCTCGCCACCACCCATGCGCAGCCCTTCCACTTCGTCCGCCTCCACGAACCGGCCGAGGTGCTCCAGCACCTGCGCGACGAGCACCCCCAGACCATCGCGTTGGTGCTCGCACACCTGCCCGCACGCCTCGGCGCGAACCTGCTCGCCGGGCTGGAACCCTCGATCCAGACCACCGTCGCCACCCGGCTCGCCACGCTGGAGCGCGCCGATCCTGCCGTGGTCAAGCGTGTCGAGGAGGCGCTCCGGTCCCGTCTCGGTGAGGTGCGACGCCGCTCCGGGCGCCGGGATGGCGTCAAGGAGCTCGCTGATCTGCTCAACCAGACCGACCGTTCCACCGAGCGCATCATCCTGTCGGAGCTCGAGGCCAAGGACCCGGCGCTGGCCGAGCGCGTCCGCGCCCTGATGTTCGTGTTCGAGGACCTGATCACCCTGGACGACCGCTCCCTGCAGGAGGTGCTGCGACAGGTCGAGCCGGCCCGCCTCGCGGTGGCCTTCAAGGGCATCGCCAACGACCTCCGCGACGCGCTGGAGCAGAACCTCTCCGAGCGCGCCCGCACGACCATCTCGGAGGAGATGGACCTGATGGGTTCCGTGCGGTTGTCGGAGGTGGAGGAGGCGCAGTCGGAGATCGTCCGGGTCGTGCACGAGCTGGAGAAGGAAGGGCTGATCCAGTTGTCCCGCGGTGGCGAGGAGGAGTTCGTTGCCTGAGGTGCTCCGCGTCGACATCCCCGCCGGGGCCACCCGCCCGCTGGTGCAGCCCCGCGCCGCCCTGGACCCGGCCACCACCGCCGAGGTGGAGCGCCGGATCGCCACCGCGCGTGCCGAGGCCTACGCCGAAGGCGAGCAGGCCGGTCGTGCGGCTGCACGGGCGGAGCAGTCCGCTGTGATCGCGGCGGTGGAACGGGCGGCCGGCGCGGTCAGCGCGGAGCTCGAGGCCCAACGCAGCGAGGCCACCCGCGCCTCCCTGGTGCTGGTGGAGACCGTGGCCACCGCCGTGCTGGACGCCACCCCGCCTGCCGAGGCCCTCGCCCTGCTGGCCCGGGTGGAGGAGGCCGCCGCCGCCCTCGACGACGACCCGATCCGGGTGGCGCTCAGCGTGGACGACCACGCGGCCCTCGCCGACGCTCCCCTCGGCGACCGCCGTCTCGAACTGGTCGCCGATCCCCGCCTACAGCCCGGCAACGCACGGCTCGAGGGCAGCTTCGGCGGGGTCGACCTGACCCGCCGGGCGCTGCTCGCCGCCGCCCTCGAGGTGCTGGGGGAGGGGGCGGCATGAACACCCTGCTCAGCGCCGTCACCCACGGCACCGTCAGCCGCGTCGTCGGCACCGAGGTGGAGCTGAAAGGGCTGCGTCTGGCGGTCGGCGACGCCGTGGAGGTCACCACCCGTCACGGTGTGCGCATCGCCGAGGTCATCGCGGTCGACGGTGCCGCGGCCCGGGCCCTGATCCTCGGTGACACCGCCGGCATCGCCCGGGGTGACCGGGTGCGGCCCCGTTCCGGGCCCCTGACCTCGCCCGTTGGTGACGCCCTGCTGGGGCGGATCGTGGACGCCCTGGGTCGACCGTTGGACGGCAAGGGCCCGATCGTCGCCCCGCAGACCCACGTGGACGCCCCGGCGCCCCACGCACTGGAGCGCCAGCGGATCGCCGAGCCGCTGGCCACCGGAGTGCGGCTGCTGGACACCCTGTGCACCGTCGGGCGGGGCCAGCGGCTCGGGCTGTTCGCCGGCTCCGGGGTGGGCAAGTCCACCCTGCTGGCGATGATGGTGCGCGGCACCTCGGCGTCGCGTTCGGTGATCGCCCTGGTGGGCGAGCGTGGCCGTGAGGTCCGGGAGTTCGTCGAGGACGTGCTCGGGCCTGCGGGCCTCTCCCGCAGCGTCGTGGTGGTCGCCACCTCCGACGAACCGGCCCTGCTGCGCCTGCGCGCCGCGGTGCTGGCCACCCGGATCGCCGAGGTGTTCGCCGACGACGGCCACGACGTGCTGCTCACCGTCGACTCCCTCACCCGGCTGGCCACCGCCCAGCGCGAGATCGGCCTTGCCGCCGGCGAGCCACCCACCTCCCGTGGCTACCCACCGAGCGTGTTCGCCCTGCTGCCCCGGCTGCTGGAGCGAGCCGGCCCCCGAGCCACCGGGACCGTCACCGGCTTCTACACCATCCTGGTGGAGGGCGGTGACCACGACGAGCCCGTCGCCGACGCGGCCCGGGCGATCCTGGACGGCCACATCGTCCTGGACCGCGCCCTGACCAGCCAGGGACGCTTCCCCGCCATCGACCCGCTCCAGTCGCTGTCCCGGCTCGCCACCACCGTCACCGACACCGACCAGCAGCGCATCGCCACGGTGCTGCGGCGCGGGATGGCGGCCGCGGAGCGTGTCCGCGACCTGGTCCAGGTGGGTGCCTACGTCAGCGGGACCGACCCGGTGGCTGACAGGGCCCTGGCGCTGGCCGACCACATCACCGCCTTCCTCAGCCAGGCGGCCGACGAGGTGTGCCCGCCCGAGCGGGCCTGGCAGCACCTGGCCGAACTCGCCGTCCACCTCGACGTCCCTTCCACCGGTGACCAGGAGGTGGCCGCGTGAGCCGCCGTGACCGTCTCGAGGCCCTCGTCCACGTCCGTGAGTTGGTCGAGCGCCGTCGTCTCGCCGAGCAGGCCGCCGCGCGACGCGAGCACGGTGCCGCGGACCGTGCCCGCAGCGCCGCCAGGGCCGCCCTGCGCGGTGCGGCGGTCCCCGCCGGTACCTCGCTGGTGCCCGCGGACCTGCTCATCCGGCGCGCCAGCGGTGTCGCCATCGGCGACGAGGTCGAGCGCACCGAGCAGCGCACGCGGACCACCCGTCGTGCCGTGGAACGCGCCGATCAGCGGGCCGTCGCCGCCGCCACGGACCGCAAGGCCGCCGAGCGGCTCGCCGAGCGCCGTGCCGAGGTCATCGCCGTCGAGCGCGAGAAGCGCACCCAGCGCCGGCTCGACGACGTGGCGCTGACCGTGTGGAGGCGTGGACGATGATCGGCGCGACGAGCGGCGTCGGTGGGGTGGGCGAGGTGACCGCGCGCATCGCCGCGATCCAGGCACGCCTCGACGCGGTGACCGGGGCCTTCGCGCCCGCAGCGGGTTTCGACCTCACCGCTGCGCAGGACACCACCAGGGTCGCCGGTAGGCGCGTGCCTGCGCCGCTGGGGCCGGACGCCGCACCGGGCGCGAACGGTCTCCGGCTGGCCAGCGGCGGACCGCAGCGCACCGGGTTGGAAGGCGCATGGGTGCAGCAGCTGCCCGACCATGGCCGGCGGCACGCCGCCGCGATCGAGACGGCTGCCCGTGAGGCCGGCATCGACCCGGCGCTGCTCGCCGCCGTGGTCCGTCACGAGTCCAACTTCGACCAGGGCGTCGTCAGCCACGCCGGGGCCATCGGGCTGGCGCAGCTGATGCCCGGCACCGCCGAGGGACTCGGGGTGGATCCCCACGACCCGATGGACAACCTGCGAGGCGGGGCCCGGTACCTGCGGGCCCAGCTCGACCGCTTCGGCAGCGTCGACCTCGCCCTGGCCGCCTACAACGCCGGACCCAACCGCGTCGCGCAGGCGGGCGGCGTGCCGCGGATCGCCGAGACCCAGGCCTACGTGCCCCGGGTCATCGCCACGTACCAGGAGTGGACCTGATGGACCCGATGCTCTCACTGCCCCGATCGCCGGCGCACGCCGCGCGACCCACCGACCGCGCGCTGGACCGTTCCGACCGGGCCGACCGCTTCGACCGGGGTGACCGCTTCGACCGGGGTGACCGCTTCGACCGGGGTGACCGCTTCGACCGGGGTGACCGCTTCGACCGGGG
>PXDB01000112.1 GCA_003565155.1 Nitriliruptoraceae bacterium | reverse complement strand
GTCCTGCACGCTGTTGGGTGCATCGCTGTCGAGTTCGACCTGGAAGTAGTAGTCGCGGGTATCGTTGGGCTCGACACCGTTCCACTCGTCAGCGCCGTTGCCGAAGTTCGTGTGCGTCCCTGCGAAGTCGTCGAGCGTTTCGTTGGACGACCCCCCGTAGATGTCACCGTCATGCGCATCTGACGTGCTGACGCGCAGGTTGAGGTGCTCGGCCACGTCGTCGGTCTGCGAGAGTTCGTCAGCGAAGAGTCGGACGTCGACCGAGGCCGCCGAACCGTCGTAGGTGACCTCCACTCGGCCTTGAACGACGTCACCGGGCACCATGTTGGATGCTTCGAACGGCACCGCCACGGAACTGTCGAGGTCGACGGTCGCGGTGCCCCAGGTGCCGGTGGTGTCCGTGGTGCCGGTGAAGGCTGCCCGTGAGTTGGTCAGCGTCAGCAGGCTCACGAGCAGCAACGGCACCAGCACCGCCACCGCCCGGACAAGGGTGGCACGCTGCCGTTGTGCGTGAACTGCAGACGCGGTCGCGCTCATGACGGTCTCTTTCCCGGTGATGGAGCGTCGGTGCCGACCCCCGTCGGCACGGCACGCCACCACTCAAGAACCGTTCTTGCGGCGTGCGGGCAGCCATCACCTGGCCCGCAGCTCAGAACACCAGTGGCAGGCTGGTGCGCTCCTGCAGTACCCCGACGATCGCGCCGCGGGCGTCACCGTCACGCGCGCGGCTGTCGACCGTGGACGCGAGGGCGCGTGGGGCCAGTTCCGGATCGGGGTGGCCGCCGCGGAGCACGACCAGCATCGTGCCCTTCAGCCGCAGCGCCGCCTCGACCCAGCCCTCGTCAAGGCCGCTGCGGGCGGCGCGCAGGAGCGCGTCCTCACGTTCGTCGACCAGGCGCAGCTCGCGGCCATCGAGCTGGAACCCGACCCGCGCGCCCCGTGGCAGCTCCGCCCCGAGGAACCCGGGCAGCACCGGCAGGTCGGCTGCAGCCAGTGCGTCGAGCAGCAGCGGCCCTCGGCCGTGGTCGGTGACCGAGGCCACCAGCAGCGGCATGCCACCCACCAGCAGGGAGCGCAGGGCCACGCCGTCAGCGGGCGCCGCACCATCCTGCATCCCGGGTCCCGACTCCGAGCTCATCCGGCGTCTCCTCGCGCGTGGATCATGCCGCTGATACGACGAACCGCCGCCCGCGGGAGGATCCGTGCCGCCTGCAGCAGCACCCGGTCCGCAGCTCCCGGGACGCACACCGCCCGTCCCGCGGCGAAGGCCGCGAGCCCGGCGGTGACGACCTCGTCGGCGTCGGCAGCCAGGGCCGCAGGAGCCGCGTCGGCGGCGACGCCGGCCACCTGCTGGAACTCCGTGGCGGTGAACCCCGGGGCGAGCAGCAGCACCCGCACCCCGCTGCCGCGCAGCTCCTCGTGCAGCGCCTCGGTCCAGCGGTTGACGAAGGCCTTGGAGGCCCCGTAGTCGGCCGCGTGCGGGCCCGGCCGCTCCCCGGCAGTGGAACCGACGTTGATCACCCCGCCGCGCGGTCGCGCCAGCAGGCCCGGCAGGAACGCGCGTGTCAACTGCACCACGGCGGTGATGTTGACCGCGACCATCCGGGCCAGCAGGTCCGGGTCGGCGCGGTGGACGGGCCCGTAGGCGCCGAAACCGGCGTTGTTGACCAGCAGGTCCACGGCCCGCTCCTCGCGGCGCAGGCGCTCGGCCACCCGCTCCAGGTCGGCGGCATCGGCCAGATCCGCGACCAGCACCTCCGCATCCACGCCGTGGTCACGAACCAGTGCGTCGGCCAGTCCCTTCAGGCGGTCCTCCCGGCGTGCCACCAGCACCGGGTGGACGCCGCGCTGTGCCAGAGCACGCGCGAAGGCGGCGCCGATGCCCGAGGAGGCACCGGTCACCAGGGCCCGTTCGATCCTCGCCACCTGCGCTCCTGCGGCTCGGGTGCGCCGCCGGGGTCCGCGGCCGACGGGCCGCAGGCTACCCAGGCGCTACCGTCGCGCCGAGAGGCCCGTCGACCACCACGTCGACCACCACCTCGGCACCCGCGACGGCAGGTACGGCTGGGAGAGGACGCCCATGGCGCAGCTGGTCGACGGCGACGAGGTGGCGGGGCCCCGGGCCGTGCTGGCCGTGGACGGCAACGCCCTGGGACACCGGGCCTACCGCTCGGCTGAGGCGGAGCTCACCGCGGGTGACGACCGTCCCCTGGTCACCGGTGCGGTGGTGTCGATGCTGGCCACGGCATGGCAGCACGGCCCCTACGACGCGGTCCTGATCGGCTTCGACCATCCCGTCAACCGACGCAAGCTGCTGGCGCCGGAGTACAAGGCCAACCGACCGCCCACCCCACCGGAGCTCACCGCCACGCTGGAGGCGTTGCGGACCCACCTCGCCGCCTGCGGCTTCCACGTCGTCGAGCACGAGGGGGCGGAGGCCGATGACGTGCTGGCCGCGGCGGCCGACGCCTGCACGGCGCACGGGTGGCGGTGCGACCTGCTGAGCTCCGACCGCGACCTCACGGCGCTGGTCACCGAGGGCGTCCGGCTGCTGCGGCCGCGGGCCCGGTTCTCGGAGCTGTCGGTGGAGGACGAGGAGGCGGTGGCGTCGCTGTACGGCGTGTCCGCCGCGCAGTACGTGGAACTCGCGGCGCTGCGGGGTGACACCTCCGACGGGCTGGACGGCGCGAAGGGCATCGGGCCGAAGACCGCCGCCAAGCTGCTGCGCACCTACGGCTCCATCGACGCCCTGTACGCCGCCCTGCCGGAACTGCCGCCCCGGATCGAGGCCGCCCTGCGGGAGGGACGGGACCGCGTGGAACGCAACCTGCTGCTGATGGCGCCCGTCCCCCATCTCGATGTCGACCCGGCGCTGCTGGCCTCCGCCGCCGTCCACCCCGGGCAGGTCCGCGAGGTGCTGGCGCCCCTCGGGCTGGAGGCTGCCGCACGCCGCTTCGAACGGGCGGTGACCGCCCCGCCCGAACCGCCCGCCGCACCCCACCCCGTGGACGACGGTGCGCCTCCGGCAGAGACGGCACCAGGTGCGGTACCGGAGACGGCGACCGCGATCGCAGCGCGCACCGCCCGCGGCCCCGCACCGAGCCGCGGCGAGCAGGACGCCCTGTTCTGATGCCGGCCAGTAGCATCCGCCCGCCATGGACACCGAACCGACTGCACCCACCCCGACCGCGTCGCCCGGGAGCACCGACGCGGACGCCGTGGGCGATCACGTCGACCAGCTGCTCGCCCAGTGGGCGCGGGAGCGGCCGGAGCTGGACGTGTCCGGGCTGTCCATCGTGGCGCGGGTGGTGCGCCTCCAGCGCTTCCTCGACCGCCGCACGGCGACGGTGGTGGCCGAGCACGGCCTGCGCATCGGGGAGACCAACGTGCTGGCGGCGCTCCGCCGGGCGGGGACGCCCCACACCCTCACCCCCACGGAGCTGTACCGCGGGCTGCTGCTCTCCTCCGCGGCGATGACCCACCGACTGGATCGCCTCGAGGAGCTCGGCCTGGTCCAGCGGTGCCGGGCGGAGGAGGACCGCCGGCAGGTGCTGGTCACCCTGACCGACCGTGGACGCGAGGTCGTCGACGAGGTGATGGACGCCTACACGGCAGAGCTGAACGCGCTGGTAGGTGGGCTCGATCCGCACGCCCAGGCCGGCCTGGCAGCGGGTCTGCGGGCGCTGCTGCTCCACCTCGAGGACGGCCCACCCGCGTGAGCCACGGCAGGTCGAACGCCGAGGTGGTGGGCACCACCACGGTGCTCGGCGACCACCCCGTCGACCTGCTGCAGAGCCTCAGGCCGCTCGTCGCCTCCCGCCAGGACCCCACGATCCGGCTGCGTGCCGATGCCCTCGCCCGTACAGCGCACACCCCGGAGGGTCCCGGCACGGTGATGGCCTCACGGGCCCCCGGCGACGTGGAACTGCGCGTCCGCGCCTACGGCCCGGGGGGCCGGTGGCTGCTGGAACGGGCCGGCGGGCTGCTCGGTGCCCAGGATGACGTGACCGGCTTCCGGCCCGGACTGCACCGCGCCGTGGCCCGTGCCGCCCACCGCCGGCCGGGTCTGCGCATGATCGCCACCGGCACCGTCGTCGACGTGCTGGTGCCCACCATCATCGCCCAGCGGGTGACCTCCCTGGAGGCCGCCCGCTCGTGGACCCGCCTGGTCCGCCGACTGGGGTGTCCCGCGCCGGGACCCTTCGCCCTGCGGCTGCCGCCCCACCCCCGGGAGCTGGCCCACACGCCGTTGACCACCCTCCACGAGCTCGGTATCGAGCGGGCACGGGGCCGCAGGATCGTCGCCGCCTGCGCGGCGATCGACCACCTCGACGCGGTGCTGGTCCACCGCACCGGCGAGGCTCGGCGCAGGGCCCTGACCGAGGTGGAGGGGGTGGGACCGTGGACGGCGGCACACCTGGCACGGGTGGGTGCCGGCGATGCGGACGCGGTGGAGGTGGGCGACCACGACGTCAAGCACCTCGTCGCCTGGAACCTGGCGGGAGAGGCCCGGGCCGACGACGCCCGCATGCTGGCGCTGCTGGCCCCCTTCGCCGGGCACCGCGGACGCGTGATCCGGCTGCTGGCCTCCGCCGGGCAGTGGCCACCACGCTTCGGGCCACGGCACGCGTTGACCCCCGTCGAGCGGTTGTGACGGGGAGGGGCCAGCTGGCGGAACGGCTCAGCAGCGCAGGCGCACCGGCGGTCGCCCGAGGGGGCCGTCGTCGGCGTCCTCCGAGGGGCTGCGCACCTCGCAGCCCTGCAGGTCCGCCGCGAGCAGCAGGATCAGCTCGTCCACGAAGGCCCGGGACAACCAGCGGGCCTCCCCCCGGGCGTTGGCGATGACGGCCAGGTGGTAGCGACGGGCATCCGGGCCGACCACCGTCCCCGACAGGCCCGCCACGTCACGCAGCGTCCCTGTCTTGCCCTCGAACCTGCCCTCGGCCAGGGTCCCCGACAGCCGGCTCGACAACGTCCCGGACTCCCCCATCACCGCCATCATCGACCGCCACGCGGGGGCGTGCCGGCTGCGGAGCATCGCCCGGTCGAGGTCGACCAGCTGCCGTGCCGTCAACCGGTCATCACGGGACAGCCCGGAGCCGTCCGCGAACACCGCCCCCGTGGGGTCGATGCCGAGCCCCTCGAGCACCTGCTGCAGGGCCCGTTCACCGGAGGCGAAGGAGCCGGTGCCCGTGCGCTGTCGGCCGACCGCACGGAACACCGCGTCGGTGATCTGGTTGTCGGAGCGCTGGACCGCGAACCGCAGGATCTCCTCGAGCGGCGGGCTCGACACCATCGCCACGCGACCGATACTCACGTGCGACGGGTCACCGACGCGGGGCTCGCCCACCACCTCGATGTCGTGGTCCTCGAGCAGCCGGAGCAGCTCGGCCACGGCGTGCGCCGCGGGGTCGGTGGTGTGCTCGATCCGGACGTCGGGGGGACCGGTGGGCTCGTCCCCGTCGTCGCCGTCGTTGCTGCCGTCGCCGTCGTCGCTGTCGTCGCCGTGATCGCTGTCGTCCGCGTCGTCGGGGTCGCCACGGTCGACCGCTTCGCCCTCGCCGTCGCCGTCCTCGGCACCGTCGTCGTCCTCGGCACCGTCGTCGTCCTCGGCACCGTCGTCGTCCTCCTCCTCGTCGGGGTAGGTGACGATGGTGCGCACCCCGGCGTCCACGGCGAGCCCATCGGCGTAGCGGGCGTTGAAGGAGTGGAAGTAACGGTCCGGCCAGCCCTCCGCCACACGGGGACCGTCGAACCGCTCGACGAGCCCGACCACGTCACCCTCGACGCGCTCGACACCGGCGTCCACGAGCTGTTCGGCCAGCTCCTCGAAGGGGGTCCGGGGGCGGGCCGGGTAGATCCACCGGCCGTACTCCGGGGTCGCGAGGACCGGATCGCCGGTGCCGATCAGGTGGAGGTCGCCGCGGATGACCCCGTCGCCGTCGATGGGGGCCGTGGCCTCGACCCGGGTGGTGAAGCGTGCCTGCGGCCCGAAGGTGACCAGGGCCGCGGCTGCGGTGACGACCTTGAGGGTCGAGGCGGGGAGCACGGGCTCGTCCGCGTCGGAGGCCACCACCTCGCGTCCGTGCTCGTCGACGACGAGGACCACCACCTGCTCACCGTCACGACGCTCGAGCAACCCGGCGAGCATCGCCTGCGCCTCAGCCTCCACCCGTGCCCGGGAGGCCGGTGGGTCCGGGGGTGGCCCCGCGGTGGCCTGCGTCCGCGGCCGTGGTTCGGTGACCTCCGGAGTGCGGGGCGACACCTCATGCCCGTGCTCGGCGGCCGCAGCAGCGCTCCCGGTGCTGCCCGCGGACCCCTCGACGGCGAGATCCTTGCCCCCGCCCGGACCGGCGCAGGACAGCAGCAGCGCTGCCGTCAGCGCCAGGGCCGCGCACCGCAGCGGGGCGAGGTGACGGCCCCGGTCGGCTGTCATCAGCTGGGTGCGTCAACGCTGTCCAGCAGGCCACGGAGCTGGAAGCCCCGGGAGGGGTGGCGCAGCTTGGTCAGCGTCTTCTTCTCGATCTGGCGGATGCGTTCACGGGTCAGGCCGAACTGTGCCCCGATGTCCTCGAGGGTGTGCTCCTCACCGTCCACCAGGCCGTAGCGCAGCATCAGCACGGTGCGCTCGCGGTCGGTCAGCGCCGACAGGGCCCGCTCCACCTCACGCTTGGCGAGCACGGCCGTGGCCGAGGACTCCGGGTCGATCGCCTCCTCGTCGGCGACCAGCTCCCCCATCGTCGCGTCGCCGTCCTCACCGATGGGTTTGTCCAGGCTGGCGACGTCCTGGGAGGCGAGCTTCACCTCACGCAGCCGCTCCACGGGCAGGCCGAGCTCCGCCGCGATCTCGTGCTCGCTGGGCTCCCGGCCGAGCTGCTGCAGCAGGGCGAACTCGGCGTAGCGCACCTTGCCCATCAACTCGTGGACGTGGACGGGGAGGCGCACGGTCCGTCCGGTGTTGGCCAGCCCGCGCTGCAAGGCCTGGCGGATCCACCAGGTGGCGTAGGTGGAGAACTTGTAGCCCTTGGTGTGGTCGAACTTCTCCACACCGCGGATGAGGCCGAGGTTGCCCTCCTGGATCAGGGAGAGCAGGTCCACGCCCCGCCCGCGGAACTTGCGCGCCACGGAGACCACCAGGCGCAGGTTGGCGCGGATCATGTGGTCCTTGGCCCGTTCGCCACCACGGGCGACCATCCGCAGCTGCGCTTTGCGGCGCGGGGTGAACCGCTGTCCCGACCCCAGCAGGATGTGCGCCGCGAGACCGGCCTGGTAGCGCTTGGCCAGGTCGACCTCGAGCTCAGGGGTCAGGAGTTCCGTGCGGCCGATCTCGTTCAGGTACTGGCGCACGGAGTCGGAGGAGGCAGACAGGGGCGTCGCCTCCGGCCGGTCGGCATCCTCGACCAGATCGTCGAGGACCTGCATGCCGAGGTCCCGTGCCCCCTGGGCGGTGTCGTCCACCCAGGTGTCCGCGTGGGTGAGCGGGTCGAAGAGCTCCTGGAGTTCCGAGAGCAGGACGTACCCGCGGGACGCGCCGCGCTCGAAGAGCTCGGAGAGGGGTGTGACGTCGCTCACGTGGTGGGTCCCTCGGGTCCAGGCTCTCGGTGTGGTGACGGGACGTGCGGCGGCGAGCGCCTGCTCCGTCGGTGTTGGCGGGCGACCGGTGCCGTGCGGATCGCTGAGGGTACGCGCCGATCGCGATCGCGTCATCGCGGGCCCCCGCCCGACGCTTCGTCGCCGTCTCCGTCAGCCTCGCGCTGGTCGAGGTAACGCTGCCACGCGCGGGCGGCACGCGCCTCCTCGTCGAGCTCGTGCACGTCCTCGACGGGCTGTGCAGCCGCCGCGCGCCGCTGCGGTGCAGCACGAGCGGCCCCACCGGAGCCGTGATGCGTGTGCCGTGCGCCGAGCGGGGGGGCGTCCGGGTCCCGCCCCACAGCCACCGAGGCTGCCAGCGCCGTGGTGAAGGGCACGGCGGCGATCAACCCCAGGGAGCCCACGACGGTCTTGATGATCTCCTCAGCGAGGACCTCGGAGTTGAGGATCTCCAGGGCCGGGACCCCGCCGGTGTAGAACAGCAGCAGCAGCGCGATCGACGCGCCGGTGTAGGCCAGGAACAGGGTGTTGACCACCGAGGCGATGTGGTCACGCCCCACCCGCATCGCCCGTGAGAACAGTGCGCGCCAACTGAGGCTGCGGTCGGTGTCATGGAGGGCGAACACCGTGGACGCCTGGCTGATCGTGACGTCGTCCAGCACACCGAGCGCGGCGATGATCAGCCCTGCGAGGACCAGACCCTGCAGGTCGAGGTTCTCCACGGCGAAGCGGGCGAAGACCGCGTCGTCGGAGGCGAAACCCGTGATCCTGCCCCGGTCGATGAACAGCACCCCCAGACCGACCGTCAGCACCAGCGCGCCACCGGTCCCCACGATCGCCGAGGTGGTCATCTCGTTCACACCGTGGGTCAGGTAGAGGGTGATGATCATGATGGCCATGGCCCCGACCAGAGCGACCAGGGGCGGACTGGTGCCGGCGATGATCGCCGGCACGACGAAGCGCACCACGAGGAACAGCGACAGACCGAGGCCGATCAGGGACCGCAGTCCGTGCCAACGGGAGATGACCAGCACCGTCACCACGAACAGGCCGAGCAGCCAGAACAGGGTCGGCAGGCGGGGGAAGTCGGTGATGAAGTAGCGGACGTCGCCGTCGACGTCGGTGGTGCGGTCGAGCAGGACCCGGTCACCGACCTCGATGGGGGGGAACCCGTCGGTGTTGACCTCCAGCTCGATGCGCTGTCCAGCGTCGGGGCCCTCCCGGAGATCGACCTCGAGGATCGCCACCTCGCCGGAGATGCCCGCGATCTCGTCCGGCTCGCCGTCGACCAGCTCCAGTGAGTGGATCTCGCCGGCGATGAGATCCTCCAGCGGCGGGGCGTCCTCGTCAGCTGGCAGCACCGGGCCCCGAGGCCACAACCAGGCGAGACCCAACAGGGCGACCACCCCGATCACGACGACGACACCGACCAGATGTCGGTGGGTGAGTGCGCCGGCAGCGGGCATCGCGACCTCCTCACGACGATGACACGGCCCGTGCTCATCCCCCGTGGCACGCCGGCACGGATGCTACGGGCTGACACGCAGGAGGCATCCCTCATGCCGCCGACGCACGGCGCCCGCCGGCAGAGCCGGCGGGCGCGAGGTGCGGGTGGGCGGTGGGCTCAGGCGGCCCGGTCGAGGACGTCGAGCAACCCGGAGAGGTTGTGGGCCCGGGAAGGGTGACGGAGCTTCGCGAGTGCCCGGTTCTGCATCTGGCGGATGCGCTCACGGGTCAGGCCGAAGTGCGCGCCGATCTCCTCGAGGGTCTGCGGCTCCTGCCCACCGAGCCCGAACCGCAGCACCAGGATGATGCGCTCGCGGTCGTCCAGTGCAGCCAGGGCCGCGTCGATCTGGCTGAGGGCGTCGCCCTCGAGCGCGGTGTCGGCTGGGTCGAGCTGGGCGGCGTCGGCGATCAGATCGCCCATCGTGGCGTCGCCATCCTCACCGATGGGTCGGTCGAGGCTGACGAGCTCCTGCATCGCGTCGCGGACCTCGCGGACACGGTCGACCGTGAGCCCAACCTCCTCGGCGACCTCCTCCTCCGTGGGGTCACCACCCTTCTGCTGGCGCAGCCGCAGCTCCGCGGCACGCAGCTTGCCGTAGAGCTCCCAGACGTGGGCCGGCACGCGGATCGTCCGCCCCTTGCTGGCCACGCCGCGCTGCAGGGCCTGCCGGATCCACCACACGGCGTAGGTGTAGAACTTGTAGCCCTTGGTGTGGTCGAACTTCTCGACGGCCCGCAGGAGCCCGAGGTTGCCCTCCTGGATCAACTCGATGAAGTCGAGATCGCGACCGGAGAACTTCCGCGCCTGGGGTACCACGAGACGCAGGTTGGCCTGGACCATGCGCTCCTTCGCGCGCTCGCCGTCGCGGGCGACGCGCTTGAGGCGCGCGCGCTTGGTCCGGGTCAGCTGGTCACCTAGTTCCTTCAGGAACCGTTCGGCGGCCAGGCCGGCCTGGTACCGCTTGGCGAGGTCAGCCTCGTCCTCCTTGGTCAGCAGGGCGTGACGACCGGCGTCGTTGAGGTACTGGCGGACGAGGTCGGTGGTCAGTGCCGCGGACGCGTCGCCGACCTCCTCCGGAGCGTCATCGGCGACGTCGTCGATGACCTGCACACCCTGATCGGTGGCGGTCACGATCGCGTCGTCAACCCAGGTGTCACCGTGCAACTCGGGCACGTGCAGTTCCTGGAGCTCGGAGAGCAGGACGTAACCGCGCTCGGACGAGCGCTCGAGGAGTTCCTGGACGGCGACCTCAGCGGTCGGCAGTTCGGTGGGCGTCACCTGGCGCCTCCTCCTTCAGGGGGCAGGCATCGCGCGCGTGCGCGCACGATGTCGCGGGGAGCGACGTGGCTACGGGGTAGCTGCGGTGCTGACCCTCGCAGATGTGGTTCGGAGCCGGGAGGCCGGCGGTGCCGACCTCCGCAGGGTGTCCACCGGCGGTGATTCCGAGGCGGTGGCGTCGATTCGGCTCATGTGGACGGGATCCACGCCGTAACCGGAGGAACGCACCTTGCTGCGGAACGCATCCCTCGACCACATCAGCGCGCGGACAGCGCACATAACGGTGCCGAGGGCACCGCAAGATGGACGTCAGGCACGGGAACCACGCCGCAGTGCGTGGCCGGCTCGGCAAGGTACCCCCTCCGCGTGGAGACGGCGTTCCTGCTCCTCTTCGAGGCCCGGCACCAGGCGTCCTGCCGCGGTGACGATCCGCCACCACGGCAGCGCGTCGCCGTGATGGTGCAGGACGGCCCCAACGGCACGGGCCGCGCTCGGCCGACCCGCCTCCACCGCGACCTCGCCGTAGCTGAGCACGTCACCGGGACGGGTGTCAGCGACCACCTCGACGACGCGATCGGCGAAGCTGGTCACCATCGTGCTCCTCACCCCGCCCTCGCCGACGTCCCTCGCGCGAGGCGCCGTGACTACCGTAGGAGGCGACCCGCCGATCGGGAGGGAACCGGTGATCACCGCCTTCGTCCTGCTCGACGTCGATGTCGATCAGGTACCGGAAGCCGCCGAGGCGATCTGCCACCTCGACGGTGTCACCGAGGTCTACTCCGTCACCGGCCGCTACGACCTGATCGTCAAGGTCCGTGTCCCGGAGAACGAAGCGCTCGCCGACGTGGTGACCGGAGGGATCGGCAAGGTCACCGGCATCCGGGGCTCCGAGACCGTCATCGCCTTCCGTTCCTACGCCGAGGACGTCCTCGATGCCGGGTTCTCCCTCGGGCAGGAACCGCTCGGCTGAGTCACAGGCTGCGGCGGGGCCGGTCGGCCCGTCAGCGGCGCGGCGGGGCCGGCACCGGGGGCGGTGTCGGCGTGGGATCCTCACCGCCGACCGACCGACCGCCGCCCGCGTCCCCCTCCTGCTTGGACGGGTAGGCGATCCTCGGGTGGTAGATGCCCACCAGTGACTCGACGATGGTGTCGCGGGCGCGCTGCAGTTCCCGGAAGGTCAGGTCGCACTCCTCGAACTGCCCGTCGTCGAGACGTTCCTGCAGCAGGCGGTCCACCGTGCCCTCGATCTCCTCGCGTGGCAGCGTGCCGCGCGACATGGCCATGGCCCGGGTGGTCGCCTCGCAGCAGTCGGCCAGGAGCAGCAAGGCCGCCTCCTTGCTGCGCGGCTTGTGGCCGCGGTAGCGGTACGCCGACTCGTCGACAGCGTCGCGGTCACCGCCGGCAGCGCGCACGGCCTTGTCGTAGAAGTAGCTGACCAGCATGGTCCCGTGATGGCTGCCGATGCACGCAACGACCTCCGGCGGGAGGCGGTGCTCGGTCGCCATCTCCACACCATCGATGACGTGGTTCTGGATGATCGTTGCCGAGACCCGCGGTTCCAGGTCATCGTGGGGGTTCGCGATCCCCTGCTGGTTCTCGATGAAGAAGTGCGGTTGTCGCACCTTCCCGATGTCGTGGTACAGACCGGCCACGCTGCCGAGCAGCGGATCGGCACCGATCTCCCGGCAGGCCCGCTCGGTGAGGGAAGCGACCATCACCGAGTGGTTGTAGGACCCGAGCGCCTTGGTCTCCAGCTCCCGGAGCAGGGGGTGGTTCCGGTCGGCGAGGTCGAGCAGCGCGGTGACCGTCGGCAGGCGGAAGAGGGTCTCCAGGAAGGGCATCGCGCCCTGGACGACGATGGCACTCACGAGGCCGTTGACCGCGCCGGCGGCCACGGCCACCAGCACGTCGTCCTGGGGCCCGAACACCAGGGCGACGAGGCCGGCGATGACCGGGAACGCGAGCCCCGCGCGCAACGTCGCGGAGCGCAGGTCGGAGCGCTTGGCGATCGTCGTGGTGAGGGGGACGCTGAACAGCACCGCGATCGCGGCGAACAGCGCGACCGATCCCGCGTTCGGCCGCACCAGCAGTACCAGCACGGACGCCGGCAGCATCGTCGCGATGCCGATGACCGGGTGGACCAACAGCGCGACCAGCATCGCGAGCGCCCCAGCGGGCACCGCGAACAACCAGCCCGCCGAGGTGGCGTCCACGATCGCAGCGACGCCGACCACGAGCGCGGCGTACAGCACCACCAGCATCGCCAGCAGCAGGAGCTTCTTGCCCGTCACCCACACGATGGGCTGCATCTTCGACAGGTAGATCCCCGCCACCGCGGTCACCAGCAGCATGGCAGCGGTCGCCGTCAGCCAGGCGGTCCACGGGCTCCCACCGGTCAGCCCGAGCTCGTCGATGGCCCGGGCGGCCATCGCGCTCACCACCTCGCCCTCGCGCACGATCGCCTCACCGGAGCGCCAGGTAGCGGTGATCTCATCGACGCTGTCGGCCGCCCGGTCCCGGGCCGCCGCCGTCGCGTCGGGATCGACGGTCACCGTGGGGCGCAGGTGCTCCTGCAGCACCGGCAGGGTGATCCGCACCCCGCTGTCACCCGGCAGGGAACGCAGCGACAGCTCCACCGGCAGGCTGTCATCCAGCAGGGCGTCGATCTCCTCCTCGGACACCCGTTGCCGCGCGAACTCCTGGGCGATCGAGATCGTCTCCCGCTCCACCACCTCGAGATCGCTGTCCGACAGGCTGACCAGCGCGTCGACGACCTCCTCGTCGAGTTCCGGTTCGAGGAGCGAGAGCTCCTCACGCTGCACGGCGTGCAGCGGTGCCGGGGCAGCTGCATCCTCCTCGTCGGCGTCGGATTCACGGACCTCCCAGGTCGCGGTGAAGACCTCACGCACGTCCCGCACGATGGCGGACTGCGCCTCGCGATCCGGGGTGTAGACCGGTTCGACCCCCTCGGCAGCCTGGCGTTGGGCGACCTCGGTGGCCTCGGGGTCGGTGACCTGGACCGGCTGCTCGGCGAAGACCGTCCTCGGCGCCGGCTCACCGGAACGGATCGGCTGCTCGTCGGCGACGGCGGCCACCGCGACGAAGACCGGCACGAGCAGCACCACCATGGCCGCAGCCACGAGTCGCTGCAGCAGCAGCTGGCGCTCGGTGGGTGACACGGTGGGGCGGGCTCCGGGGTGCGGGTGCAGTCCGATCGGTCGCCGTCTGCGCTCCGCCGACGCTTCCGCTGGCACGTTGCGCCGGCACGATGTCGGTCAGTGTTCCCCATGGCGGGCCGATCCGCCGCGTTCACGCCCGGTGACGACGAGCGCGAGGCACGGACGGCAGCGTCGCCGGCCACCGCGGTCCGGCGTGCGTGCCGGCCGGTGCGCCGCTGCGGGCGACGTCAGCCGTCGTTGACCGGCCGCGTTAGTCTGCGCGCAGAACGCCCAGCCGAGCACGCAAGGCGCATCGTGCAGCACCTCGACCCGTCACCGTGGGTTGGCCTGGCACGGGACGACTGGGCTGCTCTGGCCTCTGCGACACCGATGTCGCTGAGCGAAGGCGATCTCGCGCGCCTGCGCGGCATCAACGAGGCCATCTCGCTGACCGAGGTCGCCGATGTGTACCTGCCGCTGTCGCGGTTGCTGAACCTGTACGTGGCGGCGACCCAGGACCTCCACCGCGCCACCGACACCTTCCTCGGCTCGCTGGCGGCGAAGGTCCCCTTCGTCATCGGCATCGCCGGCTCGGTCGCCGTGGGCAAGTCGACCACCTCGCGCATCCTGCAGGCACTGCTGTCGCGCTGGCCCGACCACCCAGAGGTGGCTCTGGTGACCACCGACGGCTTCCTCCACCCCAACGCGGTGCTCGAGGAGCGCGGACTGCTCGAACGCAAAGGCTTCCCAGAGTCCTACGACACCGCGGCGCTGGTGCGGTTCGTCGGGCAGGTGAAGTCGGGCGTCCCAGAGGTCCGCGCCCCCGTCTACTCGCACCTGCGCTACGACGTCCTGGCCGATGAACACGTGGTCATCCGCCAACCGGACATCCTGATCGTCGAGGGCCTCAACGTGCTCCAGACCGGCACCTCACGGGATGACCGGGTGTTCGTCTCCGACTTCTTCGACTTCTCGGTCTACGTCGACGCCGAGGAGCGGGATGTCAAGCGCTGGTACGTGCAGCGCTTCCGACGGCTGCGCGACACCGCGTTCCGCGATCCGCGCTCGTACTTCGCCCGCTACGCCGAACTCGACGACGCCCAGGCCGATGAGACGGCCAGTCAGATCTGGGAGCGGATCAACGGACTGAACCTCGTGGAGAACATCGTGCCGACGCGCAGCCGCGCCGACCTGATCCTGCGCAAGGGCAGCGAACACGCCGTGGAGCGGGTCTGGCTGCGCAAGCTGTGACCACGACCGCGGCCCGGGCGACGCGGGGTGATCAACCGGCGGCGACCTGGGCGGGAGCCTGACCCAGCGGCTGCCAGGCGGCGATCACCCCGCGGATGGCGGTAACCACCGCCAGCGGCTGGTCGAGCAGCAGGTGGTGGTGTGCGAAGGGCACGTCCAGAACGGGAACCCCCGCACGCGCTGCCGGCGCGGTGGCCAACAGCTCGGCCATGTGCGCGCGGACGTCCGCGTCCACGATCGCCGAGCGTTCTCCGTTCACGATGGCCATCCGGCAGCCCGCGCGGGCCAGCTGGGGTGCGAACTGGCTCGGAGTCGAGGGCCCGATCCGTGCGGTGAAGACGCGGGGGTCGAACTTCCAGGTCCACCCGCCATCGGTGTGCCGCAGGCTCGCACGGCCGATGTGGTCCAACAGCCAGGCGTTCTCGCAGGGCTGTGGCGGCACGAGGTGGAAGTGCGCTACGGCCGCGTCGAGGTCCGGGTAGGTCTTCGGCGCGCGGAACATCCGCCCGCCACGACCCTCCTCCGACTCCGGGTCGGGGCGGGTCACCGGCGCGTCGAGCACCACCGCACCGGCGAGCTGGGGCCCGTGGTTCGCCGCCAGCACGATGGTCACGAACCCACCCATGGAGTGGCCGACCACCAGGGGCCGGCCGCTCCCGCCGGCTGCCGCCGCGACGGCGAGGATCTCCTCCGACCACTGCTCGGCGTCGTACACCTCGCGGTGGTCACTGTCACCGTGACCCGACAGGTCGAGGGCGACGACCCGGTGGTCGCGGGCCAGGCTCGGCGCCAGCGCCGTCCACCATCGTGCGTGGGCGGCGCCACCGTGCACCAGAACCAGCGTCGGATCGGCCCGCCGCCCCCAGGCGAGCCAGGCGATCCCGGCACCCGACACCTCCACCCGTCCCTCCTCCACAGGGGTTGCCACGGCCTCGCGGAACCATGCGGGGGCGGCAGGATCGGGCGATGGGCTGCCTTCGGCCTCGGACACCGACGGCCTCCTCGAAGGGTGCGGGGCGGCTGCGGGGTTGCTGCACGGTGGACGCGGCAGCGCTGCGGTTCGCGCGACCGCACCCCGGAACGCTGCAGCGTAACCCGTTCCGCTGCCGCGATCTGGACCCCGCCGCGACGCCACAGCAGCACGCGGTAGCGTCCGCGACCGCCCACCGCCGACGACGCGATGATGCGTCCACCTCGAGGCTGTCCGTGTCTCCCGCCGCCCCGGAACCTACGGGTTCCGAGCCTCCGCCCACCGGCTCCGAGCCCGCATCCACCGCACCCGTACCGGGCGTTCGCGCAACGACCTCGCCGGACGCCGCTCCCGTACCGTCGCCGCAGGGCCCGTCCGTCGCCAGCTTCGGGCCGCAGGAAGCGGTGCTGCTCCTCGCGCTCTCGCTGATGTGGGGGCTGAGCTTCCTGTTCATGGAGTTGGCGCTCGCCGAACTCGGACCGGTCTGGATCGTCGCTGGCCGCACCACCGTCGGCGGGATCGTGGTGCTCAGCATCCTGCTCCTGCGCCGGACGCCACTGCCCCGGGGGGCGCGCCTGTGGGGGCGGCTGGCGATCCTCGGTCTGATGAACAACGCCGCGCCCTGGACCATGCTGGCGTGGGCCCAGCAGACCCTGCCCTCCGGGTTGGCAGGGCTGCTCATGGCGATCGTGCCCACCTCGACGCTCGTGGTGGCCTCCCTGGTCGGACTGGAGCGGATCACCCCACGGCGGCTGCTCGGGCTGCTCCTGGCGCTGGGCGGTGTGGCCGTGATCGTGGCCGACGACATCGAGCAGCCCGGGCGGGTGGTGGCCGTCGCCGTCGTCGTCCTCGCGACCCTGCTCTACGCGACCGGCGCCGTGTTCGCCAAGAGCCGGGTATCCGGCCACGCCCCGCCGCTGGCCCTGGCCACGGGCCAGGTCCTCACGGCCGCGGCCTTCTCCGTGCCGTTCGCGCTCATCGTTGAGGGCCCCGTGCAACTGCCGGGTCTCGCCGGGGTGACCGTCGCGAGCGTCGTCGCACTCGGCGCCTTCGGCACCGGTCTCGCCTTCCTGGCCTTCTACACCCTGGTCGCACGGGTCGGTGCCACCAACGCGACCCTGACGACCTACCTGATCCCGATCGTCGCGGTGGTCGCGGGTGCGGTGATCCTGGACGAGCGCCTCGGCCCGAGCGCCCTGGTCGGTGGTGCGCTGATCCTGGTCGGGATCTGGCTGGCGCAACGGGCGCCCGCGCCGCCGCGTCGGGCAGCCAACGCGGGCCGCGCCCAGGGCCACCCGCCGGACTCGTAGGCTGGGTGGGCAGGCCGCCGTGGGTGGCCCGCCCAGACCGACCGGAGGCGCGCCCGTGCCACCATCGACCGACCGTGGACCCCTCGCCGTGCAGCACCAACTGTGGCTGGCGTTCCTGGTCGGTGTCGTCCTGCTCGGCGGCGTGCTGACCCTGGTGGTGGACGTCGAGCCGACCATCCCAGCTGCGCTGCCGCTCCTGCTGTCCACCTCGATCGCCGTGGCGGCAGGTGTAGGGGTGCTGGCGATCGACCGGATCTTCGCCGCCAGCCCGCCGGCTGACGACGAGGCGGCCGTCGGGGAACTGCGGACCCGCATGGTCCTGCAGGCGGTCCTCGCAGAGACCCTCGTCCTGCTGACCACGATCCTCGCGGCGCTGATCGGACCCCGCTGGAACGTGTTGATCGGGACGGTCGCGGGGGTGGCGATCCTGCTGTGGATCCGCCCTCGGCCCGCCCGGCTGCAACGGTTCGAAGCCGCGTGGACGGCTGCCGGCGCTGACGTCTCCCTGTCCCGGGGGCTCGGCCGGGCATCGTCCGGGGACTGACGTCCACGCAGCCCGGACCCCGGGGACGCCCCGGCCAACGCCGCGGGGAGGTCCCGGCAGCTGCTGCGCAACTCCCGCGCGAGGCCAGGGTTCGACCGAGAGCTCGGGCCCGACCCCGATCACGCGCCGAGCGACCTCCATGGCGCCGGTCGCGTTGCGCAGGGCCGCGTGCGCGACACCGACGCACGGCCGTGCGCTGCATCGCCGTGGCCGAGTACGGTGACCGACCGGCGGGCACCCCTGCACGTGCTGCTGCACGCCCCCGTGCACGTCCTTCTCGACGCCCCTGCACGCCCACTGCACGTTCTTCTGCACGCCCCTGCACGCCCACTGCACGTTCTTCTGCACGCCCCTCGACCAGGAGGCAGCGATGACCGAACCACGTACCCCGCGCACCCGCCGCGGCGCCGAAGCCGTGGAGGCCGCCATCGAGGCCTACGAGGTGGCCCAACGCACCGACGAACCCGACGGCTCGCTCGGCGGTGAGGGCGATGTCGACCTCGGCTGGGTCCGGGGCCGGATCGACGCCGCGCGCCAAGCTGCCGACGCCGACGTCGTCTCCTCCGAGGAGGCGCTCGCGTGGTTGGCCGACACGGTCAACCGGGAACTCGACCTGGATGCGGACGACGACGCTGCGGCGCCACCAGAGTGACGACCGCGTCCGACCCCCACGATCGACGGCCCGACGCGCCCGCCGGTCGGGTCCCGCCCGGTGCCCACGCCCACGGCGCCGCCGGGTAGCGTCCTGCGCATGGAACTCATCCTCGTTCGCCACGCCCAGCCCGAGTGGAACCGTGGGCGTGAGGCGCAGGTCGACCCACGGTTGACCCCTCTCGGACAGCAGCAGGCGAGCCTGCTGGCCGACCACCTCGCTGACCGTCGCTTCGACGAGGTGCTGGTCAGTACCGCCCGCCGTGCACGCCGGACCGCCGCTCCGGTGCTCGAGCGGATCCGTGCCGAGGTGGTGCACGAGCGGGCGTGGCTGCACGAGATCCACATGCCTGCCGCCTGGCAGGGTTCCCCCGCCGAGGAGGTCGGTCGCGCCATGGCCAGCGCACGCGACCGGTCACGGGAACAGTGGTGGGAGGGCATGCCCGGCGGCGAGAGCTTCCACGACTTCCACGCACGTGTCACCCTGGGACTCACCAACGAACTGGCCGAACACGGCGTGGTGCGTGATGACGAGGCGCTCTGGACCGTGCCCGAGTCGGTGGTCGACCGCCGACTGCTGTTCGTGGCCCACGCCGGCACCAACTCGGTGGTGCTCGGACATCTTCTGGGGCTCGAACCCGAGCCATGGGAGTGGGAGCGGTTCGCCTCCGCCCACGCATCGATCACCGTGCTGCGCAGCACCCCGATCGCGGGCCGGCACATCTTCAGCCTCGAGCGCTTCAGTGACAGCAGCCACCTCGACGGTGTCGAGGTGACCCGCTGACCTGTTCCGCGTCGCTCAGGCTCCTCGTCGGCCGTCGGGTGCCGGAAGCTGTGCCTGACCACGGTTCTTGGCACGGCCATGACGCAGGAGCCGGTCACAGGGTCCGGCTTCGTCCGGAACCTGTGGCCAGCCACAGCTTCCGGTAGGCGGGACCGATGGGCGCGAGCCGACACGGGGCCGAGCTTCCGGTAGGCGGGACCGACGGGCACGAGCCGACACGGGGCCGAGCTTCCGGTAGGCGGGACCGACGGGCGCGAGCCGACACGGGGCCGAGCGCTCGACCGGCGCGCCCGGCGCGGCAGGTCGTGCGGGCGGCTAGCGGTCGGACAGCTCCCCGGGGAGCGGGAACCAGCGCAGCCCCTCGACCTCGGGCGGTAGCTCGGGCTCGCACGGCGTCGGCGGGGTCGCGCCGTCGACGCCGGCCCGAAGGATCCGCTCCCCCTCCTTCAGCACGTCCTCCAGCGCGCCGTCGGGCACCTGCAGACGGCGGTTCGGCCAGCTGACCCGGCCGCCGTCGTAGCGCACGTCCCGCAGCGACATCGGCGGCGGCACCCGGCCGTCGCGGTGGGTCCAGCACCCCGAGGCCGGGTCGAAGCGGTAGGCGTCCAGCAGTCGCCAACCGTCGCGGGCGATGCTGCGCACCGCCTCGATGAGGAACTCGATCACCTGATCGGTGAGGAACCAGGTGAAGTTGATCCGGACCCAGCCGGGCTTCACCCCGGCGCACCCCTGGTCGATCGCACGCTCGTAGGCGTGGGAGCGTTCGAGGTCGATACCCAGCAGGCGGTGGCCGTAGGGCCCCGCGCAGGAGCACCCGCCGCGGGCCTGGATGCCGAACAGGTCGTTGAGCAGGGCCACGACGAACTCGTGGTGGAGGTAGCTGCCCCGGTGACGGAGCACGAAGGAGACGATCGACAGCCGCTCCGCGTCGAGGTTGCCCAGTACCTCGATGTTGGGCTCCGCGGACCACGCGTCGACCGCCCGGGCGATGGCGGCACGTTCGTGGGCGAGGATGGTCTCCACCCCCACGGCCTGCTTCAACTGGAACACCAACCCCGCCCGGATCGCACCGAGGATGTCGGGGGTGCCGCCCTCCTCCCGCTCCTCGATCCGATCGAGGTAGCGGTGCTGGTCGGCGTTGACGTAGGCGACGGTCCCGCCACCCGGCACCGTCGGCACCCGGTTGGAGAACAGCGCGCGCCGGGCGATCAGCAGTCCGGGTGTGCCCGGTCCACCCACGAGCTTGTGGGGCGAGACGAACACCGCGTCCTTGTGGTCGAGGTGCGCCTCGGTCCCGTCACCGTCCGGCGCCGGGCGGTGCGGCGCCATCGCGACGTCCACGTAGGGCGCTGCCGCGGCACAGTCCCACAGCGCCAACGCCCCGTAACGGTGGAGCAGCACCGAGACCGCGCGGGTGTCGGTCAGGATCCCGGTGACGTTGGAGGCGGCCGAGAAGGCACCGATCTTGAGCGGCCGGTCGGCGTGGGCGAGCAGCGCCGTCTCGAGGGCGTCGAGGTCGACGTGGCCGTCCGCGTCCTCGGGGATCCGGACGACATCCGCGATCGTCTCACGCCACGGCAGTTCGTTGGAGTGGTGCTCGTAGGGACCGATGAACACCACGGGGCGCTCGTCGGCGGGGATGTGGTCGCTGAGGCGGTAGCGCTCGTCGAGCTCCGCCGGCAGCCGGATGCCCATCGCACGGATCAGCTTGTCGATCGCGCCGGTGGAGCCCGTGCCCGTGAACAGCACGACGTGGTCGTCACCAGCCCCGAACGCGTCGGCGATGATGCTGCGGGCGTCCTCACGGAACCGGGTGGTCTGGCGGCCGGTACCGGAGGTCTCCGTGTGGGTGTTGGCGTACAGCGGTAGCACGACCTGGCGCAGGTGGTCCTCGATGAAGGCCAGCCCACGCCCGGAGGCGGTGTAGTCGGCGTAGATGACCCGACGCGGACCGAAGGGTGTCGCCACCGCCTCCGCCTCGCCGATCACCGATCGGCGCACGTGGCCGATCAACGCCTCGCCCGTCGCGGGTGTGCGGTGCATCTGTCACCTCCCGCCGCCGACCGTACCGCTGTCCACGGGACCAGCACCGCTGCTGCCGTGGCGGGCCGGTGATGGAACACTGGACGCCGGCGCGCCGACGACGCAGGAACGACGCAGACCAGGAGCCAGAGTGAGCGCATCGAGGGGTGACGACGGCTGGGGGCCCGAGGTCGAGGGGGCCTCCCGGCGCGGTGGGCCGCTGGGCCGCATCCTGCTGACCCTGCTCATCCTGCTGCTGGCCGCCGCCATCGCCCTGCCGCTGCTGGCGACCTGGCGGCTCGACCGCGTCCCGGTCGACGGCCTGGCCTCCGGTGGCGAGCCGCTCCACGTGCTGGTGACCGGCTCCGACAGTCGTGAGGGCCTCACCCGCGAGGAACAGATCGAGCTGTCCACCGGCATCGACGACTTCGGACCCGAGCGCACCGACAGCATCCTCCTGCTCACCGTCCAGGGCGGCGAGGCCGCGATGCTGGCCTTCCCCCGCGACCTGTGGGTCACCCGCTGCGACGGCTCCGTTGGGCGGATCAACGTGGCCCAGTCGCTGGACGGTCCCGGCTGCCTGGTGGACACGGTCCGCCAGCTGTCCGGGATCCACGCCCACCACCACGTCCGGGTCACCTTCGGCGGTTTCCGCGACGTCGTCGACGCGGTCGGAGGGGTGGAGATGTGCCTCGACGACCCCATCTCCGACCGCGACGCGGGCATCGACCTTCCCGCGGGGTGCCAGCGGCTCGACGGCGCGGACGCACTCGGGTACGTGCGGGTCCGCAAGATCGACGATGATCTCGCGCGCATCCAACGCCAGCAGGCCTTCGTCCAGGCACTGGCCCGGGAGGTGACCCAGCCGGCGGTGCTGTTCAACCCGGTGACGCTCTGGCAGCTGTCCGGCGACGCCGGGCAGGCCGTGCAGGTGGACGACTCCCTGGGTCCGATCAGTATGTTCCAGCTGGCACGCAGCAGCCGGGCCTTGGCGTCCGGTGACGTGGCGACCTACACCGTGCCCGGCACACCGCGGATCACCTCGGGCGGCGCCTGGGTCCTGGACCCTGATCAGCCGGACGCCGACCGACTGTTCGCGCGGTTCCGCGACGGCAGCGTGCTCGACGAGACCCGGGAGCAGCCAGCCGAGGCAGCACCCAACCGCAGCGACATCGCCCTCATCGTCGCCAACGGCGCCGGCATCGGTGGCCTGGCCGGCAGCGTGGCGGACGAGCTCGCCGAGCGGGGCTACGCCATCGCCGACATCACCAACGCCGATCCCACCGATCGCACGCGCGTGCGCTACCCCAGCGACCAGGAGCCTGCGGCGCGCCTGGTCGCGGACGATGTCCCCGGCCCGGCGACGCTCGAGGAGACCGCGGAGGTCGACACCATCACCATCATCCTCGGACCGGAGGCCGACACGTGAGCACCCCCATCTCGATCCTGACCGTGTGCCTCGGCAACATCTGCCGCTCACCCACGGCGGAGGCGACCCTGCGGGAGGCGGCGGCCGAGGCTGGCCTGGCGGTGGACGTGGACTCCGCCGGCACCGGTTCATGGCACGTCGGCAACCCGCCGGACGCGCGGATGCGTGCCGCCGGCGAGCAGGTGGGCCTCGCGATCGACGGCCAGGCCCAGCGGGTCGAACCGGCCGCGCTGGCCGCCGCGGACCTGGTGCTGGCGATGGACCGCTCCAACCTGACCGATCTCCGACGTCTCGCCGGGAGCGCCGGGATCACCACCCCTCTCGTGCTCTTCCGCGACTTCGATCCGGAGGCCACCGGCACCGCCGAGGTCCCCGATCCGTACTACGGCGGCCCGGATGGCTTCGCCGAGGTGGTGCGGATCTGTCGACGGACCTCCGAGCGGCTGGTGGCAGCCCTGGCCGAGGGTGGTGTCGACGGCGCCCTGCGTGCCCGCCGCGCGGACGCGTGAGCCCCGCAGCCGGCCCACCCGAGCGCCTGCCCGGCGACCTGCCGGCGGTGACGGCTGCGCGGCCGCTGGCTGGCGGTTCGATCGCCGCGGTGTGGCACGCCGAGCTGGCCGACGGTAGCGAGGTGGTGGTCAAGGACGGTGACACCCCCGCGGAGCTGGAAGCCGAGGGACTGGCTGCCCTGGCTGCTGCCGGCGCTCCCGTCCCGGCGGTGCTGGGCCACGAGGGCAGCGTGCTGGTGCTGGAGTACCTCTCCGGGCACCGAGGTGATCGCCGCGTCCTCGGGCGGCAGCTGGCGACCGTCCACCGCCACCTCGGCGAGCGGTACGGCTGGCACCGCGACAACGTGATCGGCCCGCTGCACCAGGCCAACCCACCCACCGAGGACTGGCCGACCTTCCTCAGCCAGGCGCGGCTCGCCCCCTACCTCGGCGATCTGCCCATGGAGCTCGCGCGGCGGCTCGACCGCGCCATCGCCTCCGTTGCGGTCGCCGAGGTGGCGGACCACGATGTGGTCCCGAGCCTGGTGCACGGCGACCTGTGGTCCGGCAACGTGCTGGCCGACCGGTGGCTGTTGGACCCCGCGGTGCACCACGCCGACCGTGAGATCGACCTCGCGATGCTGGACCTGTTCGGCACCGTCGGCCCGGAGCTGCGGGCCGGTTACGACGAGGTGTGGCCCCTGGACCCCGGGGCAGACCGACGACGGCCGCTGCTGCAGCTGCCACCGCTGCTGGTGCACGTGCGGCTGTTCGGGGCCGGCTACCTCTCGGGGGTGGCGAGCCGCCTGGACGCGCTCGGGTGGTGAGTGGGCGCGGGCGCTGGCCCGGACGCCGCGGGATCAGCGTCCGCGCCGCTGCGCGCCCCGGAGCGGAGCGGCCGTCAGCGGGTCCTCCGGCCAGGCGTGCTTGGGATAGCGCCCACGCAGCTCGGCGCGCACCTCGGGGTAGGCACGGCGCCAGAACCCTTCGAGGTCGTCGGTGACCTGCACCGGCCGCGCGGCCGGTGAGAGCAGGTGCAACAGCACCGGCACCCGGCCGTCCACGACCGTCGGCGTGGTGGTCGCCCCGAACAGCTCCTGGAGCCGGACGGCCAGCACGGGCTGCTCCCCGGCCGTGTAATCCACGGGGCGGCGTGACCCGGAGGGCACGGTGAGGTGGGTCGGCGCCAGTCGCTCCACCTCGGGGACCAGCCGGTGGCCGACCGCCGCCTCGAGGATCGGCATGAGGCGCTGCCGCGCGAGTCCCTCACGGTTCCGGACGCGCAGGAGGAAGGGTGCGAGCAGCGTCGACGCCTCCGCCAGCAGCCGGTCGTCGCCCACCGGCTCGAAGGGTGCACCGAGCGCACGGGCCAGCAGCGCCACCCGCGCCTGGAGCTGCCGGTCCGCGTCACGGACGTCCAGGAGCCCGATGCCCTCCTCGGAGAGTCCCGCGAGCAGGGCGGCCAGCCGCTGCGCGTCGTCGAGGTGGTCGATGCGGCGGCGGTCGAGCACCACCGCACCCACCTGCACGCGCTCCTCGGCCACGACGTCGCCGTCACGCCACCCCACCTCGCCGCAGCGCTCCAGCCGGTCGGCGAGCACGCGGCGGATGCTGCCCTCGTCCACGGCGGCGGCGAGGTGGATGCGGGCCACCTCGGCGCCCCGGTCGAGGTGGGCGACGGCCAGCCAGGGCTCGCCGGCGAGCGGGTCACGGGGATCGAGCTCCGCGCCCCGGCCGCCGGCGAGCAGGTACCCGCCACGGCGGGACGCCCGGGCGGCCGCCAGCTGCTGCGGCCAGGCGGAGAGCACCAGCGCACCCGCGGACGGGGGCGTGGCCGGGGCGGCCTGGCCGTCCACGCCCGTCGTCACCTGCGAGATCGCCCGTCGCAGCCGGTCCCGCTCACGGCGGGCCCGCTGCACGGTGCCGCGTCGCACCTGGCTGCCGCCCGGTGCCCGTCCACGCCGCAGCACCTCGAGCCGGGTGGCCAGATCGGCGTCGGGGCGGTCACGGGAGGGGCGGAGCAGGTCGCGGTCACCCAGCACCGCGGCCAGCTCCGCCCCGAGGTCCGCGGCGCCGGCCTCGGCGGCGGTCAGCAGCAGCCGGCCCAGGCGCGGGTGCACGGGCAGCGCCGCCAGGCGCCGGCCCGTGGAGGTGAGCCGACCGGCGGTGTCGAGGGCGCCGAGCTCCTCGAGGGTGCCCAGCGCGGCGGCCCACACCGCCGGGGGCGGCTGGTCGAGCAGCCGCAGCTCGGCGATCTGCGCACCCCAGGCCGCAACCTCGAGCGCGGCAGGCGTGAGATCGTCGGTGGCGATGGCCGGGCGCGGATGGGCGTCCCGTGCGGCGTGCTCGCGCGCCGGCCACAGCCGCACGCAACGGCCGGGTGCGGTGCGCCCCGCGCGGCCGGCACGCTGCTCGGCCGCGGCCTGGGAGGCGGGCACGGTCACCAGTCCTGACAACCCCGAGCGCGCGTCGAACCGCGGTTCACGCGCCAGGCCGGCGTCGATGACCACCCGGACCCCGTCGATGGTCACGCTGGACTCCGCGAGGTCGGTGGACAGCACCACCTTGCGCACCCCGGGTCGGGCCGGGGCCAGGGCAGCGTCCTGCTCCGCCGGCGACATGGCCCCGTGCAGGGGCAGCACCTCGACGGCCGCTGCCGGGCCGCCGGTGCCCACGACCGACGGCCGACCGGTACCGGGCAGCGATGAGGGAGGTGTCCCTGCGACCACGCCCTCCAGCAGCCGGGCCGTGCGTCGGATCTCCCGCGCGCCGGGGAGGAAGACGAGGATGTCGCCCTCCTCCTCGACGAGCAGCCCGGTGACGGTGTCGGCCACCGCCTGCTCGAGGCTGCCGGGTGGTGGCCGGTCACGGTGCTCGACCGCCACCGGGAACCGCCGGCCCTCGGCACGGACGACCGGGGCGTCGTCGAGCAGCGCCGCCACCCGCTGGCCGTCCAGGGTGGCGGACGCGACCACCAGCTCGAGGTCGTCCCGGAGCGCTGTCCGTGACTCCCAGGCGAAAGCCAGGGCGAGGTCGGCCTCGAGGTTGCGCTCATGGAACTCGTCCAGGACCAGGGTGGCCGTACCGGCCAGGGACGGGTCCCGTTGCAGGCGACGCAGCAAGACCCCCTCGGTCACCACCTCGATGCGGGTGGCTGCGGAGCGCCGGCGCTCGTCGCGCGTGGTGACCCCGACGGCCTCACCGACCCGGGTGCCGAGCTGCTGCGCCAGACGGGCAGCAGCAGCCCTGGCGGCCACCCGACGCGGCTCCAGCACCACGATGCGGCCCGGCTGGTCGCGGGCCAGGAGCGCGAGGGGCAGCCGGGTGGTCTTGCCCGCGCCCGGTGGCGCCTCCAGCACCGCGGTACCGCTACCGGCCAGGGCCGCGACGACCTCGTCAAGCACGCCGTCGACGGGCAACGGCCTCCCCGGCAGCCCGGCGCCTGTCCGTGCGCCATCCGCTCCGGCAGGTCCCGTGTGCGTCACGACCTGGGCCCGTCCGCCAGCAGGGACCCGATCCGCGTGAGCGCCAGCCGGCAGACCACGGCGTAGGGCGCCGCGAGGGTGGGGACCTCGAACACCACACGGCAGCCCGCCGGGTGCGGTTCCACCCGGTGGCCCGTCGCCGGGACACCCGCCACCCGCCACGCCCACCGGTAGCCCGGTTGCAGTTCCGTGACCACGAAGGGCAGCCACAGGTTCGCGGGGGTGCGCACGCGTCCGCGTGCGCCGGTCGTGAGCCGTCGCGCCCCGTCGTCGAGTTCCGCTGCGGTGACCGTCGGTCCCCACCGGGGCCAGAGATCGAGGTCGGTGAGCACCCGCCAGGCAGCGGCCGGCGCGGCGGGCAGCACCCGTGCCACCTCCATGGGGCCTCCCGCCTCGCCCGACCGGTGCACCCGGCCCTGTGCCGCCTTCCGGCAGGGAGAGTACGGTGGCCCACGCTGAGGAGGTGTGCGTTGGGCGCCGTGATCCGTGTACTGATCAACGCCGCGGCCCTGTGGGTCGCGGTCCAACTGCTCGAGGGGTTCGCGTACGACTTCGACGGTGACGGCTGGGTCGGGTTCCTGGTGATCGCCCTGCTGCTCGGGGTGCTGAACGCCGTGGTCAAGCCGATCATCCGGGCGTTGGCGCTGCCGGCCGTGGTGCTCACCCTGGGGTTGTTCCTGCTGGTGGTCAACGCGCTGGTGCTGGCGTTGACCGTGTGGCTGTCCGAGGCCCTCGGCCTGGCGCTGACCAGCGACGGCTTCGGCTGGACCTTCCTCGCCGCGCTGATCGTGTCCCTGGTGTCCTGGGCGCTGGAGACCTTCCTGGGCCAGCGCTGACGTCGCGGCGGCGCACCACCGCAACGCTCGCCCCGACAACCCACGATCCCCACCTCCCGGAGCCCCCGTGTGAGCACGTCGCCCGACCCCGCCCTGACCGGCCGCACCACCGAGGTCCTGCAGGCGATGATCCGTAACGCCTGCGTGAACGACGGCACCGCGGCCTCCGGTCAGGAGCAGCGCAACGTCGCGGTGGTCGACGAGGTGCTCAGCGGGTTGGAGCAGGTGCACTTCGAACCGGCCCCCGGTCGGCGCAGCGTGCTCACCACCCTGCACGGCACCGATCCGCTCGCCCCGACGGTGCTGCTCCTCGGCCACCTCGACGTGGTGCCCGTCACCCGCCACGAGTGGCGGGAGGACCCCTTCGGCGGCGACCTGATCGACGGTGAGGTGTGGGGCCGCGGCGCCGTGGACATGCTGAACCTCACCTCCTCGATGGCGGTGGCGATGGAGCGCCTGGCGGCGCGGCCGACACGACCACGACCGACGGTGAAGTTCCTGGCGGTCGCCGACGAGGAGGCGGGTGGCGGCTTCGGTGCGGAGTGGATCGCCGACCACGCCTGGCCCGACATCGCCTGCGACTACGTGCTCACCGAGTCCGGCGGCATCCCCGTGGACGGCGTCGGTGGGCGCTCGATCGTGTTCGCGACCGCGGAGAAGGGCATCGGCTGGCGCCGGCTGACGGTCAAAGGAACCCCGGGCCACGGCTCGATGCCCTACGGCGCCGACAACGCCCTGATCACCGCCGCCGAGGTGATCCGCCGGATCACCGCCTACGACCCGCCACCCAGCCTCGGCACCCACTGGCGCGCCTGGGTCGCCAACCTCGACCTCCCCGAGGAGCTGCGATCCGGCCTGCTCGACGAGGGGCGGATCGCCGACACCCTCGCCCGGCTCGACCCGAAGCTGGCGCGCTACGCCCACGCCTGCACCCACACCACCTTCAGCCCGAACGTCGCTCGCGGCGGCACGAAGATGAACGTCATCCCCGACACCGTCCACCTCGACATCGACATCCGCACCCTGCCCGGGGTGGACGACGCCGAGGTGGACGCCATGCTGCGCGAGGCGATCGGGGAGCTGGCGGGGATGGTGACCATCGTGCCGGGCGAGGTCGGCCGGCACGCCTCGTCGTCCCCGCAGGACACGCCCATGTTCGACCTGCTGCGCCGGCGGGCCGCAGCGGTCCACCCCGGCAGCGAGGTGCTGCCCTGGATGACCGTCGGCGGGACCGACGCGGCGTTCTTCCGCCGGCGTGGTGTACCCGCCTACGGCGCGGGGATGTACAGCGCCGAGGTCCCGCTCGAGGAGTTCCAGAGCCGTTATCACGGCCACGACGAGCGCATCGACCTCGCTTCGCTCGGCCTGTCGACCCAGCTGTGGATCGACCTGGTCGACGGGATCGCTGACTGAGCACCCGCCGTCGGGGCGGGCGGCGCGGTGACCGCACGGCTCTACGACACCGATAGTTCGCTCCCCGGTAGGGTCGAAGGTCCCGGTGCGGTACCCGCTCGGCTCGAAGCCATCCCGGCGTCCACCACCACCGAACACCGGGCGATCGACGGTCGAGTGGACCGTCACCACGAGGGAGAGAGACGATGCGCACCTTTCAGCGTTCCACCCGCACCCTGCGACTGCTGGCACCTCTGGCCGCCCTGGCCCTGGTGCTGGTCGCCTGCAACGGCGAGGACCCCGAGCCCACCGCGGAGGACTACGGCGGCATCGAGGACCAGCCGGACGATGCCGACGCCAGTTTCATCTCGCCCCAGGACGGCGACACCGTCAGCGCGCCCTTCACCGTGGAGCTGGCTGCCGACAACGTGACCCTCACCGAGGTGGGTGCGCCCGTCGCCGGCGAGGCACACCTCCACGTGATGGCCGACATCGGCTGCTACGAGACCGGTGAGCTGATCCCCGGCCCGAGCGACGAGGACGAGGCGGAGGGCCGCTTCCACCTCGGTGACGGCTCGGACTCCCGCGAGATCGACCTGGAGCCCGGCACCTACGAGCTGTGCGTCCAGCTCGGCGACGGCGTCCACACCGCCTTCGGTGGCACGGAGACCATCACCGTCACCGTGGAGTGACGCCGCGCCCCACCTCGGTGGCCGCGCTGCGCGACCGACGCCCGTCCCGCCTCGTCGTGGGGCGGGCGTCGTCGTAGGGTCACCCCGAGGAGCACCACCGAGGTGGAGGTCACCATGGACGCGGCCCTGCTCGGACTGCTGGCCGGCAGCGGCTGGTCGGCCGGCATCAGCCTGTACGGCGCCACCCTGGCGCTGGGGCTGTTCGGGCGCTTCGGGCCCGGTGGGGTGCCCGAGGCGCTGACCCGCACCGACACCCTGGTGATCGTCGGGATCCTGTTCGCGCTGGAGTTCGTCGCCGACAAGATCCCGGTCCTCGACTCGGTCTGGGACGCGGCCCACACCCTGATCCGGCCGGCCGGCGCAGCGGTCCTCGCCCTGATCCTGACCGGCGAGGCCACCTCGGCGCAGCAGGCGCTCGCGGCGCTCGGTTCGGGTGGACTGGCGGTGTCCGCCCACGCGACCAAGGCGACGACACGGCTGGCCGTCAACAGCTCACCCGAGCCGGTCTCCAACGCCGGGGTCAGCCTGCTCGAGGACGGCCTGGTCGCCACGGTCGTCTGGTTCGCGATCACCAACCCGGTGGTGGCGCTGGTGCTCGTGGTGGTACTGGTGATCGCCGGCACGGTGGTGACGGTGGTGCTGTTCAAGGCGGCCCGCCGGGCCGTGCAACGCTGGCGGGAACGGCGGCGCCGTCGGCGCCGGGGCGGTGGGCCCGAGGTGCGTCGCGGCGGCGATCCCGAGGTGCGTCCGAGCGAGCGCGCCGACCGCCGCGAGGACAGCGACGCCGAGCGCTCGATCAGCCAGCGACGTCGATCGCTACCACCAGGCTGACCAGCAACACCACCAGCAGGATGGCCCAGATCACCCATGGCGACGGGCGTGTGCGACGTTCCTCGGTCAGCGACAGACCCAGCGCCTCGCGCGCCTCGGACCATCGGTGTCGCGGCACCCGGACCTCGACCCCCCGCAGGGACAGCGGCAGGCCCCCGGCATGCCCGGCATCGTCGGCGTGGACCTGGGCGGGGATGCCGGCGGCCTCGCACGCCGTGCGTGCCACCTCGGCTTCCCCGCGGCTGGCGAAGCTGGCGGCCTGGACCCACTCCTCGTCGCGGGGGCCCATGGCCTGCTCCCTTCACCTCCCGGCGTGCAACCGCGCGCCGGCGCGCTCCCAGGATGCCACGTCCCATCGGTGGGGCTCAGCAGGCGATCGGCTGGACGCCCACCCGGCGACTGGTCGGACACTCACCTGGTACCGGCGGTGACCGACGCGGGCTCGGCGGGCGTCAACCCTCGGGCGGCCTCCGGCTGCGTCAGCGGTCGATGGGCTCCACACCGAGTTCCCGCAGCAGGCCGCGGACGCGCTGCTCGATGTCGTCGCGGATCGGTCGTACCGCGTCCACACCCCTGCCCGCCGGGTCCTCCAGCTCCCAGTCGAGGTAGCGCTTGCCCGGCAGGACGGGACACGCGTCCCCGCACCCCATGCTCACGATGACGTCAGCGACCCCGACCGTCTCGTCGGTCCAGGGCTTCGGGTACTGGTCGGCGATGTCGATCCCCTGCTCGGCCATCGCCTCCACGGCGGCGGGGTTGATCGTCTCCGCCGGCGCGGAGCCCCCGGAGAGGACGTCGACCCGGTCGCCGGCGAGGTGGCGCAGCCAACCCGCGGCCATCTGGGAGCGCCCCGCGTTGTGGACGCAGAGGAAGAGCACGGTGGGATTGTCGGTCACGAGGTTGCCTTCCGGCGTGGCGATGGCGGTCAGTCGCTCCCCAGCGAAGCGCTCGGCGAGCAGTGAGATGTAGTCCGGGTACCTGGCACCCGGGAGGCGGTCCAGCGCGTCGTCGATGCAGCGTTGGACCGTCCCGAGGTTGCAGATCCCCCGAGCTCCCGGTGCGGACGGACAGCCGCCTCCGGCAGCGACCACCGCTGCTGCGGGCAGGCACGGGCCATCAGGCGGCCCGTGCGCTGGCGGCGAGCAGCTCCACCCGGCCCGCGATGTGGGCGAAGGCCCGCTCGAACTCGGCCGGGCCACCACCGACCGGGTCCGGGATCGACCAGTGCAACGTCGGCGCCGGGAAGGGCGAGCCGACCTCGCGCGCACGGTCGCACACCGATACCACCAGGTCGGGTGCGTCCACCACCTCGGCGAGATGCCGAGGTGTGCCGGTCAGCGCCAGGTCGTGTTGCCGCGCTGTGGCGACGGCCAGAGGGTGCACCTCACCCGCCGGCTCCGTGCCCGCCGAGGACGCCGGCCGTCCCGTCACCCGTTCCCACAGCGCCGCCGCCAGCTGGGACCGCGCTGCGTTCTGGGTGCAGATGAACAGCACGGCCTCGGCCGCCAGCGCCGGGGGCAGCCACAGCGTCCGCAGCCGATCCGGCTGCAGGCGGACGAAACGGCGCCGGCCGTCGGCCTCCGAGGGGGTCCGGATCACCAGACCGGCCTCCTCGAGGACCCGCAGGTGGAACGCGAGCAGGTTGGACCCGAGCCCCGTGAGCGCGGCCAGCTCGCTCGGCGTGCGGTCAGTGAGGTGGAGCGCCTCCACGATCGACAGGCGTCGCTCGTCGCCGAGCGCGTGGTGCAGCGCGGCGCGAGCCGCACGCTCCCCTGCAGCACGCTCCCCCGCGGTCTCCGGTGCACCACTCATCGCAGGTCGCTCGCCGATCATCCTTCGCCTGACATCGGTCATGGGTGACCCGGGCGTAGGTCGTTGGGTAGCGGGTCGTTGGGTAGCGGGTCGTTGGTCCGCGGGTCCGCGGGTCCGTGGGTCCGCGGGTCCGCGGCCGAAACCGTGCCGCCCAGATATCTCTCAAACATCGTTGCCTCAACCCTATCTGATCGACATGTCGGTCGGCAACACCCACGCCCGGCAACAACTACCGTCGGACGACGACGACGGCCGGCCGACGATGCCGGCGCACGACCCACGGAGGTGCGGACACGTGCGGTTCCTCGACGGTCAGCCACCCGCCCACGACCTCACCTACGAGGACGTGTTCCTCGTCCCCTCCCGCGCCCGGTCGACCTCGCGTATGGACGTCAACCTGACGACCGTGGACGGCAGCGGCACCACCATCCCCCTGGTCGCGGCCAACATGACCGCGGTCTCGGGACGCCGGATGGCGGAGACCCTGGCCCGTCGCGGGGCGCTGGCCGTCCTCCCCCAGGACATCCCCGTCGACATCGTCGCGTCGGTGATCGACGGCGTGAAGTCCTGCCACCCGGTGTTCGAGACACCCATCACCCTCGAGGTCTCCGACACCGTCGGCGAGGCGCTCAACCTGATCCCGAAACGCTCGCACGGTGCGGCGGTGGTGGTGGACGAGGGGCAGCGGCCCATCGGGGTGATCACCCTCGTCGACCTCGAGGACCAGGACCGCTTCACCCAGGTCGGCCAGGTGATGTCCCGGGCGCCGGCGGTCATCAGCGACCGCGTCGACCCCCGGGCCGCTTTCGACGAGCTCGCCGAGGTCCGTCACCGCCTCGCCCCGGTCGTCGATGACGAGGGTCGGCTCCGGGGCCTGTTGACCCGTCCAGGGGCCCTGCGGTCCACCCTCTACCAGCCGGCGCTGGATGACCACGGGCGCCTGCGGATCGCCGCCGCCGTCGGCATCCGGCGCGACAGCGTGGAGCACGCCAAGCTGCTGCTGGATGCGGGCGTGGACGTGCTGGTGCTCGACACCGCCCACGGCCACCAGGAGGGGATGCTCGAGTCCCTCGCAGCGGTCCGGGCCCTGGACCCGTCGGTGCCCGTGGTGGCCGGCAACGTGGTCACCCCCGACGGGGTCGAGGACCTGGTCGGCGCCGGCGCCGACATCGTCAAGGTCGGTGTCGGCCCCGGAGCGATGTGCACGACCCGCATGGCCACCGGGGTTGGCCGGCCCCAGTTCTCCGCCGTGTACGAGTGCGCTGCGGTGGCCCGGGAGCTCGGCGCCCACGTCTGGGCGGACGGCGGCGTTCGCCACCCGCGGGATGTCGCGCTGGCGTTGGCGGCCGGCGCGACCAACGTGATGGTCGGCTCGTGGTTCGCGGGCAGCCACGAGTCACCGGGTGACCTCGAACGTGACGCCGACGGCCGTGCCTACAAGGTGTCCTTCGGGATGGCCTCCGCCCGGGCGGTGCAGGTGCGTACCGCCGGGCAGGACGCCTTCGAGCGGGCACGCAAGGCCCTGTTCGAGGAGGGCATCTCCTCGGGCCGCCAGTACCTCGACCCGCACCGCCCCGGGGTTGAGGACCTGCTGGACAAGGTCGTGGCGGGGCTGCGCAGCGCCTGCACCTACGCCGGGGCACTGGACCTCGAGACCTTCCACGAGCGCGCCCGGATCGGGGTGCAGACCCGGGCGGGGTTCGCCGAGGGCATGCCGATCCACCGCGGCTGGTAGCCGCTGAGGGCCAACGGCGGAGGCTCGCAGCGGTAACGGAGGATGCTCGCGGCGGCAACGGCGGCAACCGCGGCAGCCGCGGTTGCGGCGGGGGACGGCGGCAGCGCCGGCAGCGGCGGGGCGGACGGCAGCAGCAGCGGGGCGGACGCCAGCAGCAGCGGCGGGGCGGACGCCGGCAGCGGCGGGGCGGACGGCAGCGCCAGCAGCGCCCCGTGGGCTCACCGGCAGGTGACTGGGGAAGATCGGTCCCACATACGGGACGAAACTTCCCCAGTCCACGGCGCACGGGCACGGCGTGGGGAAACCAGGCGGGGCCCCGGCACCTGCCGGGGCCCCGCC
>PXDB01000026.1 GCA_003565155.1 Nitriliruptoraceae bacterium | reverse complement strand
TGATCCGCCTGCGTCGGATGCGGAGGGTGTTGACGGTGGGGATCCGGGTGTGGTCGGGCCGCCGGAGGTAGAGATCGATGATCCGCCTGCGTCGGATGCGGAGGCTGTTGACGGTGAGGACCCGGGTGTGGTCGGGCCGCCGGAGGTAGGGACCGATGACCCGCCTGCGTCGGATGAGGAGGGCGTTGGCGCTGGGGATCTGATCTCGGTCTGGCCGCCGGGGGTGGGTGCCGATGATCCGTCTGGACCGGATGAGGAGGCTGTTGACGGTGGAGAGCCGGAGGTACTGGATGCCGGGCTGGAGGATCGGGATCCGGCCGGACCACCGGGCGCAGCGACCGACGCCGATGGCGCACCCGGAACGGGCGTCCAGGATGACGAGCGGATCGTGGTGCTCGAGGAGGTTGTCGAGCGCAGAGTTCAGGCGCTCGTGCGCACCGGTGCTCCCGTGCACAGCCTGCTGGTGTTCGCGGTGCTCTTGGCGCTGATCGGCCTGATGCTGCTGCGTGCCGGACGCACCCGCGGTGAGCCGCCGGTCCCGCGCGTGCTGGCCCGGTCTCCGTAGGCCACGACGAGGTGGGGCACGTGCTGCGCTGTCCCCGGGGGAAGGAGCAGTAGCTGGTCGGTGGTCAGGTTCGGTCGCAGCTGCCCGCGGAAGGTCCCCCTGGACAGCACCGGGGAGTCCCTGCCCCCAGCACCGTTCGGCAGTCGATGTAGTGCTGTGGTGGGGTTTCACGCTGCAGGAGGGCACGATGTCGGTGCGGGTGTGACGGGGCTGACGGGGCGGCAGGGTGACGTGAACGCGCCCGCCGGCGATGTGGAGGTCCCCGGCGCTGGTGAGCGCCTCGCGGATGAGGCTGTGCGCTCCGTCGTTGGCTGGTGGAGGCCTCGGGGGCGAGGTCGAAGGCAAGGATGCGCCCCAGGTCCGCCGGCACCAGCGCCACACCCGCTCCGGGTTGACCACGAGTACCGCGGCGGCGCATCGCGCTTGGTTGTGATCTGCATGCAGGATGACTGCGTGGCCTCCATCACGATCCGCGATGTTCCCGATGATGTCCGCGACGAACCCGCAGCTCGTGCTCGCCTGTCGGGACGCTCACTGCGGGAGTACCTGAGGATGCACCGGGTGGGGCTGGCCGCCCGCCCCGATCCCGAGGTCCTCATCGCGCAGGCGCGTGAGCGGACGACGGCCACGGGAAGCAGCCTCGCCGCGGAGCGGATCCTCGCACATCGCGATCACGACCGCCGGTGATCCTCGTCGTCGATGCGTGCGTGGTGGTCGCGGCACTCGTCGACGGGGGCCCGGACGGTGGCGGGGCGGCGACGGTGCTCTCCGATCACGAGCTGGCCGCGCCGCACCTGATGCCCATCGAAGCGGCGAGCATCTTGCGTCGCGCTGACCTGGCGGGGGACATCACGGCGGATGCTGCCGCGCTGGCGTACGCAGATCTGCTCGAGCTGCGCGTCGAACCGTGGCCGTACGCTCCTGGCCGAGCGCGGTGGGACGCTTGGCAACAACGTGACGGTCCACGACGCCACCTACGTGGCGCTTGCCGAGCTCCTCGACGCACCCCTTGCCACGCTGGATCGGCCGCTCGCGGCCGCACCCGGCCGCCGCTGTCGCTGCATGACACCGAGGTAGAGCCTGCGCGACGCCCACGCGCGGCGGAGGACCACGCCGGGGCGCCGAAGTCCGGCTCTCCCCCGGGACGCCCAGTGTCGAGCGGGTCGGGTCGGCCTCACCGTGCGCAGCGTGAGAGCGACCTTGGAGCTCAGGCTACGGTCGGGCAGCGGTCTCGCACGGCCGGCGGGGCCACGCGGACGCAGTGGTCGACGACGAGGATCAGGGAGCAGCGATGTCAGGTGGGTCACACGTGCCCGCCGGGGGCGATCGCCGTGACGACGCTTCGCTCGATCAGTCGAGCGAGCCAGCCAGCTTCTACACCGGGATCGTGCCGCTGGTCTACGCCGCGTTGCGCTCACGCGACAGTGACGACGTCGCTGCCTGCGCGGACTTCGTGGCACGGACCGGTCAGCCAGCGCTGGAGCTCGGCTGCGGTGACGGCTACCCGCTGCTCGAGCTCCGCGAAGGAGGCCTGGACGTCCACGGCCTGGACAGCTCGGCCGACATGCTCGCCCGGTGCCGGATCGCAGCGTCCGCGCGCGGCATCGAGGTGACCCTGTTCCACCAGGCGATGGAGACGATGACGCTCCCTGGGACCTACCGCGCCATCTTCCTCGCCGGTCCCACCTTCAACCTCCTGCCCGACGACGCCACGGCCAGCCGTGCGCTCGCGCGGATGCGGGACCACCTCGCTGTCGATGGCGCGGCCCGCATCCCGCTGTTCGTGCCGGAACCGGTGGCACCCGACCACCTCGGCGTTCCCCGCACGCACACCGCCGACGACGGCACGTGGATGAGCGTCGCTGCCGTGGCGCAGGACCGTGACGTCGCGACGCGAACGCAACGGACGCGACTGCGCTACGAGGTCCACGTGCCGGGCAGCGCGCCCCGGATCCTCGAGCGTGACTGGCTCCTGCACTGGTACACCCCCGACGGGTTCGCTGGGCTCGCGGAGGCGGCCGGGCTCGCGGTCCGATCGATGACGACACCGGACGGCGACACGGCTGGCGTGGGGTCCCAGGACTACGACGCCGTGCTCGTCCACCCGTCGCGCCACGCGGTCGGGACGTCGTAGCGGCGCACGACCTCGCCGTCGACCGTGATCCGGTCGGTGAGGGAACCGCCGCAGCGTTCGATGGTCGCGGCTGACGCCGCGTTGTCGTCGTCACAGGTCACCAGCGCGCTCGCGAGGCCGTCGGCCGCGAGGACGTCGAGCGAGCCGCGCAGGATGGCGGTGGCGTACCCGCGCCGTCGTTGCGCCGGCCGGACCGCGAAGCCGACGTGGCCGCCCTGCTCCGCCAGGAAAGCATCGAGCGTGTGACGGATCGACGTCCGACCGACGAGGCGACCCGCGACCTCGGCGACCAGGAAGCTCGCACGCACGCGGTCGGGATCGCGGCCCGCCCGCTGCTGCTCGAGCAGCCCCAGGTAGTCCGCGAAGGAACCGGCTCGGTCCAGGTCGAGCAGGAAGATGAAGCCCTCGGCCGCGAGCTCTGCGTGGGCGGCCATCGCGGCTGGTTCGTCCTCGGGGTGTAGCGCTCGCAGCTCGAGCATGCCGCTCGCCCCCGATGGTTGCCGGTCCAGGCCCGTCACGACGCTATCGCCGAACGGTCTACGCGGTTCCTGCCGCAGCGTCCGAGGAGGGGCACTGCTATCGCTGCTGTCGCCTTCGGGATGCTGGCCGTGTGGTCCCACTTCCGATACGGCCCGGCCATCAGCATCGGGCTGTTCGGCGTCGCGGTCTACTTCGGTGCCGAGTCCGCAGGCACGCAAGGTGTCGCGGGTTGGCTGCGCGGTATCGGAGCGCTCGTCGCAGCGAGCGCGCCCTTGGTCCTCTGACACCTCACCTGGCGGAAGGCACACGTCGACGTGATGCACCGGTCGCCCCGCCGACTTCTGCCCAACCCGATCACACGGGGGCGTGTCGTCGAGGCCTTGGTAGCGTCCCGCCCCCTCGGCTGCTGATGATGAGTGGCGGGAGGTGCCGTGATGCCGTGGCGTATGCGCGTGATCGTGCGTGCGTGGCCTTCCACGACCTTCCGCGTGATCGTCGGGATCTGGGCGGTCGCCATCGCGGCGATCGTGCTCGTTCCGACGTTGCTCGATCGGGCGACGGTGGGCGCGGTCGAGGTTGCGTTCGCCGTCCTCTTCGGCGTCGTGTTCCCGGTGTGGCTGGCCAGCCTGCACGTCGTCGTCGGTGTCCGTGAGAACGAGCTCTGCGTGGCCGTGTCGCCGGTGTTCTACCGGCGGCGGATCCCGATCGGCGCGATCATTGAGGTGACGTCGGACATCGGTGATCCGCTCCGGTTCCACGGCGGCTTCCTTCCGCTGGTCGGGCCCCGCGATCACCGGGTCCTGGGGTTCAACCAGGACGGTGGTGTCCGGATCGCCGTCGACGGCGAGCGCGGCCGGGAGCACCTCACGATCCTGGCCGCCGAGGCCGATGGCCTCGCGCAGCAGCTGCGCGAGCTGCGCGCCGCCGCCGGGTGAGCACGCTCGCCGCCCGGCACCTCCGGACGCCGCTTGGTGCGCCGCGCACGTCACTACGATCATCGACGCCTCGGATCGGAAGCGGCCCGTGCAACTCGACCCAGACATCCAGGCCTTCTACGAGCGCGGAGCGGAGGCCGAGCGGTTGTCGGGTGGCCTGGCGACCGGGCCGCTGGAGCTGGCGCGGACCCAGGAGCTGATCCAGCGGCACCTGCCCGGCAGCGACCTGCGGATCCTCGACGTCGGCGGTGGTCCCGGTGTCTACGCCCGGTGGTTGGGGGCGCTCGGTCACGACGTCGTGCTCGTCGATCCGGTGGTCCTGCACGTCGAGCAGGCCCGCGAGACCGGTGTGCGTGCGGAGCTCGGTGACGCCCGACGGTTGGATCAGCCGGACGGGTCCGTCGACGCGGTCCTGCTCCTCGGGCCGCTCTACCACCTGCTGGACGCCGACGATCGTGCGGAAGCGCTGCGGGAGGCGCATCGTGTGCTTCGGCCCGGTGGGCTGCTGTTCGCCGCGGCCATCTCGCGCTACGCCGCCCTGCTCGACCTGCTCGTCCGCCTGGACGCGCTGGGCGCGGCAGTGTTCGAGATCGTCGCTGAAGGGATCTCCACGGGGGTGTTCCGCGGCGGGCGGGAGGTGTTCACCAACGCCTACTTCCACCTGCCGAGCGAGCTCGCCCGCGAGGTGGTGGATGCCGGCTTCGGGGACGTCGAGGTGTTCAACGTCGAGGGCCCGGGGTTCCTCGCCCCCGATATCGCGGAGCGATGGGCCGATCCCGCCCGACGGCAGATCCTGCTATCCAGCGCACGGCTCGTGGAGCGCGAGCCGGAACTGCTCGGGGCGGCCAGCCACCTGCTCGCCGTCGCGCGCGTGCCCGACACGCGCGACTGACCGACCAGGTCACGCCGCACCCGTTGGCACGCGCCACGGTCGGCGACCCACGGCTGTCGTCGGCAGTACGGTCGAGGGCCGACACCTCGAGGAGGAGCGAGCAGTGCTGGTACGACCACGCCGGTTGCAGCCTGGTGACCGGATCGCGGCGGTGACCTCGTCGTGGGGCGGCCCGGGCACCTTCCCGCACCGCTACGAGGCCGGGAAGCGCCAGCTGGAGGCGGCCTTCGGTGTCGAGGTGGTGGAGATGCCGCACACGCTCGCCGAACCCGCGGCCGTCGCCGCTGACCCGGCCGCCCGGGCGGACGACCTCCACCGTGCCTTCGCGGATCCGGGCATCGCCGGGGTGGTCTCCACGATCGGCGGTGACGACTCCATCCGGATGCTGCGCCACCTCGACGTCGGGGTGCTGGCCGCCAACCCAAAGCCCTACCTCGGTTACTCCGACAGCACCATCACCCACATGGCGCTCCGGCGGGCCGGCATCACCTCCTTCTACGGCCCGTCGATCATGGCCGGGTTCGCGGAGAACGGCGGCCTCCACGACTACCTCGTCGAGGGGGTTCGTCGGGCGCTCTTCGAGGTGGACGCGCCCTACGACTGGCCGGAGAACCGTGACGGGTGGACCGTGGAGCACCTCGACTGGGCCGACCCGGCCAACCAGCAGCGACGGCGTGCGCTGCGGCCGAGCACCGGCTGGCGCTGGCACGGCGGTGAGCAGCGGGAGGGCGAGACGGTCGTCGGGTGCCTCGAGGTGCTGGACTTCCTGCGTGGCACCGCCTGGTGGCCGTCGCTGGAAGGGGTAGTGCTGGTCCTTGAGACCAGCGAGGACCAGCCGCCCCCGGTCACCGTGACCTACCTGCTGCGCTCGTTGGCGGCGACCGGGGAGCTGCAGCGGCTCGCCGGGCTGGTGTTCGGCCGGCCGGGCGGGGCGGATCTGCCCGTCGAGCAGCACGCCGCCTACGACGAGGCGATCCTGCGGGTGGTACGCGAGGAGGAGGGTCTCGACACGCTCCCCGTGGTGACAGGTGTCGACCTCGGGCACACCGACCCGATCTGGACCGTGCCCCAGGGGGTCCGCATGCGTGTCGACCCCGCGTCGTCGGCGATCACCCTCCTTGCGTCGGGCGTCGCGGCCGAGAGCGGATCGCGGACCGTCTGAACTGCGTGACCGCTTCGATCGCCTGGAAAGCAGGCTTGACATCCCGACGGTCGACGGGCAGGGTGTGGGATGTCAAGGACGCTTTCCATCGCCGGGAGGTCGGGGACGTGATGTCATCGCAACCGAACGCGCCGTCCGAGGTCGAGCGCCGCCAGGCGCGGACATACGTGCGGGAGTTCGTCCCGGGCATGCTCGGCTACGTGGTCACCATCGCGTTGGCGGTTGCCTTCGGTGACACGGGCGGTGCGCTCGGCTGGCCGCTGCTGTGGTGGCTGCTACCCCTGGTCCCGATCGCGGTCGTGATCCGAGCGGTGTTCCGTGCACTCGCGCGCCGCGACGAGTACCAGCGCCAACTCCAGCTCGAGGGGCTCGCGGTCGGATTCGCCGCCAGCATGTTCGCGGCGCTGACCATCGGGCTACTCGGCACCCAGGTCGATCTCCTCCCGCGCAACCTGGAGCTGTGGGCAGTGTTCTCGATCGGGATGCTCGCCTGGGCGCTGGCCGTGATGGTGCGCTCCACACGATGAACAACCACGTGCGGGCCCGCCGCACCGACCGTGGCTGGACCCAGGCGGAGCTCGGCGACCTGGTCGGGGTCTCGCGCCAGACCATCAACGCCATCGAAGCCGGTCGCCATGACCCCAGTCTCACCCTCGCCTTCCGCCTCGCCGACATGCTCGAGGAACGGATCGACACCCTCTTCGAGCCCGACCGTGCAGCCGCGTCGTGATCCGTCACGCTCTGTTCACGGCTACCTGCCCGAAAGGGTGTCGGCGGGATAGCTCGACGTCGCCTGTCGCCTCTTGGACGGCTGGCCTTCGGTAGCAGGCCGACGAGCACAGGGGGATCCGATGAAGTGGTTCCGGGACCCGCTGTCGGAGCTCAACAACATGCACCCGTCGCTGGGTGCCCCCGTGGCGGGCGTGCTGGCGCTGTCGCTGGCCGTGCTCGTGGAACCGTCCGAGCTCGCGCGTGCCGAGGCCTGGGGACCGTACGCCGCGGTCGGGCTCGGTGCCGGCCTCGTGCTGTGGATCCGGGCCCGAGGTCGTGAGGCCCGCGCGAACAGCCCTCGGGTTGTCCATTCGACGGACACGTCCCATGGCCGACCTGCGAAAGCAAGTTCGTGTCGGGCATCGATCGATGGGCTTTGTAGGCTTCCACCGCCAACTGTGCGCAGCTCCGCATGGTCGGGGGAGACCCAGACGCGCCCTCCGTCAAGACTGCGGACACGCACACAAGCGGTCAGGCGACCGACAACAACGCAGGTGGTCCCATCACTGGCAACCAGGTGGTCCCATCCCCGTGGCGAACCTCCCCTTCAAGTGGTCCCTTCAACGTGGCGGGCGACACGCGGCATCGTGGCTACGGCGCGGGCTGTCCGGGGCGGCCCGCCTCCCGGTGGCGGCATCCTCGTCGGGGCGGTGACGTGACGTTGCGTCTGACAACGTGCAGCGAAGTGACGTTCTCACGTGTCGTTCGCTGCAAAGCTTCCTGGCCGCCCGGCTGCCGGGGCTCGCTCCGCAGCCGAACGGGACGCTCGCATCACCCCCGGCCCTCCTGCCCCCGAAGCCGCACCGGCAGCGCCGTCACCCCGGCGCCGGCCACGACCAGGCGCAGCCGCGGCACGTCCGCAAGCGCCGTTCGGAGCTCCACCTCGCTGTCGGGGTCGGCGAGGTCGACCCCCAGCCACCGTTCCGCCAGGCGGTCGGGGTCAGCGGGAGGAGCCGTGCCCGGGCGGTCGACCCCGATCGTGCGGTCACCGGTGGCGGGCAGCAGGCGCAGCAGGGCCCGGCCGAGGTGGCCACCGGCGTCGGTGACCAGTGCCGTCGGGGCGCTGCCGAAGCAGGGCCCGGCATCCTCGGCACGCACCACGCTGTCAGCTACCTTGGGCCTCGCGGAAGCGCGCGTAGCACTCGGCGGTGGTCAGCCGCGGCAGCCCCGGGAAGGCCGCCCGCAGCCGGGCGTTGTCCAGCACCGGCCGGTAGCGCAGGAAGTCGACCTGCCCAGGGCCGCTGCGCACCACCCCCAGGGGCCGGAGCACCCGCAGCGCGCCCCGGAGCAGCGCCGGCGGGATCGGCAGGTAGGGCCTGGCCTCGATCGCCGCGATCTCGCGCAGGCTGAGCACCCCGTCGCCAGCGAGGTTGATCACGCCGGTGATGCGTTCGGTCACCCCCCGCGCGATCACCTCGGCGACATCGCGGTCGTGGATGAACACGAAGGGCACGTCGGTGTCGGACAGCCCGAGCACGACGCGTCCGGTGAACAGCCGCGTGATGCGGTTGTGGGTGCCCTCGCCGAGGATCGTGCCCGGCCGCAGCACCAGCTGACCGAGCTCCGGCGACGACCGGCGCGCCTCGGCCAGCAACGCCTCCACCTCGGCTTTGTGGCGGCTGTAGGCGAAGTGCGGGTGGCCGGGGACCGGGTCGGTCTCCGTCAGCGCCCGCTCGCGGTTGCGGGGGGTGTAGCCGTAGGCCGCACCGGAGGAGGCGACGGTGAGGTGGTCGACGCCGGCGGCCCGGCAGGCGTCCAGCACCTGGCGGGTGCCGCCCACCTCGATGTCGTGGAGGGTGGCCTCGTCCATGCCGGGCGGCGGGTCGATGATGGCGGCGAGGTGGACGACGGCGGTCACCTCGTGCGCGGTCAGCAACGCCGGAAGGTCCGTGGCGCGCAGGTCGGCGGTGACGTAGGTAACGCCCTCGACCGGGTCCGCGGGCGGGCGCCGGTCCAGGGAGATCAGGGGGTGCAGCTGACCAGCCGGCCCGCCGGCGTCGACCTGCGCCAGCGCCGCGAGGGCGAGGGCGCCGAGGTAGCCGGTCCCGCCCGTGACCAGGACCCCGCTCACGTGCCGAGCACCGGATCGGCGGCCACCACCGGTGGCGGGCGTCGTGACCACACGCTCGCCACGGTGAGCCCCGCGATCAGGTGCCAGATCCCCCACCAGGCGGCCACCAGCGCCATCCCGCCGAGCCCGCCGAAGAACCCGAAGATCAGGACCAGGGCCAGCGCGGAGTTCTGGATGCCGACCTCGATGCTGACCGACCGACGGTCCCGCTCGGCGAGTCCCAGCGCGGCCGCGGCCCCGTAGCCCAGCGACAGGGCCAACGCGTTGTGCAGGAACACCGCCAGCGCGACGACCCCGAGCAGCGCCGCGAAGTGCTCGATGTTGGACAGGAAGGCGATGGCGACGAAGCCGATGAAGAACACGATCGAGATCGTGCGCATCGGCCGGTACAGCTTGGCCGCAAGCTCCGGGCGCCGCAGCCGCAGCAGGACGCCGGCGGTGACCGGCACCACCAGCAGCAGCAGGATCGTGATGGCCAGGTCCACCGGGTCGAGGGCGACGGCACGCAGCACCTCGCGGGTGCCGGGATCCAGCGCGCCCCAGAACGCGAAGTTGGCCGGGGTGGCCACCGCCGCGACCAGGGTGGCGACGCCGGTCATGCCGATTGACAGGCCGGTGTTGCCCTTGGCCAGGTGGGTGACGATGTTGGAGACGTTGCCGCCCGGGCAGCAGCTCACCAGGATCATCCCCAGCGCGATCGATGGCGCCGGGTCCAGGATGCGGGTCAGGACGAAGGTCACCGCGGGCAGCAGCAGGAACTGCGAGGTGAGCCCGACCAGGGGTGCCCTGGGCTGGGCGAACACCGACCGGAGGTCGGCGACGCGGACATCCAGGGCGATCCCGAACATGATCAGCCCGATGGCCACGTTCAGGATGAACAGGCTGGTCGGGTCGAAGTTCAGCCGGATGCCGTCGACGGCCTCGGCGGCCAGGACGATGACGTCGCTGGCCAGGAGAGGAGCCAGGACAGGTTCCAGCAGCGCTGCCAGCAGCGGCGCGAGCGACCCCGTCATCCCGCCGGCTCCTCGTGCATGGCCTTGAAGGTCCTGAGCGCCGGCGCCCACAGGTGCGCGCCTGCGTCGACGTCGACGTGGACCACCGCGGGGCCGTCGCCGGCCAGGCAACGCTCGAGGGCGGGCCGCAGCTCCTCGGGACGGCTGACGTACTCGCCGCGGGCACCCATGGCCCGGGCGAGCTCGTCGAAACGGATCTCGCCGAGGTCGGCGTAGACCGTGTCACCCTCCGGCAGCGGCCGGTCGAGCAGGAGGCGTCGCGCCACCGTTTTCAGTGGCTTCGCCGCGATCGACTGGCTCATCTTCACCATGCCCCAGGCCCGGTCGGCGAACACGACCCACGTGACCTTCAGCCCATGGCGCACCGCCGTCTCCACCTCCTGGGGGTGCATGCCGAAGGCCCCGTCGCCGATCAGGCAGCACACCTCACGGTCCGGGGCGGCGACCTTCGCACCGAGTGGCTGGGCCATCCCGGCACCGAGCATCCCGAACTTGAAGGTCGACAGCACCGAGCGCGGCGTGCGGGCCTGGAGGTAGAACTGGCTCCACACCGCGGTGTTGCCGCCGTCCACCACCCAGATCGTGTCCTCGGGGAACACCTCCTGCGCGATCGTGGGGACCCGTGAGGGATGGACCGGCCCGTCGGCGTCCTTGGCCTTCAGCGCACGATCGAGCTTGGCGCGGTCCTTGGCCGCTGCCACCTCGATGTCGTCGAGCCAGGCGGCGCGCGTGTCGGCGTGAGGTGAGCGCCCGGCAGCAGCCAGCGCCTCCAGCAGGGCGCGCAGGGTCGCGCCCACATCGGCGCGCACCGCCAGCTTCAGCGGCCGGTTGGCGCCGAGCACCGCCTCGTCGACATCGACCTGCACGGTGGCGGCCGCGTCCGCACGGGCCCAGTTCGGTGCCTTCCCCCACCAGTCCGTCTCGCCGAGCCGGGAGCCGAGCACCAGGATCAGGTCGGTCTCGTTACGGACCCGGTCGACCAGGTCGACATGGACCATCGCGACCGCCTGGCGACGACGCTCGTCGATGACGCTGCGGGCCGCCCAGCTCGTGGTGACCGGTGCGTCGAGGAGCTCGGCGAGGCGGGCCAGCTCCGCCTCCGCGCCGGCGTGCAGGACCCCGGAGCCGGCGTGCACCAGCGGCCGCTCCGCCGCGTTCAGCAGCTCGACCAGCGTGGCGAGCTCGGCCGGGTCGGGGGCTGTCGGCACCAGCGACCGGTAGGTCGACGGGGCCCACAGCTGCCCGTCCACCTCGTGGCCGGTGTTGATCAGGTCCTCGGGGACGTCGAGGTGGACGACACCGGGCCGTCCCGACCACACCGCCCTCAGCGCGTGGCGGAGCAGCTCCGGGATCCGGTCGGCCGAGGGTACGTGCACCGACCACTTGGTCATCGGGGCGGTGACCGCGGTCTGGTCGAAGTACTGGTAGGTGCCACCACGGTCGGGTGACCCGATGCCGGTGCGTCGCGAGGAGGTGATGAGCAGCACCCGGTTGCCCTCGCCCTGCTCCACCGCGACCCCGGGCAGCACGTTGGCGACCCCGGGGCCGTTGCTGGCGATCGCGACACCGAGGTGTCCGGTCGTCCGCGCGTAGGCGCCGGCCATGTGCGCCGCCGAGGTCTCGTGCCGCGGCGAGATCAGGTCGATCCCGGACTCCGCCAGGCTCGAGTACAGCCCGTAGTAGGTGCCGTCGATGATCCCGAAGACGCGCTCCACGCCCTCGGCGGCCAGCATCCGCGTGATGATCGTCCCGCCGGTCAAGGTCGCCATGGACCCACCCTCCCCGGGCGCCGCGGGTCCGCCGTCGGGCCCGCGTCTCCCCGCCCGGTGCGCAACCCTACGGAACGCCGCCGCGTCGGGTCGCGGAGGTGCCCGCATCGGCGCTTCCTGTACCGGACACCCGGGCGAGGTCTCCCGAGCACCGGATGGCACGGATCTGAGCCAGCAGTCGCGGTTATCCCGGCGGCCAGCGTTCGGCGTCGCGCAGCATGCGGAGCACCAGCACGACGGTTGGCTCGAGTCGCTACGCCACGATGCACGGCGTCGTTCATCGGCACGCGCAGGAGCTGCGCAGCTGTTCGCTCCTGGTTCGCGGCGACCTCGTCGGAGGCCGCTTGGAGTTCGTCATCGACGCCGAACGTGCAGGGACTCCCGGCCCCGGCCCGGGGTCCATGCGTTCCGCACGGAGTACAGATGGCACCGGTGCGCCGCGCTGACGAGTCGGCGGTTCGGTGGTCCCCGGCATCCGTTCGCGCTCTCGCGGCGTTGGCCCGCGAGCCACACGGCAGGCCGGCCCCGCGTCACCCGCTGCGGCCCGGTCGCCCACCTGGCCGTCGACGCGTCGCCACGACCGCGGCGCGCACGTTGTGGGGCTTCACGCTCTTCGAGTACGACGGCGACGCGGCGCGTGAGGACGGAGGTGGGGGTGGTTGTGCAGCGCACTCGCTCCTCAACGACGGCGATCACGGGAGGTGTGCGGGAAGGGCTCGTGCGAGCCTTGCCGTGCGAGGGTGTGACTGCGGTACTTCGGGCCAAGGCCCGCACTCACCTCCCCAGCAGCGATCTCTCGTCAACGGGCGTTGTAGCCATCCACGTCCCCGTGGACACGTCAGGCGCCAACGCCGAAGATGAGCATCTGGCCGCGGTCGTCGACGTAGCTTTCGATCTGCCGTAGGCCGACAGCCCGCGCGACGCTAAGGGACCTAGAGTTGAAGGGTCGGATGGTGGCGATGACGAGTCGAACTCGGGGGTCATCCCCCAGGGCACCCAGCGCGGCCCCTGCGGCTTCGGTGCCGTAGCCGCCACCCCAGTGACGAGCATGGACGACGTAGCCGAGCTCGATCCGTCCATCATCCCGCGGGAGGAACCCGGCGAGTCCGATGACCTCATGTTCGCCTCGTCGCTCCACCGCCCACATGCTCAAACCGTGGCGCTCCTCGTCGCGCACGCGCCGGTCGATCCACCCGGACGTCGTCTCCAGGGTCGGCTGACGCCACGAGACCATCGGTGAGGCGCCCAGATGGTTCGGCGGTACCCCCAGCTCAGGGAGTACGGGCGTTGCGCACATCTGCACTGCCGAACTTCCGCGAGGGAGGGATGTTTTCGCTCGTCGATGTCGCCTGAAGGTCGCATTTTCGGTACGGAAGTTCCCTCAGTCGAACGCCCGGGACGGTTTTCGCCAGCATCTGTCACCAACACCACCACACCGGCCGTAGGGCGATTTACTGCCGAAAATGTTGCTTCATGCACTCTTTTGCGCGAGAATAGTTGCTCATCATCGGCTGTCCGGGACGGTTTCTCCTATGGGTGTTGCTTCGCTCCCTCCGCAGGGTGAGCTCACGCGGGCCACCGCTTCCAACCGAGCCCACCTGAGCCGCCTCGCGAGCTCCGGTTCCGCCCTGCGCTTGGCGAAAGGCATCTACGCCGTGGGGGCGACGCTGCCACCCGAGAACGTCACGTCGCTCCATCGAAACGCGATCATCGCGGTGATCTGGCCAGGCGCAGTCATCCGCGGGCGAAGCGCCCTAGCCGGCGGACAACCCGTGGACGGGGTCCTCTACATCGCCCATCCGACCCCGCCTCGCAAGGCACCGCTCACCCTGCCTGGCCTCACGGTCGTGGCTGAGACCGGCCCGCCGCCGCTCCCCGGCGACATGCCGCTGCCCGACGGCATCGCCCTGGCGGGACAGGCACGGACGCTCGTCGAGAACATCGACATCCAGGGTCGGCCGCCCCGCAGCCGTGCGGGGACGCTTGCGGTCGAGGACCAGATCGACACGCTCGCACGCCGCGGGGGGCCAGGACGGATCCAACGGGTTCTGGCCGAGCTCGATGTGATCGCCGGTTCGTTCAACCCGCGTCAGATCGCGGCGGTGCGCGAACGCCTCGTTTCGGTGCTGGGAACGGTGACCAGCACACCTCGTTCGGAACGTCTCGCTGCCCGGGTGGCCGGAGTCCCCTACGACGCTCACATCGTCGAACGGCTCGAAGCCGTCCTGGGTGGCGTCAGCCGACTCGCGCCACAACCTCGCGCGGCCGCAGGTGCGCCCGAACGGTGGGCGTGGCTGCCATTCTTCGAGGCGTACTTCTCCAACTTCATCGAGGGCACGGAGTTCGGTGTCGATGAAGCACGCAGGATCGCCGTCGACGGCTGGGTCCCGCCTACCCGCCCAGCCGATGCGCACGACGTCGCGGCGACCTACCGGCTCACCAGCGACCCCGACAATCGTCGCCGGGTGCCGGCCAGCTCGGACGAGCTACTGGAGCTGTTGCAGCACCGGCACGAGATCCTCATGGCCGCACGACCCGACAAGCGGCCCGGGATGCTCAAGGAGCAACCCAACTACGCCGGAGGCTACAGGTTCGTGGACCCAGAGCTCGTCGAAGGCACCCTCCGGCGGGGCTTCGACCAGATGGCAGCGACCGTCGATCCGATGAGCAGGGCCGTCGGGATGATGGTGCTCATCACCGAGTGCCACCCGTTCGACGACGGCAACGGCCGGATCGCCCGGCTGATGGCCAATGCCGAGCTCAGCATCGCCGGGCAGGTGCGCGTCGTCATCCCGACGAGCTTCCGCAACAACTACCTCGCTTCCCTCACCGCGCTATCCAGCGGCAACGGGGACGGCCAGAGCCTTCACGCGGTTATGGACTTCGCCCAGAGATGGGTGGCGCACATGGACTGGGCAACCTTCGAGAGCGCAGACGAGCAGGTCCGAGCCACCAACGCCTACCTCGACCCCGCCGAGGCGGAAGGTTCAGGCCGGCGGCTCCGCCTGCCGACCTGAACCGCGGCGAGGTTCCCCATAGAGGGCCGGCGAACCGATCGCGAGCATCCAACGGGGTCTCGACAACCACGCGATAACCGCCGCATGTGCACGATGCCTTCGACCGTCTGGACCGCCGAATCGCTGTCGGCCGGTGCCACGAGCGTCAGGATCCTGACTGCGGCCCTCCCGGCGAAGGGCCGCACCGTTCCCCGCCGCTGAACCCATCGGAACACACGGCCGGCTTCGCCCTCGCCGTGTGGAAGGCAGCGGTGGCCGTCGGTCCCAGCGGGCGGGCAGCGATCGAGATCCCGCAGGCCTCAGGGGAGGACCGGCCTCCTGAGTTGGCAGGGCGCGCCGGCCACCCCGACCCACCTCGTGCGCACGACACGCGACGACTGCATCCTCGATGGAGGAGTCGCCTGACACCGGTGCCCTGCCAGGGGGCGCTCGGCGGTCAGCTCTGCCGGAGTCCGTCGGGGAGCAGGGACCAGTCGGGGCAGCGGGACTCGACCTCCTCAGGGTCGAGATCGATGCCGGCTTCGAGAGCCTGGTGGACCAGCCAGGCCGCGTGCTCCCCGGGAGTGTCTGGCCCCGCGTAGGCCAGCACCGTTCCGTCGGCTGCGTCGCAACAGCGATGGAGCCCGGCCACGATGCCGACCAGGATCGTGCCCGCCACGTCGGGTAGGTCGAGGGCGACGGCACGCCACAGGTCCTCCTCGAACGGTGCGAGTGCCTCGGCGACGATCTCGTTCGCCGCCTCGGTCTCGTGCACGTAGTAGCCCGGCCGCTTGCCCGCGCGGTTCGCCAGTTCCATGAGCGGCAGGTCGTCCAGTCGCTCTGCGAGCTCACTGGCAACCGTGTCCGCGTCGACGTCGCGGACACGCGCCAACGCCAGCATCTGGAGTGACTCGGCAAGCTCCGGGTGTGCGGACAGCAGCGCCGGCAACAGTCCTGCCTGCTCCTGTGGGCGCAGCAGATCGAGTGCGGGTGTCGAGGTGGTCGTGGTAGGCATACGTGTGCTCCGTGTCGCGACTGATCGAGGTGACCATCGCATCACCCTGCGACACCCTGCCCGTCGCCGAGCCCACGTAAGCGGCCACAGCGTCTCGCCAGGTGCGGCGATCTCCACCTCGGCTGGATGCGATGATCGAGAAGTGTCCGGTGGTGGTGCGAGCGCTCGGGCCGGTGCACGCGCGTCGGCGATGCCATGTCAACGATGCCGACCCAGCGCGGATGACGGGAGTGGTGGTGGCACGCGGTGTCACGCTCGCAGTGACGGTTGTCGACCCGAACGGACCGAGGTGGAGCGTCCTGACGGACACGTCTCTTCGGGTCAGCTTTCGACGGCGCACGCGGCGTCGTCGGGCAGGCCGTAGACGACGGCCACGATCCGCGGAGAGAGGTAGACGCGGTGACCGCACCGTTTGCCTGACCCGTGGTGAGGTACAGGCCCTGATCAACGCCGCACTCGTCGACGATGAGCGACGCGATGACCAGATCTGTAGGGATGTGGCCGCTGCTGTCGGAGGGGGGCGGAACTGCCTCGTGCTCAGCAGCCGGACCGATCACGTCGATGCGCTCGCGAGCCGGCTGTCCGACCTGGGGCTGGACCCGCTGGTGCTGTACGGAAGCCTCAGGCCCACGGAGCGGCGAGCGGTCCACGAACGGCTCGAAACGGACCACCAGCTCCTCCTCGTCGCAACCGACCGCTCCATCGGTGAGGGCTTCGACTGCCCGAAGCTCGACACGCTGTTCCTCGCCTTCCCGATCTCGGCCCCACAGCGGATCACCCAGTACGTGGGGCGGATCCTGCGCGAGCATCCCGGCAAGGACACCGCCGAGGTGCACGACTACCTCGATGTCAACGTGCCCATGCTCGCTGCGATGCACCGGCGTCGACTGCCCGGCTACAAGGAGCTGGGCTTCACGCCAGGATCCTCCCGATCGACGTCACCGCCGGACCGTGGCGTGGGTGTGGCCGCGTCGGTACGGGCAAGCTACGCGCCCGACCGTGCGCCGGCCGCAGCACAGGTCCGAGCGTGGGCGCGAGCGGCCGGCCATGCCGTCTCGGACCGCGGCCGACTTCCGGCAGCCCTGTGGGGTGCGTACCACGACGCGCACCGGTGAACTGCCAGGGGTCGCGCAGCGGTCAGGTCCGCTGGAGTCCGTCGACGTGACACCGCCTCGAACGGGCTGAGGTTCCTGCTTCTCCTCGAGCGTCTGCGCACCTATAGTCGGGCGGCTGGCAACCGCCACCTGACGACCGGTCACCGATCTCGCTGCACCCCGCTTCCGGGGGGGTGCGACGGGTCTGCGGCTCTACAGCTAGGAACCACCGTGGGTGCGCGGCACTGGACCGTCCTGGCGATGCTGCTCGCGGTCGCCGTCCTCTCGGCCGCGTGCCTGGTCCTGGACGAGGGCGATACGTCCAACGACCCGGACGACGGGTCCACGGCGATCGCGCGCGACCAGGAGCCGGTCGCAACGGCTCCGACGTCCGGGGTCGGCGGTTTCGCGTCCGGGCCCTGCCCCTTCGAGCCGGAGATCGCGGTCGAGGTCGACTGTGGCTGGCTCACCGTCCCGGAGTCGCGCACCGGGCTCTCCGATGCGCGCATCGAGGTGGCGGTCGCCGTCCTCCGCACGCCGGCGAGCGATCCCGCGCCGGACCCGGTGGTCTTCCTGCACGGGGGGCCCGGTGGGGTGGCCCTCGCGGAGCACTGGGCGTGGCTGTCCGATCTCGACCGGTGGGAGGACCACCCGATCCTGGCAACCCGTGACCTGGTGTTGGTGGACCAGCGCGGCACGGGGTTCTCGCGACCCTCGCTGCTCTGCGACGAGGACGAGGACCCGGCCGACTGCCACGACCGGCTGGTCGCGGACGGCATCGCTCTGGCCGCCTACTCGACCCCGGAGAACGCCGCCGACCTCGCGGAGCTGCGCGAGGCGCTCGGCTACGACGAGTGGCACCTGCTCGGCAGCAGCTACGGCACCCGACTTGCGGCGGCGATCGTCCGCGACCACCCCGCGGGGGTCCGCAGCATCATCCTCGACGGTGTCTATCCGCTGGATGCCGTCCCGGCCTACCACGAGTATCCGGCCAACACCGTCGGGGCGTTCACCGAGGTGTTCGATCTCTGCGCCGAGCAGCCGGACTGCACCGCGGCCTACGGCGACCTCGCCGTGCTGTTCGAGGAGGCCGTCACCCGGACGGACGAGACGCGAGGCTTCGCCGGCTACGAGCTCATCGATGCGGTGTTCGACGCCCTCTACGACATCTCCGGTGTGGTCGACGTCCCACGCGCGCTGGCGCTCGCCGCGGACGGAGACGTCGAGGACGCTCTCGACGTACTCGAGATGGAGGCGGAAGGTTTCGCGCGGCGATTCGACCCGGAACTCGGTATGGATGCGGCGGGGAAGTTCCATGCTGTCGAGTGTCGCGAGGAGCACGCCTTCACCGACGAAGAGGCCGTCCTCGCGGAGCTCGACCGACTGGCCGATGACGGGGTGTTCGAGCAGTTCCTCGACAGCCTGGAGGCGGACGTGCTGAGCGCGTACGACCTGTGCCAGGACTGGGTGGTCGGGCAGTCCGAGCCTGACGAACTCCTGCCGCTCGAGTCGACGGTGCCGGCGCTGGTGTTCTCCGGTCGTTTCGACCCCATCACCCCGCCGGCATGGGGCCGACAGGTGGCCGACGGGCTCGCGAACGCGACCTTCGTGGTGCTACCGAGCATCTCGCACGCTGCGGTCCTCGAGGACCCCTGCGCCGATGCGCTGCTCGCCGCCTTCCTCGACGACCCGACGGCAGACCTCGATCTGCGCTGCGTGGACGACGCCACACCGCCCCGGCTCGAGCTGCCGTGACGGGGAGCGGCACCGCGCCGTCCGGGTGGCGATGCTCATCGTGGCCGTGTGGGTCATGGCCAACCTCGGTGCGCGTCACGATTAGCTCGCGAGCCCCGATGCGCCCGAGGGGGCGCGTGAGGTCCTCTGGCTCCTTCCACGCATGCACGCCGGGGCCGTGACATGGGTGGTTGCGGGGGTGGTGGTCGCCGTAGCGCTGCTGGCGATCCTGCCCACCTACCTCCTCGCATGGCAGCTGCCGGACGACATCCGTGAGTCCGAGGTTGCGGACCCGACCGCGTTACAGCGGGCCGCACGCCCCTGTGGCTCGACCCGAGGGCGAGGAGCGCACCGCGACCTTCAGCTGGCGTCGGTGCCGTCCGCGTGCAGCGCTTCGGCACGTCGGCGCTGCTCGGCTTCCGTCGGCCCGCGGAAGGCGCCCATGAGTGCGGGAACCAGACCGGCGACCGGCAGCGCGAAGGCGACCGCCCACAACGCCGTGTCCCCCTCCAACTGGCCTCCCAGGAGCATCCCAGAGACGGTCAGGATGACGCTGGCACCGATCCAGCGACGCTGCGACGGTGAGCCCCCGGGCGGCTCCCGACGGATGTTGCGCCACATCGGCCGTGGCCGGAAGGTCTCGGCGAACAGGGCCAGACCGCACAACAGCGCGAACAGCCCCAACCAGTCGACCCAGCCCACACCCATCTCCCCCGGGGCGGCTCCTCACCGTAGGACCGTGCGCGGTCATGTCAAGATGCACGGCGCCCCGCGCCGACGCGGCTGCTGGGGGACCTGACCACCGATGCCGACCACACGCGATCGGGCCTGGGGGTGTGTGGCTGTCGGCTGCGCGCGGCGGCAGGGGGTGCTGTGGAGAGGTTGACGACTGCCGGGCGCGGCAACGGCTGTTGGACGCCACGGTTCTTGGAATTGTGGGGGCGTGATCGCGTCACGGTGTTTGTCGTAACGCAGGGTTGCGGGAGGGGTTGGGGTCGGGGAGGCTGGGGGTCCGTGAACGTGGTTGACCCCCGCGACGCGGTTGAGGTCGTCGGGCTGCTGATCGCGTCCGAACGGCGGCGGGAGCGCTGGACCGCCGCCGACCTCGCCGCACGTGCGGGGATCTCCCGTGACACGCTGTACAGGGTCGAGCGCGGTGACCCCACCGTCGCGATCGGGACATCGCTCGAGTTGCTTGTCCTGCTCGGCGTTCCGCTCTTCGGCACTGACGCGGACGGCCTTGCTCGGCAGGTCCGGTCGGCGACTGCTCGCGCTGTTCCCCGACCGCGTCCGTCCCCACACCCGCACGCCCGACGATGACGTTTGAGCGCGTCTACGTGTGGACGTGGCTTGGCGACCGCGAGGACCCGGTCGTCGCCGGTGCGCTTGACCCGGTCGACGATCGGCTCCACTTCGTCTACGGGCGCTCCTACCTCGAACGGCCCGACGCGGTCAGGCTGTACCTGCCCGAGCTGCCGCTGCGGCCCGGCGAGCCGCTCTCCGCAGCGATCGACTCGATCCTCAACGTCGGCTCGTAGGTCAAGGGCGGGGCGGTGGCGATGGAGCTCGCTCGCCGTGCCGGCTGCGACGTTGCCGCGACCGAGCGGGTCCCCGGTGTTGATCGCGACGTGCTGCTCGTCGACCGGTTCGATCGCATCCCCGGCACCCACCGACGTCGCGCGATCGTGTCCGCGCTCACGCTGCTCGGCCTCGGTGAGATGTACGGCCGCTACGCCACCTACCCGGACCTCGCCCAGACCATCCGCACCCGCGTCACCGACCCGCAGGCGACCCTCGTTGCGCTGTACGGCCGGTTGGTCTTCAACGTCCTGATCGGCAGCCGCGACGACCACGCCCGCAACCACGTCGCGTTCTGGGACGGACGCAACCCGACGCTCACGCCGGCGTACGACCTCGACCCGCAGCCGCGCAACACCGGCCCAGGCGATGGCCGTGACCCGCGCTGGCGACCGCCGGTCACGGCTGGCGACCTGCATCGACACGGCGGGAGAGTTCCTGCTCTCAGAGGCCCAGGAACGCGCGATAGTGGACCGGCTCGTACAGACCATCTACGACGAGTTCGACGACGCGGCGGACACGGTCGGACTGACCCATCTCGACCGGTAGCTGCTGTGGCGGCGGGCGTTCCTGCACCCGTACGCGTTCGAAGGCTACGGGCCGGCGCCCGCCTGACCTTTCGGCAGCAGTGCCCGACCATCGCGCATGGGCTCCCGGAAGCGGGGCCAGCAGAAGCTCCTGCGGAGTTGGCACGGCGGACGGCGGGCCGTGGACCACCACCATGATGACCCGGTCGAAGTGCGATCCTTCCCGACGCGAGCACACGGGGGTGCCGCGGCATCGGTGATCATCCGGATCCGCACCGCGGGCGCGGGATCGCGACTACGCCCGGAGTCGCCTGGCTGTTGCTGTGACGGAACTCGCCAGCGTGGAGGTATCCCGTGGCTACTCGGCGTGGCTGATCGCGAGGTCGGGTACCGCTCGGGCCAGACGTTCATCGGTGGTGGGGAGCGCGCAGCCAAGGTCGCGGGAAGGGGCGACAGAGGGCGCGTCCCGCGCGGCGATGCTGTCCCGCAGGCGCCACGCGGCGTCGCGCAGCTGGTCGCGCTGCGGACGGGCCTGCTGGCCTGCGTGCTGCTGGCCCGTGCCTCCCGCGACAGGGTCGTTGTCATCACGCCAGCCGTGGTGTGCAGAGAAGCCGCGGGCCCGGACGTTGTCGGAGACCACCCACAGCATGGCGGTGGTGAAGCCGGCCGTCGACAGCCCCGTCTTGGCAGCGTGCAACAGCGCCGACCCGAGTCCCTGGCCCCAGGTGGCCGGGTGCACGTTGAGGGCGATGACCTCGCCTACTGCGGCCGAACCTGCGTCGCGGGCGGGGCCAGCGACGACGAACCCGCGTACCTGCTCGTCGACCTCGGCGAGCGCATCCGCATCATCGGGACCCGGTGGCCGCACCACCAACGCCGTACCGTCCTCACCCGCCAGCTCGCGCCTGACCGGGCGAGCGTTCCTCACGATCCCCGCCGGCTGCAACCGCCTGCGCGGCACTGTGGCGTGCACACTGCCGCGGCAAGGGGTGGTCGACGGCATGCACGACCGACAGGAGGGAGCGACCTCACACGGGCTGATCCGTACCGGGGCGGCTCGTGGTGCCCTGACGGAGATGTGGATGCCGGCGCTGCAGGCGGCGAGTGATGCCGTGGCCGGGCGCGCGTCGACATGCTCGTCGCGTGGCTCGATGCCCCGTCCGTCGACCGCACGGAGATCAGCCGCGCTCTCGAGCGACCTGTCGCCGCGTTCGTGGGGCGCTTCCGCTCGGGGATCGGGCTGTGGAGGCCCTGAGCTGCGATCCGACCGGAGCGGGTACGCCGACGTACTGGTGGCCGTGCGCGATGGGATCCAAGGGCCGGGTTTCGGGACCCGCCGTGGGGAAGGCCGCGGGAGGTTCGTGCGCTGCAGGTGACCGCTTGAGTCCCGTCGCGCCTGGCCGACGCAACTGGGGAGAGCCGGCATGTGACCGGCGACGGGTACCTCCCACGGATGGGGTGTGGTCATGTACGCGAAGTTGAGCAGGTCGAGGATGCTGTTCGCTGCGGTCGGGGCGCTGCTCCTCGTGGCCATGCTGGTGGTCCGCACCTCGCAGGCCGCGTTCGTCGCCACGACCACGAACGAGGGCAACAGCTTCAACGCGGGCAGCGTGACCCTGACCGATGACGACGCGGGGAACGCGATGTTCGAGGTCACGGGCATGGTGCCGGGCGAGGACGTCGTGGAGTGCATCGAGGTGTCCTACGAGGGGTCGTTCACGCAACCTCAGGAGGTGCGTCTCTACAGCGGTGGCTACGCCCAGGTGCTCGGTCCGGAGAGTGGCTCGCAGGGGCTGGGTGACTACCTGCTGTTGACCGTCGAGGTGGGCGACGGCGGGGAGTTCGAGGATTGCGGGGGCTTCACCCCCGCCACCGGGCCTCCGATCGTGGCAGCCGAGACCCTGGCCGACTTCGGCGCCGCGACGGACTACGCCGGCGGTGTCGACACGTGGACGCCGTCGTCCACCGGGGACAGCCGCACCTTCCGGTTCACCGTCGAACTTGCCGAGGACACCCCCGATACCGAGCAGGGTGCCGGTGTCAGTGACGCGGTGTTCGTATGGGAGGTCAGGTCCTAGCGCCGGGCCGCCGTGGGACCGTCGTCCTGGACGGGTCGAACGCAGCTCGGAGCACAACGGATGGTCCCAACGACGCGTGAACGGGCGGGCCGCGGTGCTGCCGGGTCCGCGCTCGCAGCCGCTTTCTACCTGCTGCTGCTGGCGTGGCTGCTGCTGTTCGTGGTCACCCCCGCCGCCGCCCTGCGCTGGGAGCCGGTCGTCATCACCTCTGGGTCCATGGCGCCCGCGGTGCGGACCGGGGACGTGGTGCTGCTCGAGCCCTTCGACGGCGAGCTGTTGGCACCCGGCACGGTCATCGCGTACCAGGACCGCGCGCGTGGCGGGGACCTCACCCTGCATCGCGTCGTAGGCGAGCACCCGGCCGGCGGCTACCGCACGAAGGGCGACGCGAACGCAGGTGCGGACAGCACGCCCGTCCAACCGGAGTTGGTCGTGGGTGTGGGCCGTCTGCTCGTGCCTATGATCGGGCTGCCGGCCCGGTGGCTGGCGACCGACCCGGTGCTCTTCACGGCCTGGTTGGTCGCGACCGGCTGTGCAGTGACCCTGCTGACCATGCGACGTGAACCGGCCGGCGTGACGACCGGGTCTGCCCGGCATACTCGACCCGCCAGGCCCCCTGAGCCGGCCCCCGCGGTGTCAGCCCAGGAACCGGTCCCCGCGACCGGTCTCCCCGAGTGCAGGGTGGGGCAGGTGTGGACCGCACGCCCCCCCGTCGCCGGATGAGCACGTCCGCCGATGCGCTGGGGCCACCACTGCCGCGAGCGTCGGGTCGGACCATCGCGTCACTACAGTCCGGTCGCGGCCAGCCGATGGTCGGCCATGGACCAGCGTCCAGCACGAGACCCACGAGTTCCGGGCGGTCGCGGCGTGTGGGGCCGTGACGGCTGGCCGTCGGGTCATGCGCTGACAGCGTCTCGCCCCGCGGCGATGCGCACGGTGCCGCTGGCGTGGGCCCTGCTGGTGTGCGCGGTGGCGGGCATGTCGGTGGTCAACCTCGCGACGGTGGAAGCGACGTTCACCGGCCAGACGGAGGCGTCGGGGAATCAGGTCACCGCAGCCGCGAGCTTCACGTTGGCTGCTCCGGCGGGGGTGAGCGCCCCCAGCGGGTGGGAGAGCGGGGTGCCGCTGGCGTGGAACAGCCTGGACGATGCCGATGAGTACCAGGTCCGCTACCGCGCGGATGGCGCCACCGAGTGGTTCGAGACGGAGTGGGAGACGGGGGCACAGGCCAGCATCGCCGGGTTGGTCAACAACGAGGTCTACGAGTTCTCCGTGCGTGGGCGCAACGCGCTACGGACCGGCGAGTGGGGTCCGGCGTCCCCGCTGACCGCCATGCCCCGGCAGTGGGCGCAGATGTCGACCGCCGGCGGCGAGGATCCGGAAGACGACTGGTCCGCCCCGTCCGCGTCGGACGAGCACACCTGCGCGGTGACGGTGTCCGGCCGGGCGTACTGCTGGGGGGACAACCGGTACGGGCAGCTGGGGGTCGACGCCGACACGGACCACATCCCGACGCCGACCCCGGTGGACACCACCACCGGGCTCACCGACACCAACGTGGTGGACATCACGGTCGGCTGGCATCACTCCTGTGCGCTGACCGGCGACGGGCAGGTGTGGTGCTGGGGGCGCAACAACTCCGGGCAGCTGGGGGATGGCTCCACGGGTTCGAGTGCCATCCCGACGGCGGTGGACACCAACGCCACCTTCGCCCAGATCTCCGCGAACGGGTGGCACACGTGTGCGGTCACCACCGCCGGTGCCGCCTACTGCTGGGGGTGGAACGCGGGTGCCACCATCGGCGACGGGACCACGACGCAACGCAACGCGCCGACCGCGGTGTCCACCGGCACCGGCTTGACCGACACCAACGTCGACAGCGTGCTCGCCGGTGACGAGCACACCTGCGCGCTCACCGTTGACGGCCAGGCGTACTGCTGGGGCAGCAACGCCTTCGGCCAGGTCGGTGACGGGACGACGACCTGGCGGCTCACCCCGACGGCTGTGGCCACAACCACGGGTCTCAGCCCGACCAACGTCGCACAGCTGTCGGCGGGAGGCCGCCACACCTGCGCGGTCACCGACGCGGGACGTGCCTACTGTTGGGGAGCGAGGTGGAACGGGCAGCTCGGTGACGGCACGCAGCACACGGACGAGGGTCTGACCACGCCCACGCCGGTGCTGACCGACAGCGGGTTGACCGCCACCAACGTGGCGTCGGTGTCCGCTGGGACCCACCACACGTGCGCGCTGACCACCGACGGTGCGGCGTACTGCTGGGGGCGGAACCTCCGCAACCACCTCGGTGTCGACGACGACGGCTTGAGTGTGCTCAGCCCCACGCCGGTGATCACCGACGGCACCGACCTGACGGGCACCAACGTCGGCAGCCTGGCCTCGGGCTACAAGTACACCTGTGCGATGACCACCGCCGGGCGGGTCTCCTGCTGGGGGCGCAACGACAGCGGCCAACTCGGCGACGGCAGCACCGGGCGAAGGGATGTCCCGACCTCGATGATCGCCGCGACCGCGGTCCCGATCAGGGCGCCGCAGGATCTCAACGCGAGTGCAACCGACTTCCCAACCTCGCTCAGGGTGAGCCACTCGTCCGTGGAGGGAGCTGATCAGTACCAGGTGCGGCGACGGCTGCAGGGCTCGACCAACTGGACCACCTCGTCGTGGTTCCAGGGCACGATCCGCAACATCAGCAACCTGGAGGCCGGTGAGACCTACGAGTTCTCCGTCCGCGCGCGCAACGACCACGTCACCACTGATTGGGCACCGGAGCCTCCCGTCACCGGCACGCCCGGTTCGTGAGCACGGATCGGGCCGGCAGCCCCGGCTCATCTGTCGGTCGCCAGAGGGCTGACCGGTGGGACTCGACGTGGTCGGGCGGTACCGACCTCGTCCGCTCTCCACCGGTTCGCGCGCGAGGTCCTCCGCTATAGCCGGCCCCGCTGCAGCCGACGGGTGCGCACATGTCGCGCGAAGGAGAGACCACTGCGCAGCGCGCCGCCGATCAGGACTGCTGTGCCGACCGGGGCGCGAGCGTTGCTCGCGTCCCCACTGCGCCTGGTGATGGCGCTGGCGCTGGGTCTGATGGCGGCGGGGATGCTGGCACCCTCCGGTGAACTGCGCACCACGGCAGCCACCGAGGTGGTGGGAACCGCGCCGCTGACCGACGATGCAGGTTCCCGGGCGCTGTTCGACACCGACCTGCTGGCGCCCGGTCAGGTCGTGGCCAACTGCATCGAAGTCGAGTACGGCGGGCCCACCGAGGAGGCGCTCGCGCTCATCGGGGCGGTGGACGTCGACGGCCCCCTGGCCGAACACCTCTGGTTGCGGATCGAGTCGGGGACCGGAGGCCGCTACGGGGATTGTGACGGGTTCGTCGGCAGCGAGGTCTTCGACGGCACCCTGGACGAGTTCGCCGCTGCCACGGCCAGCGGTGGCACGGCAGCGGGGTGGGATCCGCGCACCGATGCGCGTCGCAGTTTCCGCATCGTTGCCGAGGTACTCCCGGTGTCGGACGCAGCGGACACCTGGGCGCTCGCGGACCTCGTGTGGACCGTCGAGGCAGCGGCACCGCCGCCAGACCCGGAGCCGACCCCCGACCCCGAACCGGAGCCGACCCCCGACCCGACCCCGGCGCCGACACCCGACCCCGACCCTGGGGAAGAGACGCCGGTGCCGACGCCGTCCCCGGCTCCGCAGCCGCCGCAGCTTCCGGGCGACGCGCCTGAGGACCCGGAGACCTCGCTCACGGAGCCGGACCCTGGACCCGGGTCGACGGGCTCTCAGGCCTCGGATGAGGCGACCACTGAGGATCAGGCCCCGGTCCCGCCGTCAGCCGACGATGACGCTGATCCCGACCCGCCGGACCCCGCCTCGCCCGAGGATGGGGACGTCGGTGACGGCGAGGATGCGCCGCTGGTCGCGACCGCGCCCTCGGATGGGCAGTCAGCGGAGGCTGCTGGTCTGTTCGACCGTGCGTGGGCGGCACTCACCCGGGTCGGCGCGGCCGTGCTCGAGGCCAGCCGGGCCGCCGGACATGTCGTGGTCGGCATGGCACAGCGTGGGGAGTTCCCGGTCGCGATGCTCGCCCTGCTGGGCTTCTTCCTCCTGTTGCAGAACCGCCTGGACAGCCGTGACCCCAAGCTGGCGCTCGCGCCGATGTACCCGGACCCGGAACTCCCCTTCCTCGACCCAGCCGCAAGAGATCCGCTCGGTGCACTGATGACCAGCGATCGGAGTCCCTGATGTCAGCCACCGACGACTCCCGTGGCCAGGGGCTGCTCCCCCTCGCTGACCGCATCCGCTGGACCGCGTTGGTGCGGACGGTCATCTCCGTCACCCCCCCGCTGCTCTGGTTCCTCGCACCCGGCGAGGTCGTGCTGCCGCTGCGTCCCGTGCTGATCGCGGCGGGCATCCACCTGCTGCTCGGGCTCGCCTCCTCCGCCCTCGTGCGGCTCCCTCGACGCGGGGCACGCGCAGGCCTGGCCATCGGGCTGCTCCTCGACGGGGTCCTCCTCACGTGGGCGGTCTACGCCCTGGGCGGTGTCGGCGGCACCGGTATCGGCCCGCTGCTCCTCCACGTCGTCGGCGTCACGCTCCTGATGTCGTTCAGGAGCGGCCTGAAGCTGACCTTGTGGTACTCGCTGCTCACGATGGCGGCGCTGGAGGCCCAGTCGAACCCTGCCGTCAACTCGGTGCTCAGCGTCACCATCCCCGAGTTCCCGGTGAACGACTTCGCGCGCTTCCTCGCCCTGCTCTGGGGCATCGCCCTGTCGACCGCGACCTTCGCCGCTGTCAACGAGCGTGAGCTGCGACGCCGTCGCTACGACGCAGAGGCCCTGCAGCGTCTCGGTCTCGACCTCGCGGAGTGCTACGACGCGCGGCTGGCCACCGAGCGGCTCGCCGTCTTCGGTCGCGAGGAGCTGCTCGCCGACCGTGCCGTGGTGATGGTGCACTGCGACACGGCCGATGACGTGAGCGTGTCGCCGACCGGCGACGCGGGTCCGGGACAACACAACGGCGCGGTGGTGGTCACCGATGACGGCGCGGTCCCCTTCTCGGGGCCGGATGTGCTCCATGAGGACTCACTGGTGCGTCGGTCCCTGCGGACCCGTCAGACCGTCCGCGTCACGCACAGCGGCGATGCGGACGCGTGGTTGGATGAGGCCCTCCCGCACGCACGCAACCTGGCGGTGGTGCCGATGACGGTGGAACCGCCCTACAGCGGCGTCCTCGTGCTCGAGTACAGCGGCCCGGGCCGATGGCGGCGGGAACGACGGCTGGAGCGTCGGCTGGTCACCACGGCGGAGCAGGCTGCGGGCCAGGGAGCCCTGGCGATCAGCCGTGCCATGCTGATGCGGCGACTCCAGGACGCTGCACAGACCGACGGCCTGACCCAGATCGCCAACCGACGGACGTTCGATGAGTCGCTCTCCCGGGAACTGGAGCAGTCGAAGCGCAGCGGTCAGCCGCTGGCGGTCATGATCCTCGATCTGGACATGTTCAAGCAGCTGAACGACACCCATGGGCACCTCGAGGGTGATCAGACGCTGCGTGACGTGGCCGCGGCGCTGCGACGGATCACCCGCCGACCGGACCTCGTCGCGCGGTACGGGGGCGAGGAGTTCGCGGTGCTGCTCACCCGCGCCCGTGTCGAGGATGCGGAGGTCGCCGCCGAGCGGTACCGGGCCACCATCGAAGGGCTGGATCGGAAGGTGCCGGTCACCGCGAGCATCGGGGTGGCTGCCTGGCCGGAACACGGCGGGACGGAGGAGTCACTGCTCCTGGCTGCCGACGACGCGCTCTACGCAGCGAAGCGGGCCGGCCGGAACCGGTTCGTCATCAGCCGGTCGGACCGTCTGGCCTTCGGTGACGTGCCGACCACCGTTGCGAACTGAGCGGGTCGGCAGCGACGGCACGCGGCGCCGCGCCACCTCGATGCGCGGCGACGTCGGAGCTCGGCAGTAGCCTGCGGCGACGCGCGCTCACGCCCCGACGAGGACCGGCCCGGTGTCCCCCGACTACGGCACGTTCGCCCACCTCGCTGCGGACAAGCGGTACCGCTACCGCGAGGTGCTCGGCGTATTCGCGGACGCCAAGGCCCGCTTCGTGCTGCACCTGCGCCCGAGCGACGTGATCGCGGCGATGCCGTCGCGGACCGACGCCGAGGAGGTCGACGGGCTGCTGCACCGGCTTGTCAACTGGGGCAACCTCTCCGCCGACCCGGACACCGCCGAGGTGGCGACGGTGGAGGAGTTCTACCGGGCCCGCTTCCTGTACCGCCTGACCGCGGAGGGTGAGGCGACCGAGCGTGCCCTGGAGGTCTTCGAGCACGGGCTCCGCCGCTCCGGTGAGCTGCAGACCGCTGCCCTGGCCGACATCCGGGACCTGCTGCACGAGCTCCGCGACCACCTCGTCGCAGACGCGGCGGAGCGGGACGTCGCCGCGGCCGGGACCGACCACCTCGACGTCGGCAAGGTGCACCTGACCCTGCGCTCGCTGTGGGGCCGGTTCGAGGAGCTGACCGACCGCGCACAGACCTTCGTGGCCAGCCTGCAACGCACCGTCGACCTGCACGGGGTCGACCTGGAGGCCTTGCTGGCCTACAAGGACGCCCTGCTCGACTACCTCGAGCGGTTCATCGGTGAGCTGGTGGTCGCCCAGGCGCACATCGCCGCGCTGCTGCGCGACCTGGAGGGCACGGGCGTGGAACGGCTCCTGCAGGTCGCCGCCGATCGGGAGCTGACCGACGCCCTCGACCCCACCGAGGAGGACCGGACCGCCGCCCGGGAGAACTGGCATGCCCGCTGGGCCGGGTTGGTCGGCTGGTTCCTGCCCGAGGGGGAACGGCCCGCCCAGGCCGAGCTGCTCCGTGCCCGGGCCCGCGCTGCCATCCCGGCGTTGCTCCAGGCCATCGCGGACGTCAACGAGCGCCGGATGTCCCGCTCCGACCGTTCCGGGGACCTGCGCACCCTGGCGCGCTGGTTCGCCGCCTGCGGCTCGGATGCCGAGGCGCACCGGCTGTGGCGCGCCGCGTTCTGTCTGGCGCCCGCCCGCCACCTCACGGTCGACCAGGACACCCTCGGTGACCGCGACCAGTCGCCGGTGCCGCCCGCCACCAGCTGGCTGGACGCGCCGCCGGTGCGGATCAGCCCGCGGCTGCGGCGCACCGGCCGGACCACCCGGCGGGGACGGGTCAACGACGTGATCGACCGCACGCGGGAGAAGGCGCTCCTCGCCCGGCTCGCTGCCGAGGAGGCCGCCCAGCTCGCGGCCGCCCGCGCCGAGCTGTGCACCGACGGGCCCGTGCGCCTCAGCCAGCTCGGCCATCTCGACCCGGTCGCCTTCGAGCTGTTCCTCGACCTGCTGGCGGCCGCGTTGGCGGAGGCCGTCGACCTGCGCACGGCCGTGGTCGCCGTGAGCGCCGACGGCGCCCTCGAGGTGGAGCTGGTCCCCACCGGTGACGGCCGGTCGGCGACGATCGACACCACCGCCGGGGTGCTGACCGGGCCCGACCACCACGTGCACATCCGCGCGGCCTCCCGCGTGCAGGCCGCCTCGTGAGCACCGTCGACGCTCCGGTCTCCGAGCTGCGCGAACAGCTCGAGGCCGCCGAACGGCACGAGTTCCGGATCGCGCTGCGCACCCTGCTGATGCAGCCCCTGCTGCCCGCCACCGACGAGCGCTTCCCGGCGGTGCGCCGCCAGGCCACGGCGCTCAGGGAGTGGTTCTCCCGCGAGGCCGGCTGGTCGGTGCAGGTCGACCGTTCCCACGCGCGGCTGCGCAAGACCCCGGCGCGGCTGAGCGACAGCACCCGCGGCGCCCGGGCCCGTCCGGGCGACCCGCCCTTCTCCCGACGACGCTACGTGCTGCTCTGCCTCGCCCTGGCCGCCCTCGAAGGCGAGGAACGCCAGACCGCCCTGGGGCGCCTCGCGGACCGCATCGTCAGCAGCGTCGCCGCCGACGAGGAGCTGGCTGCCGCCGGCGTGCGCTTCACCCTGCAGACCCGTGATGAGCGGCGCGACCTGGTCGCCGTCGCCCGGCTGCTGCTGGCCGCGCAGGTGCTCAGACGGGTCGACGGGGACGAGACCGCCTACGTCACCGGTGCCGGCGACGCGCTGTACGCCGTCGACCGCAGCGCCCTCGCCGGGATGCTGGCAACCCGCCGGCCGCCCACCACCGTCGACGCCCACCACCTCGACGACCGGCTCGCCGCCATCACCGAGGAACCGGTCCCCGACACCCCCGACGCCCGCAACCGCGCCATCCGGCAGCGGCTGACCCGCCGGCTGCTCGACGACGCCGTGCTGGCCTACGACGAACTCGACGCGGCAGAGCTCGCCTACCTCACCTCGCAGCGCGCCCGCATCCTGGGTGCGATCACCTCGGCGACCGGCCTGGTCGCGGAGGTCCGCGCGGAGGGCATCGCCCTGCTCGACGACCGCGGCGACGTCACCGACCAGCGGTTGCCGGAGGACGGCACCGACGGCCACCTCACCCTGCTGCTGGCCGAACACCTCGCCGGTGTCCTGCGCGAACGCCCCGGTGCGGTGGTCGCCGTGGAGGAGCTGGAGGCGCACACCGCGACGCTGGCCGGCCGGCACGCGAGGTACTGGCGCAAGGACGCGACCGACCCCGCCAACGCCCCGGGGCTCACCGCCGACGCGGTGGCCAGGCTGGCCGCCCTCGACCTCGTCGTGGTGACCGCCGACGGCGTCCTGCCGCGCCCGCCCATCGCCCGGTACGCGATCGCAGCGCCCACCGTGCCACCCCCCCTGCAGCTGTTCGGCCAGGACCCGCCGTGACCGACACCCACCTCGCCGCCCCGCCACCGCCTGCGCCCGCGCCGTCCGGCGCCGTCCGGCAGGGGCTTCCCGCACCGAGCCGCACCCGCTGGCAACCCCTGCGCACAGGCCTGGTCAACCTCTACCGCTTCGACGACGAGACCTTCGCCTTCGAGGACGGCCGGTTGCTGCTGCGGGGCAACAACGGCACCGGCAAGTCCCGCGTGCTGGCGCTCACCGTCCCGTTCCTGTTCGACGGCCAGATGGAGCCGCACCGGGTGGAGCCGGACGGGGACACCGCCAAGCGGATCGAGTGGAACCTGCTGCTCGGCACGCACGACGACCGCCTCGGCTACGCCTGGCTGGAGCTCGGCCGTCGCACGCAGCCGGGCGACACGTCGGCTGAGGGCGAGGGTGCGCACGAGGTGCCGGTGCCGGGGGAGCGGTTCGTCACGATCGGGTGCGGGATGCGCGCGACCGCGGGCAAGGGCGCGCCCCGGCGGTGGTTCTTCGTCACCGACCAGCGCGTCGGCGACGAGCTGTCGTTGATCGCCGAGGCCGGCCACGCGCTGACCCGCGACCGGCTGATCGAGGCGATCGGCGACCGCGGCCAGGTGCTCGACACCGCCACCGACTACCGGCGGGTGCTGGACCGCACCCTGTTCGGCCTCGGTGAGCACCGCTACGACGCCCTGGTCGACCTGCTGGTGCAGCTGCGGCGCCCCCAGCTCTCCCGGCAGCTCGACGAGTCCCTGCTCTCCGAGGCGCTGTCCGAGGCCCTGCCACCCCTGCCGCCGGCCGTGATCGCCGATGTCGCGGAGGCGTTCCGGGCCCTGGACGACGACCGCGACCAGCTCGCCGGCTACCAGGCCGCGCTCGCCGCCACGGAGACCTTCCTCACCGCCTACCGCGGCTACGCCCAGGTCGCCGTCCGCCGGCGGGCCACTGCCGTCACCCGTGCCAACTCCCGCTACGAGTCGCTGCGCGGCGAACTGCGCGACGCGGAACGGCGACGGGACGCGGCGGACGCCGAGGTGGCACGCCTCGCGGCGGCACGCGACGAGCTGGCGGATGCCGAGCGCGCGGCCGGCGTCGAGGTCCGCACCCTGGAGTCCTCGCCGGAGATGGAGGCGGCCCGCGAGCTGGATGCGGCACGGTCCCGTGCCACCGAGCTGGCGGCGGCCGCCGACGCCCGTGCCGACGACCTGGCGCGCGCCGAACGGGAGGCCACCTACCGGGCGAGCGAGGCGGAACGCGCCGACCGGCGCGCCGCCACCTCGCGAGCGGAGGTGACCGAGGCGGTACGCGCGGCGCAGGACGCGGCGGGGGCGACCGGCCTCGCCGGCACGCACCAGCGTGGCCTCGCGACCCTGCCGCTGCCGGACGTCCGCGACGACCACGCGGCCGTCGCTGCACGCCGGGAGCTCGACGGCGTGCTCGCGCGCACCCAGCAGGCGGCCGAGCACCTGCTCACCCTGGACCGGCAGGTGCAGTCCCTCGCCGGCCAGGTGGCGACCGCGCGGGGCCGGCTCGACGAGCGCACCAGCGAGCTCGACCGGGCACGGGATGACGCGGCCGCCGCGGCGACGGCCCTGGACGACGCGCGCACGGCGACCACCGACGCGCTCCGAACCTGGGCGGCGGAGCTCGAGGTCCTGTCCGGCATCGAGGTGTCCGACCTCGCCGAGGCCGTCGCCACCTGGGACGGCGACGGCGCCGGACCGGTCGCCGCCGCAGCCGACACCGCGCTCACCGAGGTCCGCCAGCACGCCACCCGCAACCTGGCCGACCTCGACACCGAGCAGCGGACCCTCACCGACGTGCAGGAGCGGACCGCCGCCGAGCGTGCGGAGGTGGCCGCCGGGGTGGCGCTCCCGCCCCCGGCGCCGCACACCCGGGACGACGCCGCCCGGGCCGGGCGGGCCGGCGCCCCCCTGTGGCGGCTGGTCGACCTCGCGCCCGGTGTCGACGACGACGCGGCGGCCGGCTACGAGGCCGCCCTGGAGGCCGCCGGCCTGCTGGACGCCTGGGTCACGCCCGACGGCGCGCTGCTCGACGCCGACGACACGGTGCTCGTGGCCCCCGAGACCCCGCCGCGGCCCGACGGCGGCCTCGGTGCCGTCCTGGTGCCCGCCGCTGCCCCCGGCGACACCGCGGCGGCAGCGGTCCCGGCCGGTCACGTTGCCGCACTGCTCGCCCGGATCGCGGCGACGCGGGACGGCGAGGTGTGGGTCACCGGTGACGGGCGCTGGCGGCTCGGCCCCCTGCACGGCCGCTGGCGGAAGGCGGAGGTCGCGCACCTCGGCCACGCCGCCCGGGAACGCGCCCGCCAGCGCCGGTTGGCCGCGCTCGATGCCGAGCTCGCGGACCTCGACGCCCAGCAACGCGACCTCACGCGCCGTCGGGACGAGGTCACCCAGCGGATCGACACCGCCGAGGTGGAGCGCGCCGCCGCACCCGGCGAGGACGCGGTGCGTACAGCCCACTACCGCCTGGCCCGCGCCCGCACGGAGGTCCAGCACCACCAGGAACGGGTCGCGGCCGCGGAGTCGGAGGTCGCCGAGCGGCAGGCGCTACTCGAGGACGCCGAGACCGCCCGGGACGACGCCGCGGCCGATCTGGGCCTGCCCGACGGCTCGGGCGATCCGCAGGCGCTGCTGGCGGGCCTCGCGGCCTACCGGGCGGCCCTCACCGAGCTGTGGGCCGCACTCAAGGTCCACGCCCAGAGCCTGCGCGCGCTGGACAGCGCCACCGTGGAGCGCAACAACGCCGATGGTGAGCGGGACCGTCGCGCGGTGCAGGCGGACCAGGCGACGGAAGTGCTCGACGTCGACGGCGCGTTCCTCCTCCTGCGCGTCGAGGGTGCCGGCCAGCTGCTCGGCCGCGGTCGCGGCGCTGGTGCGTGCGACCACCTGTGCTTCCC